>JACKOP010000003.1:0-300000 GCA_024234165.1 Pseudomonadales bacterium
GGCTGACCGACCTGATCACCCGGTGGAGCCTCTACGTCGAGCCGGATTAACGCCCCGGTGGCACGAGAGTGGCACAAGCCACCCGCGCTCGATGGCAGTCTGAGTTTATTGTGCTGTCGACCTGCTGTGGGTAGCCATTGGTTTCGGATTCGAGTCGTTGCAGTGCTATCGCAAGCATTCGTTGTTGCAGCTGCAACAATTATGGGCTCATCGCCAGTTCTCCACGCCGGTCCAGCGCACCTAGCGACCAACGTGTTCGCGCTGGGCATGTTCGGCCCGCGTGTCGTTCGTGCGCTCGGCTGGTGGAAGTTCTCGTTTCTATTCCTGCTCGCCGGGATACTGACCAACTGTGCGTCAGCTGCATTGATGGCGCGCCCCGTCATCGGCGCCAGCGGCGCCGTGGCGGCCGTCATGGCCGCGCACTTGGCACTGTTTCCGCGCTCGATCTACGCACCGTTCATCGCTCTGTGGGTCGCACTTCAAGTCGTGTTCGCCAGCATTGCGCTGGACTTCGGTGGGGTGGCATGGCCGGCGCACGTCCTGGGCGCGGTGATTGGTGCCGGTTTCGTTTTCCCGGCGCGGCCAGCACCGACCCGCCGCCGCAACTGTTGTTGCGCCTGCGACAATTTCGTTGCGCCTCGCGAAATTCCATAGCCCCCGATTTATCGCGCGTAGGCCGCCGATTTATCGCGCGCGCTTACAGGTTGCGCGTCGTCATGAACTCGGCAACGCTGCCCACGCCCGAATCGTTGTAGGTTGCGCTGAACACCCCGCGCAGGCAGTCCATCTCGGAAAGCACGCCAATCAGGCGGTCGTCGGCGTCCACCACGCACAGACCGGAAATCCTGTGTGTGACGATCAGGTCGACCGCATCGAACAGATTCGCATCCGGACGGATCTTGATCGGGTGCTGCACTACGTAGCGGCTCAGGTCGATGTTTTTGAGCATGGTGGTGTCTCCCGCTGGCTCCTGCCCGTAATATACCCGCAAGCCTCCCGGCTGCAAGGCAGACACACGACCGGAGACCAAGCGTGAGCGATCGCCCGAACACACGCAACATGGCGCTTTTCTGCGACTTCGAGAACGTTGCACTCGGCGTGCGTGATGCCCGCTACTCCGCATTCGACATCCGCAAAGTGCTCGAACGGCTGCTGCTGAAAGGCAATATCGTGGTCAAGAAGGCGTACTGCGACTGGGACCGCTACAAGGAATTCAAGAAGGCGATGCACGAAGCCGCCTTCGAACTGATCGAGATTCCGCATGTTCGGCAATCGGGCAAGAACTCTGCCGATATCCGCATGGTCGTTGATGCACTCGACCTCTGTTACACGAAATCACACGTCGACATGTTCGTGATCATCAGCGGCGATTCGGATTTCTCGCCGCTGGTCGCAAAGCTGCGCGAGAACAACAAGACCGTGATCGGCGTCGGCGTGAAGAACTCGAGCTCGGACCTGCTGATATCGGGCTGCGACGAATTCATCTACTACGACGACCTGGTGCGCGAGCCCGAGGCAAAGCAGAAGCGCCGCGCACGTCCTGCAGCGAAAAAGAGCACTGCCGTGCCGAAGGAGCAGGAGACGCCTCCCGTCGACGCAAAGCGCCAGGAAGCCTTCGATCTGGTGCTGGCGACCATCGAGGACCTGTTCGAGGAACGCGGGCAGGAAGACAAGGTGTGGGCATCGATGGTCAAGCAGACGCTGAAGCGCCGTCATCCGGGCTTCAACGAGCGCTACCACGGATTCCGTACCTTCGCGCAACTGCTCGAAGAGGCGCAGGCGCGCAAGCTGCTGGAACTCGAGCCCGACGAGAAATCAGGCAACTATATCATCCGCAGCCTCGCCCACGACGACTGATGCCACGACCTCCCGGAACTGTACACAGCACTCGCGACAATACCGCGTACGAGTGCCTGCCGGGCTCACTTGCGCCAATAGTCGTTGGCGGCAGCCACCGTCTGGAAATTGATCGCGATGACCTGCGATGCCGCGGTCAGCCCATCGGCATCGTTGGCGTACACCGGGCGAAGCTTGTGCAGAACCTCCGCATCCGGTTGCGTGTACTTGACGCCGCGGCGGCTCAGCGTGATCGCAAGCTCGAAGCCTTGCTGCGGCGTGTCGGTGAGAAGCGTCGTAAGCCAGGTGTCTGCCATGACCGGATCCTCTTGCAAATTGAAAGCACAGCGCGCGGCAACGAATCGATGCAGCCATCCGCTCGGCGTTCTGGACAACGCCCGTCAACCGCTTGTCCAAACTACTGCAGCAAAGCCATCGAGGCAACGACGGCTGTTCGCCATTTGTCCCGCTTCAGAGGCTGCCGTAAATGGATCCCTGCGGGCTCGAACGCCGCGTCCCCGCAGCACACGCCCCCAATGCGAAGGCGTTGCCACGCGCGTGATGATGTTTTGCGATAGCCGCTTCAGCCCGTCACCGGCAATGCCGGCTCGCAGCCGGTTGCTGTCTCGCAGGCAGACCGCTCCGCATCGGATCTGCGATGCCGTCAGCCGGAAGCACGGGAAGAACAGAACCCCGCCCCGAGTTGAATATTGCAAGCCTTGATAATTCAGACTAACATGGTCTGAGTTAATAGATTTGACGGCCATAGCTTGGCTTTTGCTGCCCATTTAGGTGTCGCATAAGCAATAGCAAGAGGAGCGGTCATGCGCACATATCTCAAGCGAATCATGCTGGGCTTCGTGACCCTTTTCATGGCAGTCAGTAGTGCGCAGGCCAGCAACCTGCCCGAGCAACTGCTGCGCGAACCGATTCCTCTGGTGACCGGCAAACCGGTCAGCTTGGCGGATTTCAAAGGCAAAAAGCCGGTTTATTTGAAATTCTGGGCGACCTGGTGTCAGCCTTGCCGCCAGCAAATGCCTCACTTCGAGCATGTACAACAAACCTACGGTGATGAAATCCAGGTGATTGCCGTCAACGTCGGCATCAACGACGACATCAGCAGCATTAACGAAGCCGTCAAGGAATTTGGCCTGACCATGCCCATGGCACTGGATGCCAGTGGCGACCTGGCCCAGGCCTTCCGCCTGATTGGCACGCCCTACCATCTGGTGTTCGACAAGGATATGAACCTGATCCACCGAGGCCATGAAGCAGACTCCGTACTCGACAGCTCCCTGGCACTGGTAGCACAAAGACAGCAGGCCGAGATTCTGGACTCCGACGTACTGGTAGAAAAGGCGGCGGATATCCCGCTCGACCTGAACGACGGCAAGATCCACGCACTATTGTTCACCGCCACCTGGTGTGATTGGTACTGGGCAGAAACCCGCCCCGAAGCGGCACAAAGCTGCGTACAAGCACAAAAGGCCGTCAATCAGCTGGTTGAAGAGCATAAGGATATTGCCTGGCAGGGCGTCATCAACCGCTTGTGGACCGGTGACGAGGATCTGGCGGAGTACCTGGGCAAGTTTGCGGTGAAGCACCCCGCAGCCATCGACAAGAGCAACCGGCTGTTCCATCAGTTTGCGGTGCACCAGCTGCCCGAGCTGATCCTGGTCAAAGACGGCAAGACAGTTGAACGCATCTCTGATTTTTCTGTTGCGGACCCCATCCGCAAGCAACTGCAGGGCATCCAAGCCAGATAATGCGATGGATACGGGCGCCTTGCTGCAAGGCATCCGTGCTGTTTACGGCCTGCAGGACTGAAGGCAGAGTAGTTCACCTCAATTGAACATCGGAGATCACATGACCGAAAGAGTCAATCTTGGCAAGTCAGCACCTGCGTTGTATCAGGCAGTCGTCGAGCTTGACCGGCTGGCTTCTGCAGCGCTGGATCGCGCAGGTATTGCCGCCGGTTTGTCACATCTGTTGCGCCTGCGGGCATCCCAAATCAACCAGTGCGCTTTCTGTATCAGACTGCATACCCGTGATGCACTTGCCAGCGGTGAAACCGCTGACCGTGTAGCGGTATTGCCTGCATGGAAAGAGACCGGTTATTTCAGTGCCAAAGAACGTGCCGCACTGGAGCTGGTCGAGCGGATTACACTGATTGCCGACAAACAGCTACCCGATGCAATCTACCAGCAGGCTGCAACAGAGCTTTCCAAGGAAGAGATATCAGCTGTCGAATGGCTTGCCGTGATTATCAATGCATGGAATCGCATTGCCATTGCAAGCCATTACTCGGTTAGGGCATAGCTGTAATCGAGGGTGGCCGATATGGAGCGACATACCGGCGTGAAAGGCCTGTTCGGTTGAATCAGAGATCTCGATAAAAACAAGCCATCAGCGTTCCCGCCCTTCGCGCTGTTTCGCCTTTTCCTTCTCGGCGTTCAACTCCGCTTGCAGCACTGAGCTTGCCGGATGCATGGCGGCGCTTCAAACCGGGACAACAGCGCATTTTTTGCGGCCTTATTTCATGGGCTTAACCAGCTCCTTGTCATCGGTATCGACAACAAACACGGCCAGCAGCTTGGCCGGTTCGGTTTTACTTACGTTGCGGCTGACGGAATGCAGGGCACCAGGACGCTCGGACCAGCTATCACCTGCGTGGTAAACGCGGGTTTCTTCGTCATCCACCTTGGATTCGATAGCCCCTGAAACCACATAGGCATAGATGAACGCCGAGTTCGCGTGGGTGTGTGGAGAGCCTTCCTGACCAGGAGCAAACTCAACCTCTACGGCAATCAGCGACTTGCCCGGAATATTGGGGATGTCAGCGGAAAAATTGGGTATCACTGTGCCTGCATTAAATTCATGTGCCGCCACATTGACAGCAACGGGCAGAATGAGGGCTGCAGCTGCAGCAGCAATCAGGCTTTTGATTTTCATGAAACACCTCAAAATTACTAGTGTAGTGCTGTCCCGACAAGCCAACAGAACCAGAAGATAGACCTTGCTGACTTGCCTGTTGAAAAAATTGGCTGTGATGGCTGGCCTTAGCGGGATACAGGCTCCCAGCCCAGTTGCTGTCGTGCCTTTTTGATACTGACGGTCCCGTCATCATCAGCACAGTTGTAAATGCCGGTTTCACCTTTGGTAACTGCCAGCTCGGCAGCTCTGGCAGCAGCAGCCACATGCACTGAACACGGTGCAATGGCAGCATCAAAGCCGGTTCCTTCACCGTACAGCAAGCCGTAGCGCAGCACCAGACCTTCCAGTGGCGCTTCAACTACCTGTCGCTCCAGGCTGCGCACTGCGTCTGCAGTTTCGCCAAACTGCGGGTGGCTGGAGGGCACCAGGGGGGCATCCTCCAGATGCGGCTGCTCGCTCTGGTCGTAAACAAAGGCAATACTCTGCGCGATCATGCGCTTGGCTCCGCCTGCAACTGCCGCGGCTACCAGATTGCGTGTTCCTTCATCGCGCAAACGAGCGTTGCGTGCCAAGGCCGCTTCCATCTGACTCTCGTCCAACCCCAGCGGCAAGTCGGTCAGTTGGTGGATCACCACGTCGGGTTTGAACCCGCTGACGATATCGCGCAGCTTGTCCGCATCAAAAACGTCTGCCACTACGCCGTCAATGCCCAGCTCTTGCAGCATAGGCAGCTTGGCGGCGGAACGGGTCGTGCCCAATACGGTCCAGCCGTGGGCTCGCAACATGGGAGCCAGCAGGCGTCCGATGGCGCCGGACGCCCCGGCCAGAAAAATCCGTTTGCTGTTATGTTCAGTCATGCCGTTGTTCTTCAGGTAAATGTTTTGAAGCTTCGGCCAGGGCGGGTATCAGCCGTTAGCGGCCGCTTTTCGTCCCTTGCCATGTCCACCTTTAGCCCGCCTCCTGGCCAGCTGGCTTTGCATGGCATCCAGCCGCGCAGATTCACGCGACTGCTGTCGACCGGCAAACCAAACCTGCGCCTCGTTGCCGAAAGTTTCCGGCATACCCTTTTTGGCCATGCCGGTGACCAGCGAGGCCAGGCTGGTTTTGGCCAACTCGGCACGCATGGCCTTTTCCGCCCTGAGCATGACCGCGTGAATTCCACAGACTCCGCTGCATGCCCATTCCGGTTGTCCGTCTTCGAACAACGCGCAGTCGCCACGAATTTCCTTGCAATCGAATAACGGATTGTTGCCTTCAATGGCATCCGTCACCTCCAGCACGCTGATCTTCTCCGGGCTGCGCGACAGCCGGTAGCCGCCCCGGATGCCTTCGCTGGACGTGACAACACCGGCCTTTGTCAAACGGGAAAAAATTTTTGCCACGTAGCTGGGGGAAACCCCTTGGATGTCGGCCAGGTCACGGCTGCTGGGCTGCTGGTCGCCGGATTCAGCCAGCCAGAGCAAGCAGTGCAGGGCGTATTCCACGCCGGTTCCGATATGCGGCATCGCTTATCAACCGTCTTAATCTATAACCCGGATCTTAATGAGCCGAGTTAAATATGTCAAACCTGTTCAGAAATGCCCCGGGGCGGGGCTGAGTCACAGACGAGCTGCCTGGCCAACCCGATCGAGCACGGTGAATGGTATTGCCGCTGCCAGTCTCCTGCTCTTGAAGATACCCAGCATGACAGGTACTTGTAATCAGTTCGCCGCCATGCCCAATGCGCGGGCAACACCCTCGCCATAGGCAGGATCACACTTGCTGCAGTTGGCGATATGGCGGCGCTTGATCGCTTCAGGTGCATCACCCATCGCACGGGCCGTGTTCTCGAACAGCAACTGCTGCTGTGCCGGCGTCATCAGACGAAACAGCGCGCGCGGCTGGGTGTAGTAATCGTCGTCATCCTCGCGGAAATTCCAGTGATCGGCACTGCCGTCAATCTTCAGCGGTGGCTCGCGGAAGTCCGGCTGCTCCTGCCACTCTCCGTAGCTATTCGGCTCGTAGCCCGGCGTGCCGCCGAAGTTGCCATCCACGCGCATCAGACCATCCCGGTGATAGCTGTGTGCAGGGCAGCGAGCCGCATTGACCGGAATCATGCCGTGATTGACACCGAGCCGGTAACGCTGCGCATCGCCATACGAAAACAGTCGGCCTTGCAGCATCTTGTCGGGCGAGAAGCCAATGCCCGGGACGACGTTGGCCGGATTGAAGGCTGCCTGCTCGACTTCGGCAAAATAGTTGTCCGGATTGCGATTCAGCTCCATGACACCCACTTCGATCAGCGGGTAGTCCTTGTGTGGCCATACCTTGCTCAGGTCGAAGGGATGGTAGGGCACCTTCTCCGCATCGGTTTCCGGCATCACCTGCACATACATCGTCCACTTCGGGAACTCGCCGCGTTCGATGGCTTCATACAGATCCTGCTGATGCGTCTCGCGGTTCTTGCCGACGGCCGCCTCGGCATCGGCATCGGTCATGTTCTTGATGCCCTGCTGGGTCCTGAAATGGAACTTGACCCAGTAGCGCTCGTTCCTGGCGTTGATGAAGCTGAAGGTATGCGAGCCGAAACCGTGCATGTGGCGGTAGCTGGCCGGGATGCCACGGTCGGACATGACGATGGTCACCTGGTGCAGCGCCTCCGGCAACAGTGTCCAGAAATCCCAGTTGTTCCTCGCGCTGCGCAGGTTGGTGCGCGGATCGCGCTTGACCGCGTGGTTCAGGTCGGGAAATTTCAGCGGGTCACGCAGGAAGAATACCGGTGTATTGTTGCCGGCCAGATCCCAGTTCCCCTCCTCGGTATAGAACTTGATGGCGAAACCACGGATATCGCGCTCCGCATCCGCTGCACCGCGCTCACCCGCAACCGTCGAGAAGCGCACGAAGAGATCGGTTTTCCTGCCAATCTGGCCGAACAGCCTTGCGCGGGTGTATTGCGTGATGTCTTGGGTGACCGTAAAGGTGCCGTAGGCCCCTGAGCCCTTGGCGTGCATGCGGCGCTCGGGGATCACCTCGCGATCGAAATGCGCGAGTTTTTCCAGAAACCAGACGTCCTGCAGCAACTGCGGGCCCCGCTTGCCGGCCGTCATCACGTTCTGGTTGTCGATGACCGGGCATCCGGCCACCGTGGTCAGTTTCTTGTCGTCATTGCTCATCATCATGCTCCTCGTATCATCAGCCTGCCTGCAGCAGTGACACCGGGACCGTCCGCGCGATGGGGTCGGCTGACAGGCTCGTTTTCGGGGCCATGTACGGAATTCCTTCATCTTCGACCTTGTGCACGCGAGTGGCAAGCCGAAGCAGGCGAGCGGTCAACCCCCGTCAACGCCTGTTTGCGTCCTCGCGTGCAGCGCTTAACATGCGCAGTCGGACGGCAGGCTGAACGCCTGCACCAAGCGGCTATCGGGTCGCCTCGCATCCATCGATGCGCAGCCCCCTCGCCGAGTTCAACCTCTGTACAAGGAATACCTGCCATGAGCCCTACGCCGTCGACCATCATCTACACCCTGACCGACGAAGCGCCGGCACTGGCCACGGCTTCGTTGCTGCCGATCCTGAGCGCCTTTGCAGGCGTAGCCGGCGTCACGGTCGAAAGCAGCGATATCTCGGTGGCCGGGCGCATCCTGGCGCAGTTTCCCGAGCGGCTGACCGAAACACAGCGGGTGCCGGACAATCTCGCAGCGCTGGGAGAGCTTAGCCTCAGGCCCGAAGCCAACATCATCAAGCTGCCCAACATCAGCGCCTCGGTGGCACAGCTCAAGGAGGCCATCGCCGAGCTGCAGGAAAAGGGGTACAGGATCCCCGATTTTCCGGAAAACCCGCAGACGGACGACGAAAAGGACATTCGCGCACGCTACAACCGCTGCATAGGCAGTGCCGTCAACCCGGTGCTGCGCCAGGGCAACTCCGACCGCCGCGCACCGAAGGCCGTGAAGGAGTACGCCCGCAAGCATCCGCACCAGATGGCCGAGTGGAGCCAGGCATCGCGCAGCCACGTCTCGCACATGATGGATGGCGATTTCTACAGCGGCGAGAAATCGATGACGCTGGACCGTGCCCGCAACGTGAAAATGGAGCTGATCACGAAGAGCGGCAAGACCATCGTGCTCAAGCCCAAGGTCGCACTGCAGGATCGCGAAGTCATCGACTCGATGTTCATGAGCAAGAAAAAGCTGCTCGAGTTCTACGAAAGGCAGATCGACGACGCGTACAAGACGGGCGTGATGTTCTCGCTGCACGTCAAGGCGACGATGATGAAGGTATCGCACCCGATCGTGTTCGGCCACTGCGTGCGCATGTTCTACAAGGACGCGTTCGCCAAGCACGCCAAGGTGCTCGATGAACTCGGCGTGAACGTGAACAACGGCATGGTCGACCTCTACAACAAGATCGCCGTGCTGCCGAAGAGCGTACAGGACGAGATCCGCGCCGACATCCACGCCTGCCATGCGCACCGCCCCGAGCTGGCCATGGTGGATTCCGACAAGGGCATCACGAACTTCCATTCACCCAGCGACGTGATCGTCGACGCGTCGATGCCGGCGATGATCAGGAACGGCGGCAAGATGTACGGCGCCGACGGGCGCCTGAAGGACGTCAAGGCAGTGATGCCCGAGAGCACATTCGCGCGCATCTACCAGGAGATGCTCAATTTCTGCAAATGGCATGGAGCCTTTGATCCGCGCACGATGGGGACCGTGCCCAACGTCGGTCTGATGGCGCAGCAGGCCGAGGAATACGGCAGCCACGACAAGACCTTCGAGATTCCCGAGGACGGCGTCGCCAACATCACCGACCTGGATACCGGCGAAGTCCTGATGGGCCAGAACGTCGAGGCCGGCGACATCTGGCGCATGTGCCAGGTCAAGGACGCCCCGATCCGCGACTGGGTCAAGCTCGCGGTGACGCGCGCACGCCAGTCGGGCATGCCGGTGGTGTTCTGGCTCGACCCGTACCGCCCGCACGAGAACCAGCTGATCACCAAGGTCCGGACCTATCTGCGTGAACACGACACCACTGGCCTCGACATCCAGATCATGAGCCAGGTGCGTGCCATGCGCTACACGCTGGAGCGCGTCATTCGTGGCCTGGACACGATCAGCGCCACCGGCAACATCCTGCGTGACTACCTGACCGACCTGTTCCCGATCATGGAGCTGGGCACCAGTGCCAAGATGCTGTCGATCGTGCCGCTGATGGCCGGCGGAGGCATGTACGAAACAGGCGCGGGCGGCTCGGCACCCAAGCATGTGGAGCAACTGCTGGAGGAAAACCACCTGCGCTGGGATTCGCTGGGAGAATTCCTGGCGCTCGCGGTGAGTCTCGAGGATCTGGGACACAAGGACGGCAACACCCGTGCCGGCATCCTCGCCAGGACCCTGGATACGGCTACCGGCAAGCTGCTGGAAAAGGACAAGAGTCCACGGCGGCGCACCGGCGAGCTGGACAACCGCGGCAGCCACTTCTACCTCACGCTGTACTGGGCGCAGGCACTGGCCGAGCAGACCGATGATGCCGCGCTGGCCACCCGCTTCAAACCGCTGGCCGAGACGCTCACGCGCAACGAAGACCGGATCGTGCAGGAACTGGCCGCGGTGCAGGGCAAGGCGGCCGACATCGGTGGCTACTACAAGGTCGACCCGGTCCGGGTCGAGGCAGTGATGCGCCCGAGCCAGACCTTCAACGACGCGCTGGCGTCGCTGCAGGCCTGAAGCACCCGAGAAGGCCGACCCCGCGCCGCCGCCGGACCGGGGTCGGCTTCAGCTTGCCGGCTGCGCCGTCTGCAGGCGCAGCGCTACGCCGCCCTCACGCAAGCGCTCTTCGACCGTGACGCGGATGCGTTGCGCGTCGTCGAGCAACAGCACCGTTGCAAGCAACTCGTCGGCCTCCGCGCGCGAGAAGCGGCGCAGCGCAGCCTTCACACGTGCGAGGCTGGTCGCGTTCATCGACAGCGTGTCATAGCCCATCGCAACCAGCAGCAGGGCAGCGCCGGGATCGCCGGCAAGCTCCCCGCAGATCCCGACCGGGCGACCGGCCGCATGGCCGGCCACGACGACGTATGCCAGTGCCTGCAGCACCGCGGGGTGGAACGGGTGATAGAGCGCTGCGACACGCGCGTTGTTGCGGTCCACCGCCAGCAGGTACTGGGTGAGATCGTTGCTCCCGACCGACAGGAAATCCACTCGCCGCGCGAGATCGGCGGCCTGGTATACGGCGGCCGGCACCTCGACCATCACGCCGACCTGCGGTGCGACCACTGCCCAGCCTTCCTCGACGATCTCCGCGTGCGCCCGCGCCAGCAGGGCGAGTGCATCGTCGAGTTCCTGTGTGTTGCTGATCATCGGCAACATCACGCGCAGATTGTCGAGGCCGGCACTGGCTTTCAGCATCGCGCGCACCTGCGCGAGAAAAATCTCCGGGTGATCCAGCGTCACACGGATGCCACGCCAACCCAGAAACGGGTTTGCCTCCTCGATCGGGAAGTACGGCAACGCCTTGTCGCCACCGATGTCCAGTGTGCGCATCGTCACCGACCGTGGTGCAAAGGCCTCGAGTTGTTCGCGGTAGATCAGGCGCTGCTCTTCCTCGGTCGGAAAGCGTTCGCGCAACAGGAACGGGATCTCCGTGCGGTAGAGCCCCACACCCTCGGCGCCTCGCCCGAGCGTACGCATCAGCTTCGAGTCGAAGCCGGTATTCACGAACAGCCGCACCGGATGCCCATCGCTCAACTGGCACGGCAGGTCGAGCATGCTTTCAAACTCGCGGGTCAGCGCGCGTTCGGCCTCCATCACCGCCAGGTACTGCTGCAGCAGCTCAGGCGGGGGATCGATCAACACCCGCCCTGCATGACCATCGACGACGATCCCGGCGCCGTCGATCTCCGCAAACGGCAGATCGACCGCACCCAGCACGCAGGGGACCGCCATCGCGCGCGCGAGTATCGCGGTATGCGAATTGCCGGAACCCGACACCGAGACGATCCCGGCGAGGCGCGCCTCGGGTACCTCCGCAAGCAGCGATGCGGGAATCTCCTCGCCCACCAGCACCGTTCGCTCCGGGTAGTCGACCGTGTTGCGCTCCCCGGCCTGCAGGTGCGCCAGCACGCGCCGCCCCAGATCGCGCAGGTCCGTGGCACGATCGCGCAGGTACGGGTCCTCCATCAGTTCGAAGGTGCGCACATGCGCCAGCACCACCTGGCTCAGCGCACCCTGGGCCCACTGCCCGGCGCGGATCGCTTCGATGACCTCACCGCCAAGCGTGCGGTCGTCGAGCAGCATCACGTAGGCGTCGAACAGCGCGATTTCCTCCGGCCGCACGCGGGTACTCAGGTCTGCGCGTATTGCCAGCACTTCTGAACGCACGGCGGCGATCGCGTGCCGGAACAGCCGCACCTCGGCTTGTGGATCCGCACATTCCCGGCTCGGCACCGCCCTCATGTCCGCAGGCGGCGAAACCACCACCACCCGACCGACCGCGATTCCCGGCGAACCAGCCACGCCCGCAAACTCGGTGGCGCGTGCAGCCAGGTTGCGCGCATCACGGCGAACACTGCGTGCGGCACCGGCGTGCGCGATCATCCCTGCAAGCTGTGCCGACAGGGTGATCAGGAAGGCTTCCTCTTCCTCGTCGAAACGGCGTCGCTCACGCTGCTGCACCACCAGTACGCCGACGACCTGCCGATGGTGGATGATCGGTACGCCAAGGAAGGACTTGAATACTTCCTCGCCGGAACCTTCGATGAACTTGAAGTCCGGATGCGCCTCGGCGTCTTCGAGGTTCAGCGGCTCCGCGCGGCGCGCGACGAATCCGATCAGACCCTCGTCCAGCGCCAGGCTGAAGCGACCTTCGAGCGCCTTGTTCAGTCCCTCGGTGGCCATGAACACGTAGCGATCGGTGCCCGGATCGTGAATGTAGACCGAACACACCTCGGTCTGCATCGTCTCGCGCACCCGGCGCACGATGATCGCCAGTGCCTCGGCCAGATCGACCGCACCGAACACTTCCTGCGCCACCCGGCGCAGCGATTTCAGCATCGTGTGCGGTGCTGCCTCAGCGCCCATTGCGCACGAGCCGGCCGTGGCGCGGAGCGAGCTCCCACAACGCACGGCGATAGACTTCACGCTTGAATGCGACGATCTGGCCGAGCGGGTACCAGTACGAAACCCAGCGCCACTGGTCGAATTCCGGTGAAGGGTGCGCATCGACCCGCACCCGCTCATCGTTGCTCACCAGACGCAGCAGGAACCACTTCTGCTTCTGGCCGACGAAGTTCGGGTTCTTGCGGTTGCGCATGAACTGCGGCGGCAGGCGGTAATGCAGCCAGCCTCCCGTGCAGTCGAGCAACTCGACGTCATCGGCTGCCAGCCCGACCTCCTCGCCAAGCTCGCGGTACATCGCGTCCTCGGGTGATTCTCCTTCGTGGATGCCACCTTGCGGAAACTGCCAGGCACTCTGCCCACGACGGCGCGCCCACAGCAGATCGCCCCGGCAGTTGGCCAGGATGATGCCCACGTTGGGCCGGAAGCCGTGCTCGTCGATCACTGTGGATGGCCTGTCGGATGCTGCACGGGGACACCCCGTGCTTGCCGGCATTCTTCCATATTTCGGCCCGGCACGCCCAGATCAGCGCATCACGCGGGCGATCAGGGTCTTCAGGTAGCGGGTTTCAGCGATCGCGGGATGAACCGGATGATCCGGTCCCTGGCCGGCGAAGCCGAGAATCTGCAGCCGGCGTCCGGCGTGGTGAGCGGCCCCGCGCACGATGTCGAGCAGGGTCGGCTCGTCGAGATGCATGGAGCACGACGCGGACACGACGATGGCATCGTCGGCAAGCACCTCCATCGCAGCACGGTTCAGACGGTGGTACGCGCTCTCGCCGCTCTTCTGGTCGCGCCGGCGTTTTATGAATGCCGGCGGATCGAGCACGACGAGATCAAAGCGCATACCGGCACTCGCCAGCGCTGCCAGTTCGTCGAAGGCGTTGCCGCAACGCAGTGTGACGCGCTCGGCCACACCGTTTGTCCGTGCGTTCTGCGCCGCAAGTGCGAGCGCAGGCTGCGAACTGTCGATGCAGGTCACGGCGCTGGCGCCACCGAGCGCCGCCTGCACACCCCAGCCGCCGACGTAGCTGAACACGTCGAGTACACGCTGTCCGCGTGCCAGCCCTGCCACCCGTGCACGCGTCTCCCGATGGTCGTAGAACCAGCCGGTCTTCTGCCCGCCCGCAGCGGCGACGGAAAAACGTGCACCGTTCTCGCACAGCTCGACAACGTCCGGCACCGCGCCCCACGCGATGCGCGTGTACAGCGGCAATTGCTCCATGACGCGCACCGGGGTGTCGTTGCGCAACAGGATCCCCTCTGGTGCGAGCAGTTCGACCAGCACGGCGATGACCTCGTCGAGCAGCACCTCCATGCCCGCCGTGCCGACCTGCACGACCAGCAGCCCACCGTAGCGGTCGACGATCAGCCCGGGCAGCCCGTCGCTGTCACCATAGGCGAGCCGGTAGAACGGCTCGGCAAACAGGCGTTCGCGCAGCACGAGCGCCGCACTCAGCCGCGCGTGCAGGAAGTCACGCCCGAGCGCGCAAGCCGCGTCGCGCTCGAGCAGACGTGCGCAGATCAGCGAGTGTGGATTCACGAACGCCACTCCGAGAGGACGTCCGTTCGCAGCGACGAGCAGCGCCTGGGCTCCGGGGGTGAAGGCCTTAAGCGGGGTGGCGGCAGTATCGATCTCGTTGCTGTACACCCACGGATGACCGTGGCGGATGCGCCGCTCCTCGCCGCGGCGCAGTTGCAACTGCGGCAGCCCGGCAGCGTTGCTCATGGGCGCTACGACCCCGCGGCAGCGCGCGACTCAACCCTCGTCCAGGCTGGCTTCATAGCCGGGTGCATCGAGCAATGCAGCCAGATCGTCCGCGACGGCGTCCGCGCGCAGGCGAAAGAACCAGCCGTCCGTGTACGGGGCTCCATTGACCAGCTCGGGCGAATCCTCGAGCGCCTCGTTGACCTCGATCACGACGCCGGCAACCGGTGCATAGATGTCGGAGGCCGCTTTCACGGATTCGACGACACCGGCCTCGTCGCCCGTCGCAAAGCGTGCACCGACTTCAGGCAGTTCGACGAATACCACGTCACCCAGCGCAGCCTGCGCATGATCGGTGATGCCCACCGTAACGATGCCGGAGACGTCTGCAAGCGCCCATTCGTGGGTGACGGCGTATCTGCGATCGGCAGGAACGTTGCTCATCGGAACCCCCGGTGAAGTGCACATGATCAAAAATCGCGAGCCGCCGCGATTCTAGCTTCCACCCCGGCAAAACGAAACAACACGCCGTCAACGCTCCGCCAATGTTCAGTCGAGCCCGGCCGCACGCCGCATCAACAACCGCTTCAACGGTGCGGCGGCGTCCACCGCTGCCACTCCGAGGCTGCGCAGCAGTCGCACCGCAGGTCGCCGGTCGGCATAGAGCCGGCGCAACACCTCCATCGCCTCCAGCATCAGTGCGTTGTCGCCCCGACGCCTGCGCTGATAGCGCGCCAGCACGCCACCATCGGCCAACGCCAGCCCGCGGGCGCGAGCGCCGATCAACTCCTCGACGAGCACGCGCACATCGGCCAGGCCCAGGTTGATGCCCTGTCCGGCGAGCGGGTGGATCACGTGGGCAGCGTCGCCGATCAGTGCCACTCCCGGTGCGACGTAACTGGTCGCATGCAGCGGGCGCAATGGGAACGCGAGCCGGCGCGACACGGCCACGACCTCGCCGAGCACGTGTTCGCTCGCGCACCCGAGACGCTTTGCGAACGCGACGTCATCGAGCGCGAGCAACTCTGCCGCGACCGCTTCATCGGCGCTCCAGACGATCGAACAACTGCCTTCGCCGGCAGGCTGGGTCAGCGGCAGCAGGGCCAGCGGGCCGCTGCGCAGGAAGCACTGGCGTGCGGTGCGTTCATGCGCGATCGCCGTGGTGACGGTGGCGACGATCGCACGCTGGCCGGTGTCGCGCTCGGGTGCAGCGATCGCGCACCGCTCGCGCACCAGCGAACGGGCACCGTCGGCGCCCACGACCAGATCCGCATCGACGCACGCTCCCGACGCCAGCCACAGGCGAACGCTCGACACGCTGCCGTCCGGCAGTTCCAGCCGCTCCAGTGTCTCGCCGCAGCACACGCTGACGTTCTTCGTCTCGTCGAGCTGCGCGAACAGCGCGGCGACGATCCGCTGATTCTCGACGATGTGCCCCAGTACCGGTTCACCGAGTGCAGCGGCATCGAAAGCGATACGCCCGGTGCCATCCTCCTCCCAGACCCGCATGTACTCGTACGGACTCGCGCTACCCGTTGGCAACCGTTGCCACGCACCAGCCTGCGCCAGCAGACGCACCGAGGCGGGGTTGAGCGCGCTGACGCGCAACCCCACCTCGTGGATCGTCGCTGCCAATGGCGGCATGCGTGGCGGGCGCGTCGTCGCGTCGAGCAGCAGGATCCTGAGTCCGGACGGTGCCAGCAACGCCGCGAATGCACCACCGGCGATTCCGGCACCTACTATGACGACGTCGTATTTCCCTCCGGGCGGACCGTTCATGGGAAAGCGCTCCCGCCGGAGCCAACCCCGGTCGCATGGCGTACCAGCAGACTGCGCAGTGCGGGAAAGAGTTCGAAGCCGATCAATCCGAGATCACGCACGGCAGCCAACGGCAAGGCTCCGCTGCCGAACAGGCGCGGCAGCAGGTCGCTGAAGCCGATAGTGCGCTGCTGGTCGACTGCCTGGCGCGCAACGAAGCGCTGCAGCACCACGGCTTCGCCCGGCGATTCGTCGCGTGTGCGCGCATCGTCGAGCACCGCGGCGAGCGCAGCCACATCACGCAGCGACAGGTTGAACCCCTGCCCCGCCACCGGATGCAACGCGTGCGCAGCATTGCCGAGCAGTACCACACCGGAGCGAGCCTGTTCAGTCGCGCGTACCAGCGACAAGGGGTACGACTGGCGCTCACCGACGCGCAGCAGTCGCCCCAACCGGTAACCGAAACGCTGCTGCAGGCGTGCCAGGAACATCGCGTCGTCACAGGCGCCGGTTGCGCCCGCCTGTTCATGCGGCTGCACCCACACCAGCGCACTGCGTGCAAGTCCATCAGTCGCCACACCCAACGGCAGCATCGCCAGCGGCCCGTCGGCCGTGAAGCGCTCGAACGCACGCCCCTGGTGCGGCTGACGATGCGCAATGTTCGCGATCAATGCCGTCTGCCCGTAGTCGCGCTGCTCGCTGGCAATGCCGAGAGCGCCCGCCAGCGCCGAGCGTGCACCGTCGGCGATCACGACCAGGGTGGCGGCAAGTCGCGTGCGCTCGGCACCATGTTCGATCTCCACCACCATGCCGCCAGCCGTGGCGCGCACCACGAGGGCGCGTGCAGGTGCGACGATGCGCACATCCGGTGCCTGCCGCAGTGCACCGAGCAGCACCTGCCCAAGGTGCCGGTTCTCCGCGACATAACCCAGCGCATCGAGTCCTTCCTGCGCTGCATCCATCAGCACCGAGCCGAAATGTCCGCGATCGGAGACATGGATGCTGCGGATCGGCTCCACCAGTGCCCGCAGGCCCTGCCACAATCCGAGGCGTTCGAGAAATCTGGCGCTACCGACCGACAGCGCGGTGCACCGGCTGTCGAAGCTCGGCTGCAGCGCACGGGAACCCGGTGACGGCATCGCGATGCTTTCGATCAACGTGACGCGCCACGGATGCGCGCCACGAGCCAGCGCACACGCCAGACTCGCACCGACCATGCCGCCGCCCACGATCAGGACGTCGCAATCCTCGCGGCTCATGCGCTTCCCGCCATCACATACGCGATGTCGTCCACCGTCTTCGGTGCTGCGGCACTCAGCACATCGTGGCCGCTGCGCGTGACCGCCACAGCGTCCTCGATCCGGATCGCAATGCCCCGCCACTTCGGTGCAACCTCGCGGTTATCCGGTGCAACATAGATACCTGGCTCCACGGTCAGCACCATGCCCGGCTCCAGCACACGCCACGCGCCACCGACCTTGTAATCGCCCACATCGTGCACATCGAGCCCGAGCCAGTGCCCGGTGCGCTGCATGTAGAAGTGACGCCAGGCCTGCTGCTCGACCAGTTCGGCGGCTTCGCCATCGAGCAGACCGAGGTCGCGCAGGCCCTCGGTGATCACGCGCACGGCCACATCGTGCGGCTCGTTCCAGTGCCGCCCAGGTGCGATTTCACGGATCGCCGCAAGCTGCGCGGCGAGCACCAGCTCGTAGAGCGCCTGTTGGGCCGCACTGAAGCGTCCACTCACCGGGAACGTGCGCGTGATGTCTGCTGCGTAGTGCTCGAACTCGCAGCCTGCGTCGACCAGCACCAGTTCACCGGCACGCAGCGGCGCATCGTTGGTGGTGTAGTGGAGGATGCAGCCGTTGGCCCCACCCGCGACGATGCTGCTGTAGGCCGGCGCACGGGCACCATGACGCAGGAACTCGTGCAGCAGTTCCGCTTCCAGCTCGTATTCGAACATCCCGGGGCGACACGCTCGCATTGCCCGCAGGTGCGCACCGGCAGAAATCGTCGCCGCGTGGCGCATCACGCGCAATTCGCCGACGCTCTTGAACAGCCGCAGTTCGTGCAGGCAATGATCCAGGTCGAGAAACTCGCCGGGAGGACGAGCGCCACTGCGCGCACGTGCGCGGATCCCGTTGATCCAGTTCAGCAACTGGCGGTCGAACCCGGGCTGGCGGCCCATCGTGTAATAGAGCCGCTCGCGCCCCTCGATCAGCCCGGGCAGGATATCGTCGAGATCACCGACCGGAAACGCATCGTCGGCACCGAAGCGTGCGCAGGCGCCTTCCGGCCCCGCGCATGGACCCTCCCAGTTTTCCCGCTCGGGATCACGTTCGCGGCAGAACAGCAGGTACTGGCCGTGCTGGCGCCCCGGTACCAGCACCAGCACCGCATCGGGTTCGTCGAAACCACTGAGGTAGTGGAAGTCACTGTCTTGCCGGAACGGATAGTGCACGTCGCGATTGCGCACCACCCGCTGCGCCGAGGGCAGGATCGCAATGCAGCCCTCGCCCATCAGCGCCATCAGCTCACGGCGCCGGCGTGCGAGTTCGCGCACAGCGATGCGCGGGCGCCCGGACAATGCAGCGACGGTCATCGACCGCCTCTCAATGGTGCACGCCAGACGCCTCGCCTTCGCGCGAGGCAAACAGGCTGAGCGCAGCAACGCGCACGTATTCGACGATCTGCATGAAGTCGTCCTCGTCGTCGTCGCTACCGGAAACGACCGCTTCCGGGTCGAGTCCGGCAGCGATCGCATTCAGGTCTGCAAGCAGTTCGGCATCTTCGTCACTCGTCGCCGATCTCGCGGCGCGACCGGCCGCAAACGCCAGCACGAAGGCATCGCACCAGTCGGCGAGGGCTGCCACTCGCTCGGACAGCGATGCGTGTTCGTCGGGCAACAACGGCTCGAAGCCACACTCGGGATCCGCCAGCGCACCCTCGGTCAGCACCAGCATTCGACGCAGGCGTTGGTCCAGGGGCAGCGTGCCGATCGCCGCATCGAGGATGTGCTCCCACCACCCGGCATCGTCGTGGGCACTGCAACACAATCCACCAGTGAGCGCGCCGTGCACGCGCGAACCGGGCAGTGTACTTGCGAGGTCGGCCGCGATTCTGGCCATGCTGTCCGGATCAGTATGCATACGCGCCTCCCCTGAGGCGCCGGTGGCTGATTCGCGGCGGCTCGGCGTGTTCAATTGACCATGTTCGAGAGCGTCTTTTATAGTACCGGAACCGCTTGATGCGATGAAGGCGTCGATGGAACTGCAGCAATTGAAGGCGCTGGAACAGCGCGTGGACGAACTGATTCGCCTCTGTGCCGGGATGGACCAGGAAATCCGCACGCTGCGCGCGGCGGAACGCATGCTGCGGGACGAACGCGCCCAACTGCTGCGCAAGAATGAAGACGCTCGGGTCAAGGTCGAGGCAATGATCGGGCGGCTGCGCTCGCTGGAGCAGGAAACGTGAGCGTCGATACACCTCAGACCGTACGCGTACATATCCTGGACAAGGATTACCAGGTTGCCTGTCCGGCCGATGAGCGCGATGCGCTCGTCGAGTCCGCACGCTATCTCGACCAGCAGATGCGCACGATCCGCCAGAGCGGCAAGGTGATCGGCCTCGAGCGCATCGCCGTGATGGCGGCGCTGAACATCACGCACGAACTCATACGCCAGGGTCAGCTCTCCGACAGGGGCAGCCAGGATCTCGGCGATCGCCTGCGTCGGCTGACCGCCAGGATCGACGACACGCTCGGCAACTACCGCCAGATCGAGATCCAGTGAGATCCGGCGAGGGAGCAGGATCGGCAATCCGCTGATATACTCCGTTTCGATTCCCTGGGCTATTCGCCAGCCAGTTAGTCCTGGAGCCGATTCAAACCGATATGGAGGTCTCCAGCAGACGCAGGTGTGCAGGTCCGCTCGACGGAAAGCCCGACGCGTCACGGAGTCCGCCACCTTGAACCACCGGGTTCAAGGGCGACGCCGGCAGCGGTAGTCTCGGGGAATCCACCATCCCACGCACTGCGCCCGAACGCATCCCGAAGGCCTCTCCGATGTCCCTCCGCAAGGAGTTGCGCCAGCATTGCCGAACCGCACGTGCAGCGCTCGATGCCAAGGCGCGCAATCATGCCTCGCTCGCGATCGCTGTACACCTCGCGGCATCGCAACACTACCGCAACGCCCGCCATGTGGCGATCTACTGGCCAGTCGACGATGAAGTGGATCTGCGCGAACTGCTCCGGCTGCCATCGGCAGCGGCGCACAGCTTCTACCTGCCGCGCATGTTGCCCGCGCGTGTACTGGAATTTCGCCCGCTCGGCGACCCGACCATGCTGCGGCTCAATGACTGGGGCATAGCAGAGCCGCGGCCGGAAATGGGCGCGACGATCACGACACGGGAACTCGATCTGGTTTGCGTCCCGTTGCTCGGTTTCGACCGCCACGGCAATCGCCTCGGCCAGGGTGGCGGCTTCTATGACCGCGCATTCGCGTTCGTGCGCGAGGAACGGCTCGCGAGACCGCTGCTGATCGGTGCGGCGTTCGCGTGCCAGGAGTTGGCGACACTCGAGCGTGCCACGTGGGACGTGCCGCTGGACGCGGTAGTCACCGAGCACGGCCTGATCGAATGCGCGAGCGGCGTTCAGCGCAGGAACGCACGGTAGGCCGGATTCGTCGTTTCGTCCCAGTAGCTGTAGATGCTGTGGCGGCGTGTCATTTCTGCGAAGAACGCTGCCAGTGCTGCCCTATCGCGCTCGGGCACCTGAAAACCGACCAGCACGCGTGCATAGGCCGCACCATGATTGCGGTAGTGGAACAACGAGATGTTCCAGCCGTGCTCGAGCCGGTTCAGGAAGTTCAGCAAGGCGCCGGGGCGTTCCGGAAACTCGAAGCGGTAGACGATCTCGGCATCTCCCACCGAGGGTGCACGCCCGCCGACCATATAGCGGACGTGCAGCTTGGCCATCTCGTTGTCGCTGAGATCCATCACCTCGTAGCACTTGCTGCGCAGGTCCGCGATCAGCGTCTCGCGGTCGTTGCGTTCGGGTGAGACCTGGATGCCGACGAAGATCTGGGCACTGCCGCTGTCGGCGTAGCGGTAGTTGAACTCGGTGATCGAACGCCCGCGTCCGATCGCATTGCAGAACGCACGGAAGCTGCCGGGACGCTCCGGAATCGTGACGTTCAGCACCGCCTCGCGCTTCTCACCGACTTCGGTGCGCTCGGAAATATGACGCAGCCGATCGAAATTGGTGTTCGCACCGCTGTCGATCGCGACCAGCGTCTGCCCCTGCACGGCGGTGCGTTGCACGTATTTCTTCAATCCTGCCAGCGCGAGCGCCCCGGCAGGTTCGGCAATCGAACGCGTGTCGTCGAAGATATCCTTGATCGCAGCACAGATCTCGTCGGTATCGGCGGTGATCACTTCGTCCACCGTCTGACGGATCACGCGAAAGGTCTCACGCCCGATCTGTGCGACCGCCACACCGTCGGCGAAGATACCCACCTGCGGCAGCACGACGCGCCGGCGCGCCTTCAGTGCCGCATCGAGACACGCTGCGTCGACCGGCTCGACACCGATCACGCGCACCTCGGGGCGCACGTACTTGATGTAGGCGGCGATTCCAGCCAGCAGCCCTCCGCCACCGACCGGAACGAAGACTGCATCCACCGGACCGGAAAGCTGGCGCAGAATCTCCATGCCGATCGTACCCTGACCGGCAATCACGTCCGGGTCATCGTAGGGATGCACGAAACTCATGGCCTTCTGTGCCGCAAGTTCGTATGCGTGCGTGGATGCCTCGTCGTAGGTATCGCCATGCAACACCACGCGCGCACCGCGCCGGCGCACCGCGGCGACCTTGATCTCGGGCGTGGTACGCGGCATCACGATCAGTGCGCGGATATCGAGCCGCTGCGCGGCCAGCGCCACACCCTGCGCGTGGTTGCCCGCGGAGGCGGTGATCACACCCCGCGCGCGCTCCTCGTCCGACAGCCGGGCAATCCGGTTGTACGCGCCGCGCAGCTTGAAGGAGAACACCGGCTGCAGATCCTCGCGCTTCAACAGGACCCGGTTGCCCAGGCGGGTCGACAGTTGCGGCGCTTCGTCGATGGGCGTTTCGATCGCGACATCGTAGACGCGCGCATCGAGGATGCGCTTGATATAGGTCTTCGGCATGGTGCTGCGGTATCCGCTCGATGATGGCCTGCGTGCAACATGGTAAACAGCGCCTCCGGTACGCGCCACCGGCAGACGGGCGAATAAGTCCTGCGGCTGTACCACGCAGCGGCCGATCACTTAAGCTGCGCGCCGGATGGGGCGGATCGGTGCGAGGCGGCCAATGAAGAACCAGGACCAGCTCAAGCACGACGCTGCTGCAGCAGCGCTCGAGTACGTATGCCAGCGCCTGGACGAGCGTACCGTGCTCGGCATCGGCACGGGATCGACCACCAACCATTTCATCGACCTGCTGGCGCCGCTCAGCGCACGGATCGGCGCCACCGTTGCCAGTTCCTCGGCATCGGCCGAGCGTCTGCGCGCCCACGGCATCCCGGTATTCGATCTGAACGTGGTCGACGGCGTGGACTTCTATGTCGACGGTGCCGACGAGGCGAACGAGGCGCTGCAACTGATCAAGGGTGGCGGCGCGGCGCTCACGCGCGAGAAGATCATCGCGGCGGTTGCGCGCGAATTCGTCTGCATCGCCGATGAGAACAAGCTCGTCGGCGTTCTCGGCCGGTTCCCGCTACCGGTCGAAGTGGTTCCGATGGCGCGCAGCCATGTTGCGCGCGAACTGGTGAAGCTCGGTGGCAATCCGGCCTACCGTCAGGGCGTGAGTACCGACAACGGAAACATCATCCTCGATGTCTACGATTTCATGCTTCCCGAGCCGTTGGCAATGGAGGCAACGATCAACAATATCGTCGGCGTGGTGAGCAACGGAATCTTCGGATACCGGCCTGCCGATCGCCTGTTGCTTGCCGGTCAGAACGGGGTGCGAGAACTGCTGCGACCCGGAGCCTGAGGCGGATCTGCCCGGCTCGGCGAAGGAATGGCGGATCCGGTCGGAACGCCGAAGACCCGGTTGCTGGCAGGAATCGCCGTATCTTCATACCGCGCTCCGACGACGATCAGCCAGATGCAACCTGCCAGCGATGCGACGAACACCGCGATCCCGAGCCAGACGACCGGTTGCGCATACCAGTCCCCGCGACCCCGGCGGGGATCAGGGGGTAGCGGCTTTTCCACGCTGCGACAAATGATGGACGTAGCCGGCCAGCACGTGGATCTCCTGGTCGGACAGGCGCGCGTTCCAGGCTGGCATATGACCCTGGCGACCGTCACGGATCGACGTTTCGATCGCCTGCTCCGCAGCTCCATACAACCCCACGGAGTCGGTCAGGTTCGGCGCACCGAGTATCGGATTGCCCTTGCCATCAGGGCCGTGACAGGCGATGCAGGTCGCCTTGAAAACGGCCTCGCCAGCGGCCGCAGCCGTCGCATCGTGCGCCTGGCCCGAGAGGGCGAGCACGTACTGGGCCAGGCCTTTCACGGCCGCATCCCCGAGTGCCCCCCAGGCGGGCATCGCACCCGTGCGTCCGTTGCGAATCGAATTCATGACGTCCTGAGCGCTGCCACCCCACAGCCAGTCGGCGTCGCCCAGGTCCGGCGCGCCGAGCAACTGGTTGCCCTGGCCGTGGCGACCGTGACAAGCCGCGCAGTTGTCGATGAACAGGCGTTCGCCGAGCTGCCGCCCCTGCGGATCCGCGCCGACGGCGTCGATATCCAGAGCAGCGAGGCGCTGCATGACGGGTTCGAGCTTTGCGGTATTGGCGACTGTTGCCGCGTTCAGCTCCTTTTCGGATGTCCAGTCGAGCGCACCCTCGTGATTGCCGAAACCCGGGAACAGGGCGAGATAGCCGAAGGCACTGAAGTACATCACGAAGGAAGCCACGACCCACCATCGCGGCAAGCGGTGCAGCCCCTCGCGTATGGTGCCACTGGCCCACGCATGGCCCGTCGTGCCGTCGGCCAATACCGGCACCTCGGCGCGCGGCGCCCACAGAAACAGGAAGAACGTCACCCCAAGGTTGAAAACGATCAGTCCGATCACAAACCAGGACCAGCCGCTGCTCATCGACGCTCCTCCTGATCGGTGCGCGGAATCGAATGATCCGTCGAGGCCATGGTGTCTTCCATCGGCAGGCGCGCCAACCGCCCGTGCGTGCGCTTGTGATACGGCAACCAGGCCCAGACCCAGATGGCGAGAAACACCGCCATCATCGCGACGATGAACACCCCGACGGCGTGCCCCCAGACTGGACTCATGGCGCCCCGTCCGTCACCGGTACCCTGGCCACCGCAGACGCCGCCTGCGCCTGGCGCGGTTCACTGGCGATGCCAAGCCCCTGCAGGTAGACGATCAGGGCATCCAGTTCCGTCTTGCCCTCGACTGCGGCCGCGGCAGCATCGATGTCGGCGTCGGTGTACGGATCACCGAGCTTGCGCAGCGTACGCATCCGTGCCGCGATATCGGCGCCATCGATCTTGCCCGTAGCCAGCCACGGATAGGCTGGCATGTTCGACTCCGGCACCACCGCGCGCGGATCCATCAGGTGCTGGCGCTGCCACTCGTCGGAATACTTGCCGCCCACACGGGCGAGATCGGGTCCGGTGCGCTTGGAGCCCCACTGGAACGGCCGGTCGTAGATCGATTCCTCGGCAGTGGAAAAATGACCGTAACGCTGCGTTTCGAAACGCAGTGCACGGATCATCTGCGAATGGCAGAGATAGCACCCTTCGCGCACGTAGACGTCACGGCCGGCCAGACGCAAAGCATCGTAGGGCTTGCCGCTCGCCTCCAGCTTGACCCGGTTGGCGGCGACGAAGGTCGGCAGGATCTCCGCAAGACCGCCCAGCGACACCATGATCGCCGTCAGGATACCGAGCACCCCGGCGTGTTTCTCGATGAATTCGAAGTGACGATAAGCCATGAGCGCTCCTCAACCCGCTGCCGGCAGCGGCGGTGGGGTTTGCTTCGAAACCGGCTCGGGAATGGGTACCGGTACCGGCACGATCACCTTCCTGCGGGCATCCGCAGCCGTGAACCAGAGGTTCCACGCCATCACCCACATGCCGGCCCAGATCAGCACGCCGCCGAACCAGCGCATTATGTATAACGGCTTGATCGCCAGCAGACTGTCGATGAACGCGTAGGTCAGCGAGCCATCGGCTTCGGTCGCGCGCCACATCGCGCCCTCGGTCACTCCGGCAATCCACATCGCGACGACATAGAACAGGGTGCCGACGGTGTGCAGCCAGAAATGCAGATCCATCGCCTTGTGCGAATGCATCGCGGGGCGCCCCAGTGCACGCGGCGCCATCGCATACAGCGATCCGAGCGTGATCATCGCCACCCAGCCGAGCGAGCCCGAGTGCACATGCGCGACGGTCCAGTCGGTGTAGTGCGACAGCGAGTTCACGGTCTTGATCGCCATCAGCGAGCCTTCCGTGGTCGATGCGGCGTAGAACACCAGCGCGAGCACCATGAACTTTGCCGGCGGATCGCTCTTCAGACGGTGCCACGAGCCATTGAAAGTCAGCAGACCGTTCGCGGCCGAACCCCAGCTCGGCATCAGCAGCACCAGCGAGAATGCCATGCCGACCGACTGCACCCAGTCGGGCAGCGCCGTATACATCAGATGGTGCGAACCCGCCCACATGTAGATCGAGATCAGGGCCCAGAAATTGACGATCGAAAAGCGGTAACTCCACAACGGCTGCTGGGCCTGACGGGGAACGAAGTAGTACATCATCCCGAGGAAGCCGGCCGTGAGGAAGAACGCCACCGCGTTGTGCCCGTACCACCACTGGACCATCGCATCGGTCACGCCCGAGTAGATCGGGTAGGACTTGGTCAACGATGCCGGCAGCGCCAGGTTGTTGACGACGTGCAGCAGGCCCACCGCGATGATGAACGCGCCGTAGTACCAATTGGCCACATAGATGTGACGAATCCGCCGGCGTGCCAGCGTTGCAAAAAACACCGCACCGAAGGCTACCCAGACGATGGTCATCAGAATATCGATGAACCATTCGGGCTCTGCATATTCCTTGCTCTGCGTGATGCCGAGCGGCATCGTCGTCATCGCGAGCACGCACACCAGCTGCCAGCCCCAGAACGTGAACTCCGCCACCGGGCCCCACGCGAGCCGGGTGTGGCCGGTGCGCTGCACGACGTAGTAGCAGGTACCCATCAGGGCACAGCCACCGAAGGCGAAGATGACACCGAAGGTATGGTCCGGCCGCAAGCGGCTGAACGTCAGCCACGACAGGTCGAAATTCAGGGCTGGCCACGCCAGCTCGGCCGCCGCGTACATGCCGATCAGCATGCCGATGATGCCCCATACGCTCGACGCCAGCAGGAACAGTCGCACGACGTGGTCGTTGTAGTATTCGGTACTTGTCATCGTGGCCTGTGCCTCGAAGAGCTGTCGTGACTCCACGACGGGACGGAATGCCGGAAGATTAATCCTGTTCGCGACGCATTGACAATCAGCAGTACTCACAATTCATCTATTGGAGCGTATTCTCGTATCGCCCAACAGACGACAGCACGAACGTGCAGGGAGAAAAAGCGATGTCCGATGATATGTATCCGGCTGCAACCGTGGAACTCGCGAAGAAGCGCCACGAACTCACACCCGAAATCGAGTCGGCCTTCCAGGCATTCAGCAAGCAGGTCTTCGCCGACGGGGCGCTGTCGGTCAAGGTCAAGCAACTGATCGCCGTGGCCGTAGCACACGTCACGCAATGCCCGTATTGCATCAAGGGACATACGCGGGCAGCGTTGCGCCACGGCGCATCGGAGCAGGAGCTGATGGAAGCGATCTGGGTGGCAGCCGAAATGCGGGCGGGGGGTGCCTACGCACATTCGCTGCTCACGCTCGAGGAAATGAACCGCTCGGCGGCGCGCAGCAAGAACGCCTGATTCCGTCCGCGTCTCCAGGATCAGCGGCCGGGATAGATCACTGCACCGGACGGCTGGATATGCGCCCCCGCGGTCAGCCGCGCGGGTTCGATGCGGTCGCGCCCCATCAGATGGAAGACGCTCTCACCGTGCGCCAGCAAATGGTCTGCCACGATACGCCGATGGCAACGCCACCAGAGCGCCTCGGCGCACATCACGGCGCAGCAACGCTCGTGTCCCAGCGCGATCAGCCGCGCCAGACCGCGACAGAAGACAGCCGAGAGCGCGTGATCGGCATAGTTATGGAAACTCCGGTTCTTCCATAGACGGTTCACATCGGGCGATACCGTCTTCGTCCTGCCGCGCAATCCTCCGAGTTCCGGCATCGGCTCATAGCCGATACCGCAAGCGGCAAGGTTGTCTGTGATCGAGTCATCGTTGTATTGCGGATTGGTCCGTGATCTGCGCACGGTTCGTATATCCACGACCAGTTCCACCTTCGCCACCCGCAGCAATACGACGAAGTCTTCCAGCGTACGGGTTGAATGACCGATTGTAAAAAAGGGCAGATTCATTGCGATGACCCTTTTATTTCGATTTGGATTATGCAAAATTTGCCGCCGTCCTTTAACACCCGAGACAAACCCGATGGAAATGACGAAATACGGCCAATTGAAAGAAGAAATTGCACGTCTCCAGCGCGAAGCGGACAAGGTGCGCAAGGATGAATTGAAATCGGCCATCCAGCAGATCCGCAACCTGATGCGGGAGTTTGGCCTGAGTCTGGCTGATATCGACACGACGAAAAAGCGGGTGCCCGCGGAATCCGCCGGCAAGCCCAAAACCGGCAAGCGCAAGGGCAAGGCAGCAAAGGGCACCGCCAAGGTCAAACCGAAATATCGTTCGCCAACCGACAGCAAGCTCACCTGGAGCGGTCGTGGACGCACGCCGAAATGGGCCGCTGCATGGGTGGAGTCTGGCCGCTCGCTCGACGAGCTGCTGATCCAGTGAGCCCACCCCGCACACTCGGGGAATGATCATGCCGTGACAACGCTCTGGCCTGTCGGGTATACCCCGCAGGCGGAGCGCTGCTGTACGCCCATCTCCCGGGTGCGGGCATGACATCGCTGCATTACCGCCCCCGCTTTTTCATTTCCCGGAGAAGGGACGCATGAACTTCGAAAAGGTGGTTTTCGGCTTTTTCATCGTCCTGTCGGCCACGCTCAACTTCGGCTTTTTCGTCGGAGACATCGAGCATGCAGAGCTGCACAATGTGTATGAACTGTTTGCTGCCATCGTGGTGAATTTCATCGCGACGGCACTCAAGTTCGGTGATCGAACCCAGATCGGCGCAGTGCACCTTTCGACCAGCCTGGTCGCGGATCTCCAGCTCATCGTCGCGGCAATCACCTGGGCGGTCGCCGTATATGGCACCGGAGTCGGCATGACGCCGCACGTTACATCAAGCGTGGTTTCGCTCGCTGGTGGCGCACTGTTTGCGAATATTGTCTCCGTCATCATCCTGATCGTGGAAACCGTCATGCTTCGGCGCTAGCGCCGACGGAGACAACACGTGGACGTGATCTTCTTCCTGTTGCTGCGGCGCATGCGAGGACCACTGATCTTCGTGATCGTGAACCATGCGATTGCAGTACTGGGATTGACCCTGATTCCGGGCGCCGACGTCCACGGCCAACCCGCACCTCCCCTCGATTTCTTTCATGCTTTCTATTTCATCACGTACACCGCCACCACGATCGGCTATACGGAACCGGTCAGCGGCTTTTCGGATGCTCAGCGGATATGGATCACTGCGTGCATCTACATGCTGGTCATCAGCTGGTCGGTCGTGATCGTCACGCTGCTGGCCTGCCTGCAGGACAAGGGCCTGCAGAGCGCCCTGGTGTCCAGCCGCTTCATCCGACGCCTGAAGCGGCTCAACGAACCCTTCTACCTGATCTGCGGTTACGGTGAAACAGGACGCCTGGTCTGCCAGGCTCTGGACCACCTGAACCAGCGCTTCGTGATCGTGGACAAGGACGAACAGCAGATACAGGCGGTGACGCAGGAAAGCTACCTCACCGACCCGCTCGCGCTGGCAGCCGACGCCCGCCAACCCGAGCATCTGCTGCAGGCGGGCCTGCGTCACCGTCGCTGCCAGGGGGTGCTGGCACTGACCAACGACGAATCGACCAATCTCGCGATCACGATGGCAGTACGCCTGCTCAATCCCACTGCCCCCGTACTGGCACGCGCGCGCAGCGCCATGATCGCGGCCAACATGAAATCCTTCAGCACCGATCACATCATCAATCCGTTCGAACGCTTTGCCGAATACCTGTCACTGGCTGCCGTGGCGCCCGAGCGCTTCCATCTGATCGAACTGCTGACCGGCTTGCCGGGCACTGCCATTCCCGAACTGCATCGACCACCCCAGGGGCGCTGGATCGTCTGCGGCTTCGGCATCTTTGGTCAGGCCGTGGTGCGCAACCTCGAGGCAACCGGCGCCAGCGTCACCGTGGTCGATCCCCATGCCGACCCCGACAACGGTGTCAATGGCATCCGGGGCCGGGGGGCCGACGCAGCGACCCTCGAAGCCGCCGGTGTGCGCGATGCACGGGGAATCGTGGCAGGCAGCGACGATGACGTGAGCAATCTGGCGATCGCGATCACCGCGCGCGAACTCAACCCCGAGCTGTTCGTCGTCACACGCCAGAATCTCGCCGCCAACAGCTCCCTGTTCGACGCCTTCATCGGCGACTTCTGCATGGTACCCAGCCGCATCGTGGCCGAAGAGTGTCTTGCCATCCTGACCACACCGATGCTGGCGCGCTTCCTGCGCCTGCTGCGCGAACGCGATGAACCGTGGAGTGCACGCATGGCGGCAAGACTGCAGGCCGTGTGCCCCGATCGCGTACCCGAAGTCTGGAGCGTATGCCTGAATGTGCGCGACGCAGGCGCGGTACATCGCCGTCTGATGCAGGCACGCCCCGTGGATCTGGGCGAACTGATGCTGGACAACGTGGACCGCAGCGAGAGCATCCCCATGGTGGCACTACTGCTGGAACGCAACGGCAAGCCACAACTGCTGCCACCGCCAGAGTTCGCGCTGATGCCCGGTGACCAGTTGCTGCTGGCTGGTGCCGACGGTACACGACGGCGCTTCGAACTGACGCTGCAGAACAGCAATGTCATGGAGTATGTGCTGAGCGGTCGTGAAAGCGGCGGCGGCTGGCTGTGGCAGCGACTGTCCGGCAACAGGGATTGAACCTCCTGGAACGGGCTGTCGCGAAAGGCCGCGAAGCGTGCGGCGCTGCACTCTACAGAACCACGGCATCAACGCTGAGCAGGCCGTCGAGTTCGGCGAGCACACGATCACCCCGCGCGAGCGCCGCAACGCCAGCCGGGGTGCCGGTCAGCACCACGTCGCCAGGCCACAGACTGAAGTGACGCGTCGTGTAACACAGCAGGTCGACGATCGGCATCAGCATCTGCGCGCTGTTGCCGCGTTGGCGCCGTGTTCCGTTGACGCCAAGGCTCAATTCGAGCCGTCCCAGATCCATGTCGGGTGAAAGCGGGGCGAATGCCGACAGCGGACACGCACCATCGAAGCCCTTCGCGATCTCCCACGGGTGCGCCTGCGACTTGAGCCGGTCCTGCACCTCGCGCAGCGTGAGATCCAGGCCGAGCCCGAGGCCTGCGATCGCCGCGCGCACCTCGTCCGGCTCCGCGTGGCACAGGCGACGCCCGATCAGGACGGCGATCTCGAGTTCGTGGTGTACCGTGCCACGATCCACCGGCAAGCAAAACCACGGCGCCATATCGACCACCGCCGACGCCGGCTTGATGAACAGCAACGGCACCGCGGGCACCGGATTGCCGAGTTCTGCAGCGTGCGCAGCATAGTTGCGCCCCACGCACACCACCTTGCCTACGGGCAGCGGGATCCTTCGCCCGGTCAGCCAGCCATGGCAGTAGCCTCCGCTGCCCAGCATCGGCGGCGCCAGTGCGGGATCGGATGCAAACAGGCGCTGGTGTGCGGCATGGCGCTTGCGCCCGTCGAACTGCGCGAAGCGGCTCGCAAACTGTGAGCGTACCGCCGTGGCACGGTCTGCCAGCCCGCCCAGCAGGCGATCGATCAGCGCCAGTGAGGCAACGGCGGCCGAGGGGGCACTCGCCCATTCGACACGCAGCTCACGCAGCAGCGCCGCGTGAGTGTGAAAATCCTGGAAATCGCCGAGCACCTTCTGCAGTTTGCGCAGACGGCGCAGCGTGTCTGTCAGCTCGGTGGCATCGAAGGCCGCCGCGTACATCTCGAGCAGGTAGCGCAAACGCTTGCAGCGCTTGCGCAGCTCGTGCAGGTCCTCGGCCGGGGACTCGGGCGTGATGCGTCGGCCCAGGCGGCGTACGCGCCGGTAGGCGCGCCGCAACACGGCGCCAGCGAACGGCTCGCCCGCCCATCCGGGAGCGTCGACTGCCAGATCTGCGAGTGTCCCGAGCCGCTCCTGCAACCGCCTGGCACGACCGGTCCCGAGCGAGGCGAGCAACGCTCGCCGTTCACGGCGGCGCCGGCGCGCCAGCGCCTTGTGCAGACGCGCCAGCGATACGCCATCATCGGGATCGCCACCCCGATAGTCATCCAGACGCTGGAGAAATACATCGACGTCGCGCAGCCCGCTGCCGCGACCCGCCAGCCACTGGCATTCGACCGCCAGGCTCGCCGCCTCGGGGACCGGCAGCGCGCCGTCCAAGGCACGCAACGCCGATCGCACCCGCCGCAGCTGTACGCGCAAGTCGTGCAGCACTTCGACTCCGGCATCGTCCACGAGCAGCGGCAGCAGTTCACGCCAACGCTGCGCACAGGTGCTCAGATAGGCGACAACCGCGCTGCGTTCGCGTTGCAGTGCCGGATGCAACATGGAATGGCCCGGGAGAAAGCGAGCTGCATACTAGCAATCGCCGAGTCGTGGCCACAAGGAAAGCGGTGGCGGCTAGCTGACCGTCGGCGGCCGCTTCGGACAATCGAAATCCCAGTGCGCCGGCACCGACTGCAGCACATCAGGCCACGCGCCGACCCCAGGCGGGTACTGCAGCCACAACATCGCGCAGGTTGGCATATGCCCGATGCGCGCCAACGGGCACAGGCGGTTCGCGACTGCCGTGATCACGGGGTTGTGCCCAACCATCAACACGGCAGTGCAGCGCACCGGCAATGCACGGATCTGCGCGATCCAGGTCTGCTCGCCGGCCTCGTAGAGCGCATCGACGATATCGATATCTGCCAGCGGGTAGTCGAACACCGCAGCCATCTTCTGCGCCGTGGTCAGTGCCCGGCGTGCACCGCTGGCCACGATCAGTTGCGGGCGGAAGCCACGCGCCGCGAGCCGCGCCGCCATCTCCGGCGCATCGCGTTCACCGCGCGCGCTGAGCGGACGATCGAAATCCCGCCCCCCGTCGGCCCAGCCCGACTTCGCGTGACGCAGCAGTATCAGCTGTTTCATGTACGCCCTGCTCAATCCAGCCCGAGCGCCTCGAAGGCCGCTTCGCGGGTGCGCGGCGCCTCGTTCACCAGGTGGTGGCGCGCTCCGTAGAGCATGTGTACGTCGGCGCGTGGAAATTTCTGGCGGATCATCTCCAGGTTCCAGCGCCAGTCCACCGTCTCGTCGTGCGTTCCCTGCACGACCAGCAGCGCCAGGTCGCTCACGGGGTGGGTACGGAATTCGTGTACCCATGCGCGCATCGCACTCACCCAGCGCACCGGAAGAACCAGGCTCTGCAGGGGATCCGTGCGCACGAACTCGAGAAACTGCGAATCGGTGGAATTGGCCATGAACTTGCGCCGCACGCCACTGCGAAAAGGCTTCAGCGTCGAATGCAGCAGCCGCACCGAACGCCAGCGGGCAGGCCGCACCAGCGGGGCCAGCAGCGCGATGCGCTCGAACGGACGCTGCTCTGGCGCATGACACTTGCGGAACGCCCAGCTCATCAGCACCGCGGCGCCGGTACTCTGGCCAATCGCGATCAACGGTGTGGTCAGCCGGCTGCCGTGATGGTCGAGCACCGCCGCAAGCACGTCGGTGTAGTCGTCGAAGTCGTGGATGCTCGCCTGTTGACCGTCCGACAGGCCATGCCCCGGCAGATCCCAGATCAGTACGTTGTAGTGCCTGCGCAGACAATGTTCGATCAGATGCCCGTACAGGCCTGCATGATCGAAATAGCCGTGCAGCAGCACGCAGGTGCCGCGGGCGTCCTGCTGCTCGTAGAAATGGCACGCGATCGTGAAGCCGTTGGCCGCGAGGGCGCCGAAGTGATGCCTCACACCTGCAACGTGATTCTCGAAATCGATGCCGTAATAAGCGAAATAGTCGGCTTCAGGGCGGCTTGCGGGGTCGGCACCGCTGAACTCGAGCGGTCGCAGCCCGGCGCGCACCAGCGTCGGATCGAAACGATGCAACACCGTGTTCGCCGCTGCCGGCTGCTGTTCTTCCATCGCAGGCTCAGTCGACCTTCTGGTCGAGTTCACCGCTGGCGTAGCGCCGATACATCACCTCGAGCGAAAGTGGCGTGATCCTGCCGGCCCAGCCCGCAGCGCCAAAGGCCTCATAGCGTTCCTTGCAGATCGCCTTCATCGCGACCATCGTTTCCTTCAGGTACTTGCGGGGATCGAACTCCGCCCGGTTCTTCGCAAGGAAGCGGCGGATCGCACCGGTCGAGGCAAGGCGCAGATCGGTATCGATATTGACCTTGCGCACGCCGTTGCGGATACCCTCGCGGATCTCCTCCAGCGGCACTCCGTAGGTCTCGGGAATCTCCCCACCGTACTCGTTGATGATCGCCAGCCAGTCCTGCGGCACCGACGAGGAGCCGTGCATCACGAGGTGCGTGTTCGGGATGCGTGCATGGATCTCCCGGATGCGCCCGATCGCGAGGATGTCGCCGGTCGGCTTGCGCGTGAACTTGTAGGCACCGTGGCTGGTGCCGATCGCTATCGCCAACGCATCGACGCCGGTGTCCCGGACGAAGCGCGCCGCCTCCTCCGGGTCTGTCAACAGTTGCGCATGGCTCAGCTGGCCTTCGGCACCAATGCCGTCTTCCTCGCCCGCAGTGCCGGTTTCCAGCGAACCCAGGCAGCCGATCTCACCTTCGACGGACACGCCGCAGGCGTGCGCCATCGCGACCACTTCGCGCGTGACACGCACGTTATACGCATAATCGGTGGGGGTCTTGCCGTCCTCGCCGAGCGAGCCGTCCATCATCACCGAGCTGAAGCCGAGCTGGATCGAGCGCTGGCAGATCGCGGGCGACACACCGTGATCCTGGTGCATGCAGACCGGGATGTGCGGAAACTCATCGATGGCCGCGAGAATCAGGTGACGCAGGAAATTCGCCCCGGCGTATTTACGTGCTCCGGCCGAGGCCTGCACGATCACGGGGCTCGATGCCTCGTCGGCCGCCTCCATGATCGCGCGCATCTGCTCGAGGTTGTTGACGTTGAACGCCGGGACGCCGTAGCCGTGTTCGGCTGCATGGTCCAGTAACTGGCGCATACTGATCAAAGCCATGGAATACCTCCGGTTCCGGTGCGCTCGGTCCCCCAGGACGCCACGAACCATCACTGCATGAAACGGAACCCGAGTCTAATGCAGCCATCAGAGGCTGTCATCGGCACGGTTTTCGCCCCCGCACCAATGCGTCTACAATGGCCGCGGCTTTCATCTTCCAGGAGCTTTCCATGAGAACTGCGACGATCCTGCTCGCGGCCGCGGTCGTTCTGAGCGGCTGCCTGGCTTCCGGTCAGACCAAGGACGACAAGCGACGCCATGTCGAGAACATGCGCAAGGAAGTGCTGACCGAACTGTATCGCATCAATCCCGGCGCCCAACAGGCGGTCAACAACGCTCCTGGTTACGCCGTCTTCTCGAACTGGAATGCGTACCTGATCTTCGCCTCGGTGGGGCAGGGCTATGGTGTAGTCGTGGACAACACCAGCGGCGCGCACACGTACATGCAGATGGGTGCGCTCGGTGGCGGCCTCGGTGCAGGGGTCAAGGATTACCGCGCCGTCTACGTGTTCGAGAAACGCCACATCATGGAACGCTTCATCGAGCAGGGCCTGAACGTCGGCGGCCAGGCGGACGCTGCAGCCAAATCGGGTGGCCAGGGCGGTGCGGTCGGCGGGGAGCTGTTGCTCGATGGCATTCGCGTCTACCAGATCACCGAGGCCGGGCTGGCGCTGCAGGCGACGATCCAGGGCACGAAATTCTGGAAGGATCCCAATCTGAACTGAAACGTCTGCCTGCGCTGCACCACTCGTGCGCGGAAACGTGACGGGGTTCACAGCAGGCACTGCACCGCTGCCGTCGCGGCGACTAAGCTCGAAGCAATACGGGCAGCCACGAAGACAGCGGCCATGACGGACAAACGCGAAAACGATACCGACACCCGGCGGAGCTGGTTGCGCAGCGGTTCACGGGCTTTCGAATCCAACGGCCGGTGGTATTTCCAGACCCGGGAAGGCACCGTCGAAGGTCCTTTCAGCGATCGCTATTCGGCGCAGAACGTGCTCGACGAGTACGTGAAGGTCATGCGTTCGAGCTTCGCGTCATCGTTGACTCTCGAACCGATCGAGGAGGAGCGTGATTCGCCACGCTCGGCATTCCCGTTCGATCTGGGCATGGGGCGCCACGTGCGATGAGCGTCGCTTCGCCGCCGGTCACGGCGCGGTGATCGAAGGTCAGCGAGAGCGGTAACTCCGCCTCCACCGCCGGCAGCCCATGGCTCATGGCCGAGGGACCGGAGAAAAGCCCCTGGCCATGCACGTCTTTTGAGCTGCCTGGGCGCTGTTATTCTTAAGCGCCTCCACTGACGATCAGCGTGTCGCGTGCGGCGCGGAATGCGTCCTGCAGCGCCTTGTGATCATCGAGGCCGTCGAGGACGTAGCTGTTGAGGAACTGACGCCCGGCGAACAGCTTGCTGTCTACGGGGCTCAACTCCGCTTCGTCGCAGACCTCTTGCCAGAGGTGAGCCATGGTTGTGACCTGATGTTCGATCAATGCGCTGGCTTCGGCCTCCTTCAGGTGATAATCCGGCGCGGCGGCAAGCAGAGTGGCGAGCGTGCTGGCACGGCCCCCACCCTTGATGAGCATGGCTTGCGTGGCTTCGTTGCCGGTGCGGCCTTGCGGGCAGATGTCATAGGCAGGCGTGAGCGTGAGCATCCGGCCGTCCCAGAAGGCGGCATGGTTGCGGGCGTGGTCGTCGGTGTTGCCGCACAGCACGTTGAAGCAGATCCGCCCGTAGAGCTCCTTGAGCGTGGCCTTGGGTTCAGTGAAGCGGTGGCGGATGAGTTCGGCGAGGTCTTCGTAGGAGGCGTAACGGGCCATCATCTCATCGAGCCCGAGCATGGTCAGTGCCGAGACCATGGCGCGGCGCGTCCATCCATCCTTCGTGTGCGTGCGGTCAAAGCGCTCGATAAGCAGCACATCCTTATGGGTAGCACGAATCATCGACACGGGTGCGGCATCGAGTCCGCAGGCGGCTGCCAGCTTCATCGCGATAAATTCGGCCTTCACGACGCTGTAGGTGTCGTTGGCTGCCGAGAATTTAGCGATGAATTTTTTTGCGCCGTCATCAACGAGTACCTTGGGGCGCGCCCCGCCAATCGACGTGCCATGCTTGATGGCCTGATCGAGTGCCGGGGTCAGGGGGACGCCTTTTTCGATGAGGGCAGCCGCCTCCATGAGCTCGTCCAGGGAGGCCTGTGCGGTAAGGCGGGGGACATACTCTGTGGCCGATGCCTGAAAATCGAGGGCGCCAATCCGGTCGGAACCCGATTGGAGCAGGAAGGTCAGCTCGCCAAGCTCCGGCACGCCGGCAGCGTCGGGCTTTTTGCCCGTCAGCCTGTTGATGATGACACGGCGGCCCCAGGCATCCGGCGAGCCGTCACGAATACAACTGGCCATCGACAGGCCGTTGATGGGCGCAATGACGCCCTCCTGGAGGGGAAGTTCAGGCTCGTAGATGGGAATGGCGCTCTGACGGCGCCGGTAGCTGGCGCCGTATGTATAGAGCAGGCGCTCGCCATCCTGGTCGAGGCGGCCGGCCACCACCGGCTCCATAGCTCCTGGCAGCCACATCCAGACAAAAGCTTCTGTCGCATCCGCCTTAGAAGTCATCATCAACATCCTTCACGGCGTGGCGGACGCTCTTGGGTAGCAGGGTCAGTTTTTCGTCGAGGCGGGCATTGTGCATCTGCAGTGTGCGCTCGTCGTAGTCGAACAGGCGCACGCCGACGAGTGAGGCAACCTCAAAGACGATGCCGATCTCAGGGCCAGACGCGCCTTTTTCGATGCTGGAAAGGGTGGTGCGACTTATGCCGGCGCGGTCCGCCAGTTCCTGCGCGGTCAGGCCGCGTTCGGCCCGGCCGACGCGGATCAGCTTGCCGAGCATAGCGAGCGCCAGGTGCGTGACTCTGGAGTAGCTTCTTTGGCGGGGCACGGTTATACCTGTTTGTTCATTCGAATGAACATGAAGTCTTTTCATGTCCAAAATTTTGCACACCATGTCATGGTGTTGGTATTCGGTCAAGTTTTGTCCATTCAATTGATCATAAGGGCAGCTTGCGGGCAGAATTTTGCACACAGCGGAATATGAACTGAGTGATGGCGGCGCACTAAAACGAAGGGGCGGTTTGGGTAGCTATGAAGGTTGGGTATACGGAATTTTCTTTTGGGTACCAGTTCAACAACTGCGCCGAGTGGCTGAACATGAAGTGCAGCATCGTGGTTGACACCGCGTGCGAGAAGGTGCGCGTCACCTCCGCGCTGTTCGACCTGCCGCGCATCTCGCGCGCCTTTGCCTTGGGCGAGCAGTCCCGATCCCGCCGCCGGGGCACTTGTGAGAAATCCGGGCTGGCCCAACGGCTGCACGGCACGACAACGCACCCAGCGCAGGCTCGCCCTCAGCCGGTGAGCAGGTAGGCATTCAACCCCGCCTGGCGCAGCAGGTACACCGCGAGCTCGCTGCGCCTGCCGCCGTCGGGCGTGACCAGACAGGTGCGGCTGCGGTCGAGTTCACGCAGGCGCTTGCGCAGCGCAACGATCGGAATGTTGCTGCTGCCGTCGGCATGACCACAGCGGTATTCGGCCGGAAAGCGCACGTCGACCACGTCGAAACCGATTCCCGCACTGGCCAGGAAGCGCTTCGCCTTCGCGAGATCGATCGTCTGCACCAGCGACGACTTGAAGATCGCGTCGAACTGGGCGCGATCCAGCCGGCCGACGACGCCGTCGCTCGCCATGCGCACCGTCGCGTTGCGGATCGTGTCGGCGACCAACGCTTCCTCCCCGAAATAGTCACCGGGAACCAGATCGAAACTCTGGCCTGCGAAAGGGCCTGTCCGGCCGGTGATCACGCGCGCCTCGCCTTCGAGCAGGATGTAGAAGTAATCACCTGGCGTTCCGGCAAGCACCACGTCGGTGCCGGCACGCAATGCGATGCGCTCGAGTTCGATGAAGCAGCGCTGGATGTTGGCGGCGGAAAGATGCGACATCAGCGGCGAGTCGAGCAGCCGCGCCATCCAGTCCTCGGAATACTCGTCGTCGAAACGCGCCTCTTCGATACGCTCGTCGACCTCCGCGACCAGCACCACATCGAAGCTCGCTTCGTCGGCACTGGCCATCAGGCGGTCGATCACGTCGCGGCGCAGCGTAAGCACGCAGGCGTCGGTCTGCGCGCGCGCAGACGCGCCGTTGCGGTACAGATCCTCGAGCGGAAAACGCGCCTGGTGACTTCCTGCCTCGACCAGCGTGCGCTTCTCGAAGGACTCGCGGACCTCGATCGCTCCCTCGAGAATGAAATACGCCGTACCGGGCTGCGGCATCTTGCGGAACAGGAAGCGCCCCTTCTCGATGCGCACCACCGCCGCGCCTTCGAGCAGTCGATCGAAGTGCTTCTCCGCGACGAGTGTCAACGGGTGAAAGTGGTGCAGCCGCTCCGGCGTCAGTGAGACACCGTCGATCGTCGTCATCGCGTCCTCCGTGCCGTTGCGTACCGGATCAGCAAGCAGCGCGGCTCTCCAGAATCACGACCGCAGGAAGCTGCTTGCCTTCGACGTATTCGAGAAACGCACCGCCGCCGGTCGACGTGTACGATACCCGCTCGCCGACCCCGAACTTCTCGAGTGCAGCCAGCGTATCGCCACCGCCAGCGAGCGAGAACGCGTTGCTGGCGGCGATCGCCTCGGCGATCACACGGGTACCCCCAGCGAACTGCTCGATCTCGAACACCCCGAGCGGACCATTCCACAGGATCGTGCCGGCTTCCGTGAGCAGCTTCGCAAATCGGGCAGCAGTGCGCGGGCCTATGTCGAGGATCATCTCGTCGGCGCCCACTTCCGTGACGCTCTTCACGGTTGCTACCGCGTCCTCTGCCAGCGCCGTCGCGACGACCACATCCTCTGGCAACGGGATCTCGGTGCGGGTCATCAGCCGCCTCGCCTCATCGAGCAGGTCGGCCTCGACCAGCGACTTGCCGATCGGCAGGCCCGCGGCTGCAAGGAAGGTGTTCGCGATGCCGCCACCGACGATCAGGTGATCGACCTTCGCCGCCAGCGTGTCGAGCACGGTGAGCTTGGTCGATACCTTGGAGCCACCGACGATCGCAACCAGCGGACGGGCAGGAGCGCGCAACACCTTGCCGAGCGCCGCGAGTTCGGCCGCGAGCAACGGACCGGCGCAGGCGATCGGTGCGAAACGCGCCACGCCATGAGTGGACGCTTCGGCCCGATGTGCGGTTGCGAACGCGTCCATCACATAGATATCGCACCACGCCGCCATGCGCCGTGCCAGCGCTTCGTCGTCCTGCTTTTCACCCTTCACGAAGCGGACGTTCTCGGCCAGCGCGAGTGCGCCAGGCTCGATCTGGGCACCGTCGAGCCAGTCGCGCAGCAGCGGCACCGGCCGACCCAGCAGTTCGCCGAGCCGTGCGGCGACCGGCGCCAGGCTGAACGCAGCATTTTCCTCGTCGCTGGCACCGGCCTTCGGTCGCCCGAGGTGCGACATCACGAGCACGCGTGCGCCCGCGTCCAGCGCCCGGCGGATCGTCGGCAGCGCGGCGACGATCCGCGCATCGCTGCTGACCCGGCCGTCCTTCACCGGCACGTTGAGATCCTCGCGGATCAGCACGCGCTTGCCACGCAGATCGAGGTCGGTCATCAATTTCACGCTCATGCTCCCTGTTCTCCAGCCAGCGCTTGCGACCCGGTACGGGCCGCCTCGACCCAATATAGCGCGACATCGAGCATGCGGTTGGCGTAGCCCCACTCGTTGTCGAACCAGATCAGCAGCTTGACCAGCCGGTCTCCGCTGACACGGGTCTGCGAGGCATCGACGATGCCCGAACGCGGGTCGTGAATGAAGTCGCAGGACGCGAGCGGTTCTTCGGTGTAGCCGAGGATCCCGGCCAGCGCTCCCGCCGCCGCCTCGGCGAGCAGCGTGTTCACATCGTGCACCCCGACCCGACGGCCGAGCACCACCGAGAGATCGATCGCCGAGACGTCGAGCGTTGGCACGCGCATCGCCTGCGCCTCGAAACGTCCCGCGAGCGCGGGCAGTATGCGTCCGATTCCGGCGCCGAGCCCGGTATCGACCGGAATGATCGACTGCAGCGCCGCTCGCGTCTTGCGCAGGTCGGTGTGATGGTAGGCGTCGAGCACCGGCTGATCGTTCATCGCCGAGTGGATCGTCGTGATCACGCCGCACTCGACGCCGAAGCTGCGCGCAAGCGTGTCGATCACCGGCACGATGCAGTTGGTGCTGCACGAGGCCGCCGAGACCACGCGCTCGCTGCCATCCAGAGTCCGGTGATTGATGCCATAGACGATGGTGGCGTCGATATCGGTATCGGCGGGCTGCGAGAACAGCACGCGATGCGCCCCGCGCGCGAGATGCCGCATCGCATCGGCACGTGAGCCGAAGGCGCCGGTGCATTCGAACACCAGATCGATGCCGTGCCGCGCCCAGTCGAGTTCGGCCAGCGAGTCATGCGAGCTCACGGCGATCGCGCAGCCGTCGATATCGAGCATGCCGCCCCTGCATTCCACGCGGCCCGGGAAGCGTCCGTGCGTGGAATCGTAGCGGGTCAGGTAGGCCATCGTCTCGAGGTTTGCGAGCTCGTTGATCGCGACGATGTCGAGCCGTCCCGCGAGTCCGCGCTCGTGCGCAGCGCGCAGCAGACAGCGGCCGATGCGGCCGTAGCCGTTGATCGCAGCCCGCGCACCCAAGCCGCGGGATCCTTGCGGCGAGGTTCGCGAGTCCGCGTGCTCGCCGCTCACGGCAATCATCTACCGCGGCTGCTGGCCAGCAGTTCTTCGACCACCGCGACCACGTGCTCCTCGGTGAAGCCGAAATGCTTCATCAGCACGCCGGCCGGCGCCGAGGCGCCGAAATCGTGCATGCCAACCACGCGCCCGTCCAGCCCCACGAACTTGTACCAATAGTCGGCGTGCGCCGTCTCGATCGCGACCCGTGCCCGGACTGCCGCAGGCAGCACCGATTCACGGTACGCCGCATCCTGCGCCTCGAAACGATCCGTGCACGGCATCGAGACCACCCGCACGCGCCGCCCACTGGAACTCAATGTACGTGCTGCAGCCACGGCGAGCGCCACCTCCGATCCGGTGGCAATCAGGATCGTCTCGGGCGTCCCGGCGCAATCGACCAGCACGTAGCCACCGCGCTGGATCGCGGCCAGTTGCTCGTCGCTGCGCGGCTGGTGCGGCAGGTTCTGGCGCGACAGCACGAGCGCGGTAGGACCGTCGGCACGCAGGATCGCCTGCTGCCAGGCGACGGCCGTCTCTACCGTGTCTGCCGGACGCCAGGTCGAGAGGTGCGGTGTCGCGCGCAGGCTGGCGATCTGTTCCACCGGCTGGTGCGTGGGGCCGTCTTCGCCCAGACCGATCGAATCGTGCGTGTACACGTAGATGACCGGCAGGCGCATCAGCGCCGCCAGGCGTACCGCATTGCGCATGTACTCCATGAACACCAGGAAGGTGCCGCCGAATGGACGCAGACCGTGCAATGCCAGCCCGCTCATGATGGTGCCCATGCCGAATTCACGCACACCGTAGTGGATGTAATTGCCACTGGCATCCGCACCCGACACGCTGCGAGCCTCCTTCCACAGCGTGAGGTTCGAGCCGGCAAGGTCTGCCGAACCGCCGGTGAGTTCGGGCAGCAGCGGCGCCAGCGCCTGGATCGCGTTCTGGGATGCCTTGCGGCTGGCGATGGTCTCACCCTTGTGCTGGCAGGCGCGCACGTAATCGGCTGCAGCACGCTCGAAGCCTGCCGGCAATTCACCGCGCATGCGCCGTTCGAGTTCGCCCGCCTGTTCCGGAAACGCCGCACGGTAGGCGTCCAGGCGCTGCTGCCATGCTGTCTCGGCCGCCGCGCCGCGTGTCCTGGCGTCCCAGCCCGCGTAGATTTCTGCCGGTATCTCGAACGGCGGGTGGTTCCAGCCAAGCTCGGCACGCGCAGCGGCAACCTCGGCAGCACCGAGCGGGCTGCCGTGCACATGCTCGCTACCCTGCTTGTTCGGTGCGCCCTTGCCGATCACGGTGCGGCAGAGAATCAGGCTGGGCCGTGCAGCGTCCTCGCGTGCAGTCGTGATCGCGTCCCGGATCGCCCGTGGGTCATGGCCGTCGATGGAAGTGATCACTTGCCAGCCATAGGCTTCGAAACGCTTTGCCGTATCGTCGGTGAACCAGCCGGCAACCCGGCCGTCGATCGAGATGCCGTTGTCGTCATAGAGCACGATCAGCTTGCCCAGCCCGAGGGTGCCCGCCAGCGAGCACACTTCGTGCGAGATGCCCTCCATCAGGCAGCCATCACCGGCAAAGGCGTAGGTGTGGTGGTCGATCAACGCGTGACCGGGGCGATTGAACCGCGCCGCCAGCATCCTTTCGGCGAGCGCCATGCCGACCGCGCTGCCCAGGCCCTGGCCGAGCGGCCCGGTGGTGGTCTCGACTCCGGGGGTATGGCCGTATTCGGGGTGGCCCGGGGTCTGTGAGTGGAACTGGCGGAACGCCTGCAACTGCGACAACGGCAGGTCGTAGCCACTGAGGTGCAGCAGCGCGTAGAGCAGCATGGAACCGTGGCCGTTCGACAGCACGAAGCGGTCACGGTTGAACCAGTGCGGGTTGACCGGGTTGTGGACCAGGAAATCGTTCCACAGGACCTCGGCCATGTCGGCCATCCCCATGGGTGCACCCGGGTGACCGCTCTCCGCCTTCTGTACGGCATCCATGCTGAGCGCACGGATCGCATTGGCCAGTTCGAAGCGTGTGGGCATGTGGTGAACTCCTGCTAGGTGGTCGGAGGGACAGCAATCGGCTGCCTATTGTCCTCCACCACACATTCAAGGCCAACTCTGCCGGGTTGGCCTTTTTCTTGGCCGAATCCCCGGTATTCGCCAGGCTCCGGGCCGGGATGCCGTGGGCAGGGGTGATCGGGAGCACGATGAACGCGCTGTTCGGCGCGGAAGCCAAGCAGAAACTGCTGCAGGGCGGTCCCCTGCCTGTATGCCAGCCTGATAAGCTGGTGTTCATCTTCCATCCGACCGACCACCTGCGATGAAGCGCTGCACCGTTGGTATTCGCCGCCCCGAAGAACGGAGCCATCCGGCCACTGGCCGGGGCCAGCCCTCGGTCTGGTTTCCGTCGATGGCGACGATGGCGGCAGTGCTGTCCGAGGACAACCGGGCGCTGCTGCGTCTGATCCGTGACCAGCGGCCCAAGTCGCTGACGGAACTCGCGGCGCTCTCCGGGCGGCGCGTGCCCAACCTGTCGCGCTCGCTGCGGATGATGGAAGGCTACGGTTTGGTCAAGCTCAAGCGCGACGGTCACGGCGTGGAGCCGGTAGCGCTGGCAACGGAATTTCTGGTCTTGCTGAACGACCCGGCAGGCACATAGGACAGGACACGATGGCACGGAACGACAACAACGGCGCAGCTTCAAAACAAGGTCAGCTCGGCTTCGAGGCAGAGCTGTTCAAGGCCGCCGACAAGCTGCGCGGCAACATGGAACCCAGCGACTACAAGCACGTCGCGCTCGGCCTGATCTTCCTCAAGTACATCTCCGACGCCTTCGAGGCCCGCCACGCGCAATTGTTGGCCGAGGATACCGCTGCCGCCGAGGACAAGGACGAGTACCTAGCCGACAACATCTTCTGGGTGCCGAAGGAAGCGCGCTGGTCGCACCTGCAAGCCAATGCCAGGCAAGCCCGCATCGGCACGCTGATCGACGACGCCATGCGCGCCATCGAGAAGGACAACGAATCCCTGAAAGGCGTGCTGCCCAAGGACTATGCCCGTCCCGCGCTCAACAAGGTGATGCTGGGTGAGTTGATCGACCTGATTTCCGGCATCGCGCTGAACGAAGGCAACGACAAAAGCAAGGACGTGCTCGGCCGCGTCTACGAATACTTCCTCGGCCAGTTCGCCGGCGCCGAAGGCAAGCGCGGCGGCGAGTTCTACACGCCGCGCTCCGTGGTGCGCACGCTGGTCGAAATGCTGGAGCCGTACCAGGGCCGTGTCTATGATCCCTGCTGCGGCAGCGGCGGCATGTTCGTGCAGAGCGAGAAATTCGTCGCCGAACACGGTGGGCGCATCGGCGACATCGCCATCTACGGGCAGGAAAGCAACTACACCACCTGGCGGCTGGCGAAGATGAACCTCGCCGTGCGCGGCATCGACTCGGACATCCGCTGGAACAACGAAGGCAGCTCCCACAAGGACGAACTACGCGACCTCAAGGCCGACTTCATCCTCGCCAACCCGCCCTTCAACATCTCCGACTGGGGTGGCGACAGATTGCGCGAGGACGTGCGCTGGCAATTCGGCCCGCCGCCGGTAGGCAATGCCAACTACGCCTGGCTGCAACACATCTTCCACCACCTTGCGCCCCATGGCTTCGCCGGCGTGGTGCTCGCCAACGGCTCCATGAGTTCGCAGCAAAGCGGCGAAGGCGAGATACGCCGCGCCATGATCGAAGCCGGTGCGGTGGATTGCATGGTCGCCTTGCCCGGCCAGTTGTTTTACTCCACGCAGATTCCGGCTTGTCTGTGGATTCTTGCGAAAGACCGCAGCAACGGGCTGGTGAAGAAGACCAAGCTACGCGACCGGCGCGGTGAAGTGCTGTTCATCGACGCACGCAAGCTCGGCGCGCTGGTGGATCGCACCCGGCGCGAACTGACCGACACCGAAATCGCAAAAATCGCCGCCACCTACCACGCATGGCGCGGCGAAGCCGACGCGGGCGAATATTCGGACATCCCCGGCTTCTGCAAATCCGCCACCCTCGACGAAATCCGCAAGCACGGCCACGTCCTCACGCCGGGGCGCTATGTCGGCACGGAGGTGCAGGACGAAGACGACGAAGCCTTCGACGAAAAGATGCGACGCCTGACCGCGCAACTGGCCGAACAGATGGCGCGCGGCGCGGAACTGGATGCCGTCATCCGCGACAAGCTGGCGGGGCTGGGTTATGGAGCATCGACATCATGAACGCCCAAGAGCTGCTGCAAAGCCTGACCCTGCTCGACGAAAACGAACGCATCGAAGCCAAGCTGGCGCGAGACGTGGGCAGATCCACGCTCGAAACCATCTGCACCTTCGCCAACGAACCCCATCTCGGCGGCGGCTGGCTGTTGTTGGGTGTCGTACGGGAAGAGTTGGCGCTGTTTCCGAACTATGAAGTGCAAGGCATCACCAACCCGGACAAACTCAGCGCCGATCTGGCTAGCCAATGCGCCACCGCCTTTAACATTCCGTTGCGTCAGGACATCAGCACCGAGACGCTGGAAGGCAAAGTCGTCATCGTGGTCTTCGTGCCGGAGGCCACTCCACAGGACAAGCCCATCTATTTCAAGGCTACCGGGCTACCCAAGGGGGCTTTCCGTCGCATCGGCAGCACCGACCAACGCTGCACGGAAGACGATCTTGAAACCCTTTACCAATCGCGCCAGCGCGAAAGCTTCGATGTCGGCCTCGTGCCCGACGCCGCACTGGATGAACTCGACGAAAACGCCATCGCCGATTACCGCCGGGCCAGGGCTGAAGCCAACCCCGACGCCGAAGAACTGCGTTGGCCGGACATCGAACTGCTGCAAGCCCTGAACGCCGTTCGGCGCGACGCGGCCGGAAACTGGAAGCCCACCGTGGCCGGTCTGTTACTGTTCGGCAAGCCCGTCGCCCTGCGGCGCAGTTTCCCGATGACGCGGGTGGACTACATCCGCGTTCCCGGGCGCGAGTGGGTGCCCCATCCCGAACGCCGTTTCGACACGGTGGAACTGCGCGCCCCACTATTTACGCTGCTGCGCCGTACCCAGGCTGCCATCCTCGACGACCTGCCCAAAGCCTTCGGGCTGGAAGAAGGCCAACTGCAACGCAACGACAAACCCGTCATCCCCCTGCGCGCCCTGCGCGAGGCGCTGGTCAATGCCCTTATGCACCGCAGTTACCGCGTGCATGCGCCGGTTCAAGTCATCCGCTACGCCAACCGGTTGGAAATCCGCAACCCCGGCTTTTCGCTGAAATTGCCGGATCATCTGGGCGAACCCGGCTCCATGCCGCGCAACCCGGCCATCGCCGCCGTGCTGCACGAAACCCGCTTTGCCGAAACCAAGGGCAGCGGTATCCGCGCCATCCGCGAAAGCATGGACGAGGCCGGGTTGGCACCGCCGCTGTTTGAATCCGACCGCGGGCAAGACCAATTCGTCGCCCAATTCCTTTTCCACCATTTTTTGGGCGAAGACGATATCCGCTGGCTGGCTCGATTCAAGGATCTGCACCTCACCGACGAAGAAGCCCGCGCCCTCGTAGTAGCGCGGGAAGCCGGGGCCATCGACAACGCCACCTATCGCGCCCTGAACAAGATCGATACCCTTGCCGCCAGCGCCGCCCTGCGCCGCCTGCGCGATGCCGGGTTGTTTAGCCAGCAAGGGCGCGGCTCGGCCACCTGGTATCAGCCGACCGAAAGGCTGATCGATGGCCATGCAGGAAAGAACGGGGAAGCGGGCGGCTTATCCAGCAAGTTCGATCCCTTATCTGGCAAGTCGGAGGGCTTACCGGGTAACCTGGACGGGTTATCGGGTAAGTTCACGGCCTTATCGGGTAACTCGGAAGACTTGCCGGGTAAGCTGGACAGAACCGCTCGCAATGTGCTACTGAACGAACTGCTAGGCCATCTGGCGGCCCGCACCGGCAGCATAGGCCAGCGCCACCCGCCCGATGAGATTCGGGAGCTGGTGGCTGATCTGTGCCAAGTCCGCGCCTGGACAGTAGAGGAACTGGCCTTGCTGCTGGCGCGCAACCCGAAAACCATCAGCCAATACTATGTGCGCCCTTTGCTGGTGCAGAAACGCATCGAAATGACCTTGCCCGACACACCCAATTCACCGCAACAGGCGTATCGCAGCGTGGGGGAGGGCGAATCGTGAAGCTGCGTTGGGTCATCTGCGAAAAGATGGGGGCGCTGGGTTATGGCGTCTGAGTTAAGTATCAACTGCGTTGGTGATGCCTTTGACTTGGTTAATGGCTACGCATTCAAGAGCGCAGACTTTATAGATTCCGGTGTCCGTGTAATCAAAATCAAGAACATCAAAGCAGGCGCATTCAGCGAACACGAGTTCTCGTATGTTGATGAGAAGTTCTTGAAATTGCGTGGTGAAAAACTTGCCAAGCAAGATGACTTGCTGATTTCCATGTCTGGGAATCGGCATGATGGCTCGCCAGAGACTTGGGTCGGTAAAGTTGCCTATTTCTCAAAAGATGAAACCCATCTAATTAACCAGCGGGTTGGCGCGTTGCGGCTGAAACCGGGCGCAAGGGTTTTGCCTCGTTTTGCTGGGTATGTGCTTTCAGCTTGGGACTATCAGCAACATTTCATTGCTGTGGCTACAAGTTCTGGCGGGCAAGCCAATTTGTCTCCGGGGCAAATTCTTGGAGTTCCTTTTTCTGTTCCACCCCTCGAAGAACAACACGCTATCGCCGAAACCCTTGGTGCACTCGACGACCGCATCGCCAACCTGCGGCAGACCAACGCCACGCTGCAAGCCATCGCCGCGGCGCTGTTCAAGTCATGGTTCGTGGACTTCGACGGCGTGCCGCAAGAGGACATGCAGGAATCGGAACTGGGCTTGATTCCAAAGGGGTGGCGAGCTTATGCCTTCGGCGAAATCGCCACTCTCGGCAAAGGCAGCGTGAACCCTGCAACGCAACCGCAAACCGTATTCCAGCATTACAGCCTGCCCGCGTTCGACGCAGGCCAAATGCCGATTGCCGAAACGGGTCAAGCCATCAAGAGCAACAAGACGCCGGTTCCGTTCGACGCAGTGTTGGTGTCGAAACTCAACCCGCACATTCCGCGCATCTGGTTCGTCGGCGAGACAGGTGACAGCGCCGTGTGCTCAACCGAGTTCCTCGTATGGACGCCAAAGCCCGGTATTGGCAGTGCATTCATCTATTTCGTCGCCACTTCGCCAGAGTTCAACGCCACGATGCGCCAACTTGTTACCGGCACATCGAACAGTCATCAACGCGTCAAACCCGATCAACTCGCCAGTGCGCACGCCGCCATCGCAAGCAAGGAATCCATCGCCGCTTTCGATGAAGCTATCGCACCGATATTGAAAAAAATCGAACACAACCGCCAGCAAGCCGCCACCCTCGCCACCCTGCGCGATACCCTGCTGCCCCGTCTAATTTCCGGCAGACTAAGAATGGGTAATGCAGAGCGAGCCTCCGGGGAGGGGATGGAATGATTTTGGATTGGTATGCCAGCATTGATTGGTCGGCAACAGGCGCAATGATCGGCGGCTTGTCCACCACCATGGTCGCAATCCTGACCATTGCGCTAATTAAAGAAAACAGACTGTTACGAAAGGCTGGGAATTCCCCGCGGGTGGTAGCTCACTTTGAAATGCACCCTGATGGCACTGGCGGGCTGAACATGGCATTGTCCAATGTCGGTACTGGCCCCGCCTTCGATGTGTCGTTTTCGTTCGAGCGGAAAGCGGGTGACTTCGAGAATTACAACATCATTGTGGATTATTCTGCCCAACGTCCCACGATGACGATGATCGCACAGGGCGAGAAGATCAGCTTCCTGTTTGCCATTGGATTCAACCTGTTCCAGCCCAAAGACCCGAATGTTAGCCAGCAACTCAAGCCTTTCCATGTCAAAGTGAACTGGCGCGCATCCGGTAGTGACGAACAACTCTCGGAGAAATACCAACTTGATGTTTCCGCTTATGCAGGCTTACCGGGAATGATGAACAAGCCGCATTTGATGCGGATTGCCGACGAACTGGCCGACATCAAGAAACAGATCGTTAAACTGGCAACTCGCTCAAGTGGATTGGCTTCGTTTGGCTCAGCACAGCTTATCGATGCGACAAAAACGGAGCAGAGAACAAGACAAGTCGTGAAGGGAAATCCATCTGGCACTGGCGAGGAGTCGAGTTGATGCGCTCTGCTCAATTCCCCGCTTGGCTCACTGCCGGCGAATCCGACACGCTGAAGTTCAAGAAATCCACCGCCGAACTGCGCCGCGCAGGCGAAACGCTGTGCGGCTTTCTCAACGGCAACGGTGGACGGGTGTTGATCGGCGTATCGCCAGACAACAAGGCCGTGGGGCAGGATGTGAGTGATGCCACGCTGCGCGACATTGCCGCCATGCTGGGGCGCTTTGAACCGGCGGCGCAGGTGGAGATGGAGCGTATCGCCGTTGCTGGCGGGCGCGAGGTCATCGTGCTGGCGGTGCCATCGGCGCGGGAATATGCGCCGTTTGCCTTCGATGGGCGGCCTTGCAAGCGCACGGGTTCCACGACTTCGGTAATGCCGCAGGACGAGTACGCACGGCTGCTGCTCGACCGCAGCCACAGCCGTCACCGTTGGGAAAACCAGCCCGCCGTGGGCGTGACGCTGGATGATCTGGATGCAGAAGAAATCCTGCTTACGCGGCAAACGGCCATTGCACAGCGGCGCTTGTCTGCCAGCACGAGCATGGACATCGGCGACATTCTCGACCGGCTCGGCCTGCGCGTGGACGGCAACATCACCAACGCAGCACAGATGCTCTACGGCACCAAATTTCTACCGCATTACCCGCAAGCCTTGCTGAAGCTGGGGCGCTTTCGTGGCGACAAGATTACTGGCGACATCATCGACAACAAGCAGGAGCACATGCACGCCTTTGCGATGGTGCGTGAGGCCATGGCGTGGCTGGATCGTACGCTGCCGCTGGCGGCGCATTTTCCGAAAGCCAGCGAGGCGGGGGGCCTTGTGGGCACGATCTTCCGGCAAGACCGCCTGCCCGTGCCTGCCGATGCGCTGCGCGAAATCATCATCAATGCGGTCATTCACCGCGATTGCAGCCTGCCTTACGGCTATGTGGCGATTGCAGTGTTTGACGACCGCATCGAAGTGCGCAGCGCGGGCGATTTGCCCACGGGCATCAGCGCGGAGATGCTGACGCAAGAACACACATCCAAACCACGCAACCCGTTGATTGCCGGGGCATTCCATCGAACCGGCGCGATCGAGGTTTGGGGGCGGGGCACGAACCGGGTGATTGATGATTGCCGTGCTTACGGCGTAGCCGACCCAGTGTTCAACGAAAATGCGGGTTTCGTGACGGTGAGTTTTGCGGCGGAGGTGGTGGCGGATGCGGTGGCTTTGTCCCAAGTGCGTCCCAAGTTGAGTTGTTGGGATTTACCAAGGAGCCACGGGCACAGCCGGAGCTGATGGCCTTTGCGGGCCACACCAATCGAACACGATTCCGTGACCAAGTGCTGCGCCCGCTGCTGGATGCAGGCTTGCTCGAATTGACCATCCCCGACAAGCCGCGCAGTCCAAAACAGCAATACCGCACCACGGCGGCGGGCCTGGCGCGTATCGTCAAGGAGGCGAACTGATGGCGTTTCTCTCCGAAGCCGATCTCGAGCAAGTCCAAACACCGCAACTTCCCCGATCCAGACCCATCGGGCGTGCTAAAGTTAAGCACAACAAGGTGTGTTTAATGCAAATTTCCGATGAAAGAAGTTTCAGATCAACAGGTTGCAGAGCATCTTAAGCGCCTGAATCCATGGTGGCAGAGCGCCACGATGGATGCCGAGACGCTGGCCCTGTGTCCCCGCGCCTATCTTGGCCCAGTGCGGCAATTGCTTCAGGAACCCAAGTTGCGTCGTGCCGTGGTGCTGTTGGGGCCGCGCCGGGTGGGCAAGACCATCCTGATCCGCCATCTGATCGCCGATCTGCTGAAGCAGTCCGTGCCCACGCGGCGCATCGCCTACGTGGAAATGGATCATCCGCTGCTACATGGGCAATCGCTGGAAGCGCTGATTCGCCAGATCGAAGACGCTACGCCCGATGGCGAAGGCACGCGCTATTTGTTCTTCGACGAAATCCAGTCGCACAAGGATTGGGAAAAACACCTCAAGCCGCTGGTGGATCACCGGCCAGACCTGAAGATTCTGGTGTCAGGATCTGCTGCTGCCGCGCTCAAGCGCCAGAGCAGCGAATCCGGCGCGGGCCGCTTCACCGACTTCCTGCTGCCGCCGTTGACGTTTTCCGAATACCTGCAATTGCGGCAGGAGCCGGCAGCCATTGCCGAGGAAGAACCGGGGCTCTATGTGCTGGCCGATATCGCGCAGTTGAACGCGCAGTTCGCCGAATACGTCAATTATGGCGGCTATCCGGAACTGGCGCTGTCGCCCACGGTGCGGAGCAACCCGGAACGCTTCGTGAAATCCGACATCGTGGAAAAGGTGCTGCTGCGCGATCTGCCGCAGTTGTACGGCATCAAGGACATCCAGGAGCTCAATTCGCTGTTCACCTTGCTGGCGTTCAACACGGCGGAAGAAGTGTCATTCGAGCAGCTTTCGCAGCGCAGCGGCGTGGGCAAGCAGACCATCCAGAAATACATCGAATATCTGGAAGCGGCGTTCCTCATCAAGCGTGTATTCCGGGTGGATCAGGATGGCAAACGCTATCAGCGTGAGCGCAACTTCAAGGTCTATCTGACCAACTCGGCGATGTACACCGGCTTGTTCGGTGCCAAGTCGCCGGATGACCCGGAGTTCGGGCATTTGGTGGAAACAGCCTTGTTCGCGCAGCGTTTCCATGAGGACGCCCGGTTGAACTACGCCCGCTGGGGAGCCGACGATTGCGAAGTGGATCTCGTCGAATCCTCGCTGACGTTCAAGCCGGTCTCCGCGCTGGAAATCAAGTGGAGCGACAAATTCGCGGACAAGCCGGAAGCGCTCAAGGGTCTGATGAAATTCGTGCGCAACAATCGACTGCCCTTGGCCTGGGCCACGACCCGGAACAGGATCAGGCAACAAGTGATCGATGGCAGCGAGATCCGCCAATGGCCCGCAGCCGCACTGGCGTTCCACTATGGCGTCCGCGCCGTACAGGGCCGGTTGGCCGGCTATGAAGCGCAGATCAAGGACATCACCGCATGACGTGGAACCCGGAGCCCCGCTGATGGCCTTCCTCTCCGAAGCCGACATCGAATCAGCCCTGCTTGCGCAACTGCGCTCGCTCGGCTGGGCCACGACGTCGGACGAGGTGATCGGCCCGGACGGCAGCGCGCCGGAGCGCGACAGCCACGATGTGACGGTGCTGCACAAGAGGCTGGCCGAAGCCGTGGCGCGGCTCAATCAGCAGATGCCGCAGGAAGCGCGCGACGATGCGCTGCGCAAGCTCACCCAGTCCGTCTTCCCCGGACTGCTGGAAGAAAACCGCCGCATCCATGCGCTGCTGACCGAAGGCGTGGACGTTGAATACGACGGCGACGATGGAGCGTTGACCACCGGCAAGGTGGCATTGCTGGACTTCGAACAACCCAAAAGAAATGACTGGCTGGCCGTGCAGCAGTTCGTGGTCATCAACGGCCAGGTCAACCGCAGGCCGGATGTGGTGCTGTTCGTCAACGGCCTGCCGCTGGCGGTGATCGAACTCAAAGCGCCGGGCAGCGCAGACGCGCATCTGGCGGGTGCGTTCAACCAGTTGCAGACCTACAAGCAGCAGATTCCCGCGCTGTTCCACAGCAATGGACTGCTGGTCACGTCCGATGGCATCGCCGCGCGCGTGGGATCGCTGTCTGCCGATCTGGAGCGCTTCATGCCGTGGCGCACGACCGATGGCGCGGCCATCGCGCCCAAAGGTTTGCCGGAACTGGGAACCTTGATCGAAGGCGTATTCGAGCAGCAGCGGTTTCTCGATCTGCTACGCGACTTCACCGTGTTCGGCGAAACGGGGGCGGGGCTGGCGAAGATCATAGCGGGCTATCACCAGTACCACGCCGTCAATCGCGCCATCGAATCGACGATTCGTGCCGCCGCCGACGCGGCCGGCGAAGACCCGGCCGACTACCGGCTGCCGAGCGTCGCCTCGCAGTCCAGGGGCGACCGACGCGCGGGCGTGATCTGGCACACACAGGGTTCCGGCAAGAGCCTGCTGATGGCCTTCTACGCCGGACGGCTGGTGAAGCACCCTTTGATGCAGAACCCGACGCTGGTGGTGCTAACCGACCGCAACGATCTGGACGACCAGTTGTTCGCCACGTTTTCGATGTGCAAGGACCTGATCCGCCAGACGCCGGTACAGGCGGAAAGCCGCGAGGACTTGCAGCGGCTGCTCAATTGCGCATCAGGTGGCGTGATCTTCACCACGTTGCAGAAATTCGGCGAGGTGGCCGAACCGCTGACGACGCGTCGCAACGTGGTCGTCATCGCCGACGAAGCGCACCGTTCGCAATACGGCTTCCGCGCCAGGGTGGACGGCAGGACCGGCGAGGTTTCCTACGGTTTCGCCAAATACCTGCGCGATGCGCTGCCGAACGCCTCGCTCATCGGTTTCACCGGCACGCCGATCGAGGCGACGGACGTCAACACGCCGATGGTGTTTGGCAACTACATCGACATCTACGACATCAGCCGCGCGGTGGAAGATGGCGCGACCGTGCCGATCTACTACGAATCGCGGCTGGCGCGCATCGAGCTGGACGAGGATGAGAAGCCCAGGCTCGACGCCGAGGTGGAGGTACTGACCGAAGACGAAGCGCAGGCTGAGCAGGAGAAACTCAAGCGCAAGTGGGCGACTGTCGAGGCGCTGGTCGGCAGCGAAAAACGCCTTGCGCTAGTGGCGAAGGATCTGGTCACGCACTTCGAGGATCGCCTCGCCGCGCTGGACGGCAAGGCCATGGTGGTGTGTATGAGCCGCCGTATCTGCGTGGCGCTGTACGACGAAATCGTCAAGCTGCGCCCGGACTGGCACAGCACCGACGACAAGGCCGGCGCCGTCAAGATCGTGATGACTGGCGCAGCCAGCGATCCACCGGCATGGCAGCAGCACATCGGCAACAAGGTGCGACGCGATCTGCTCGCCAAGCGCGCTCGTGATGCGAAAGATCCGTTGAAGCTCGTCATCGTGCGCGATATGTGGCTGACCGGCTTCGATGCGCCGTGCATGCACACGATGTACGTGGACAAGCCGATGCAGGGTCACGGCCTGATGCAGGCTATCGCTCGGGTGAACCGCGTGTTCCGCGACAAGCCGGCGGGCCTGATCGTGGACTACATCGGCATCGCGCAGAGCCTGAAATCCGCACTGGCCCAGTATTCGCCGCGCGATCAGGCCACCACGGGCGTCGACGAAGCCGAAGCCGTTGCCGTGCTGCTGGAGAAACACGACATCGTGCGGGCGATGTTCCACGGCTTTGACTACGCCACGGCGCTGAACGGCACACCGCAACAACGGCTGGCGATGATGGCCGGGGCCATCGAGTGGATTCTGGACAGGCAGCAGCAATGGGCTGCCGCCGAAACAACGGCGGAAGGCAAGAAGAACGCGCAGCGGCGTTATCAGGATGCGATGCTGGCCTTATCGAAGGCGTATTCGCTGGCGTCGGCCTCCGACGAGGCGCGCAGCATCCGCGAGGAAGTCGGTTTCTTCCAGGCCATCCGCGCCGCACTGGTCAAGTCAGCCGGCGGCTCCGGCGTGACCTCGCAGGAGCGCGATTTCGCCATCCAGCAGATCGTCAGCCGGGCGGTGGTCTCGACCGAGATCGTGGACATCCTGAAAGCGGCGGGCATCCAGTCGCCGGACATTTCCATCCTGTCCGACGAATTCCTCGCCGAAGTGCAGCAGATGGGCAAGAAGAACCTTGCGCTGGAGGCTTTGCGCAAGCTGCTCAACGACGGCATCCGTTCGCGCAACAAGGCCAATATCGTCGAGACACGGGCCTTTTCGGAACGCCTGGAAGATGCCGTGGCCCGTTACCACGCCAATGCCATCACCACCGCCGAAGTGCTGCAGGAGCTGATCCAGTTGGCCAAGGACATCCGCGCAGCGCGGCAGCGTGGCGAGGAATCGGGTTTGTCCGACGAGGAAATCGCCTTCTACGACGCGCTGGCCGAGAACGACTCGGCGGTGCAGGCCATGGGCGACGACAAGCTCAAGGTCATCGCCCACGAATTGCTCGTCAGCTTAAAAGGCAATGTCTCGGTGGACTGGGCGCATCGCGATTCGGCACGCGCCCGGATGCGCGTGCTGGTCAAGCGCATCCTGCGCAAGTACGGCTACCCGCCCGATCTGCAGGACGCAGCGGTGCAGACGGTGTTGCAGCAGGCCGAGGCGCTGTCGGCTGAGTGGGTTCAGGGAGGGAACAGATGACAGCCCTTTCTGCTGATCGCCCGAACGTCGACCCGAAAAATGATCTATCCAAGTCCTTGATGCAGGGTTTTTTGCAGGAGGTCGGCAGCGCGTTGGCGGAAGATTCGCCGAGGCGACGCGGCTCTGGAACTTTCCCTATACCGCCATCGAAGATGGCCGTGGTCAACGCGGTGTATCACCGTTCCCATGAGGAGCGTGAGCCCATCGAGGTGCGCATCAGCCATGACGAACTGGTGGTCGTCAGCTACCCCGGCCCAGATCGGTCGATCCGCATGGAAGACCTGAAGGCGGGCCGCGCCGTCAGCCGCCGCTACCGCCTGACCACCCTCGGGCGGCGATGGTTGGAGCAGAAAGCCTGATGGATGCCCTTGCCAGCATTGCGCCCCTTGCGGCGCAAGTGAATGAACTTCAACGACAAGCGGCGCGGGCAGCCGAGCCGAATGTTGAGCACCTCATTCATGCCCGGTCGTGCGATACACAGGAAATCGAACACACGCTGGATCACTTGCTGGACTGCGCCTGTGTGCCTGACGGCGGAACCGCTGCAACAGCGCTTTGGTAATCCCAGCACAAACTATTTCATCAAAAAATTTCGATATATGCTGGCAGGCCCTGCTAGACTCCGGCCCCATGACGCTTGGTGCAACGCCCATCCTGCCTGTCGGCGGCTACGAAGGCCTGAGCCGGCTGTGCCGTGCGGCCGGAGATCGGCTGCGCCTCGAGATCCTGCGCCTGCTGGCACGCGATGCATACGGTGTGCTGGAGCTGTGCCAGATCTTCGGCGTGCGCCAACCCGCGATGAGCCACCACCTGAAGGTGCTGGCGGAAGCCGGACTGGTGCACCGGCGCCGCGAAGCAACGTCGATCTACTACGGGCGCAGTCACCGGGCTGCGTCCGAGGAGCTGGACGCGCCGATGCAGGCAATCCTTGCCGCCGCCGATCGACTGGAGCCTGGTGAAGCGACGGCGCGCGGGGTCGCCGTGGTGCAGGAGGCACGCGTTCGCAGCTCGCGCGAGTTCTTCGCCGCGAATGCACGCAAGCTGCAGGCGCAGCAGGAGCTGATCGCGCCGTACTCGCGCTACGCTGGGGCAGTCGGCGAGCTGCTCTCGACGCTGCTGGCGCAGCCGTGTGCGCTGGCAATCGAGCTGGGGCCAGGCGACGGTTGGCTGCTGCCGGAGCTCTCGTGCCGCAGTCAGCGCGTGGTGGCGATCGACAGCTCGGCCGAGATGCTCGAACAGGCTCGCATGCACTGCGTGGCAACGGGTCTCGCGAACGTGGAACTGGTGCACGACGACAGTACGCACGCGCGCTCACTGGCGGCCAGTGCAGACGTGGTGGTGGCCAACATGGTGCTGCACCACACGGCTTCACCTGCCAGCGTGCTGCGCGATCTCGCCACGGCATTGCGCCCGGGTGGGCTGCTGCTGCTGAGCGATCTGTGTACCCACGCACAGGGCTGGACCCGCGAGACCTGCGGCGATCTGTGGCTTGGCTTCGCCCCCGAGGAACTGTCGCGCTGGGGCAGCGCGGCAGGACTGGACGAAGGGGAGAGCGTCTATCTGGCACTACGCAACGGTTTCCGCATCCAGGTGCGGGTTTTTCATCGAAGGCTTGACGCGACAAGGGCACGATCATGAGCGAATACGCGACTTTCACCTCGGAATCGGTTTCCGAGGGCCATCCCGACAAGATGGCGGACCAGATCTCGGACGCCATCCTCGACGCGATTCTGGACAAGGATCCGAACGCACGCGTCGCGGTCGAAACACTGGTCAAGACGGGCATGGCGATCGTCGCCGGCGAGGTGACCAGCAACACCTACGTGGATCTGGAGCCGCTGATCCGCCAGGTGATCCTCGACATCGGCTACGACAGCTCGGACGTCGGGTTCGACGGCGCCACCTGCGCGGTGCTGAACGCGATCGGCAAGCAGTCGCACGACATCGCGATCGGCGTCGACGCGACCGAAAGCAAGGAGCAGGGTGCCGGCGACCAGGGCCTGATGTTCGGCTACGCGTCGAACGAGACCGATGTGCTGATGCCGGCGCCGATCACCTACGCGCACCGGCTGATGCGCCAGCAGGCGGCCCTGCGCAGGAGCGGCGATCCACGGTGGCGGTGGCTGCGCCCCGACGCCAAGAGCCAGATCACGATCCGCTACGACAATGGCCGACCGGTCGCCGTCGATGCGGTCGTCGTCTCGACACAGCACACCCCCGACATGGCACAGCAGAAACTGCGCGAACTGGTGATCGAAGGAATCATCCGTCCGGTGCTGCCCGCCGAATGGCTGCACGCCGGGACCAGGTACCACGTGAATCCCACTGGCCAGTTCATCATCGGCGGCCCGCTCGGGGACTGCGGACTCACCGGGCGCAAGATCATCGTCGACAGCTACGGCGGGATGGCACGTCATGGCGGGGGCGCCTTCTCCGGCAAGGACCCGTCGAAGGTGGACCGCTCCGCCGCCTACGCAGGGCGCTACGTCGCGAAGAACCTGGTCGCGGCCGGACTGGCCGACCGCTGCGAGATCCAGGTGTCGTACGCGATAGGCCTTGCCGAACCGACCTCGATCTCGGTCAACACCTTCAATACCGGCAAACTGCCGGATGCCAGGATCATCGAGCTGATCCGCGAGCACTTCGACCTGCGTCCGCGCGGAATCACCGAGATGCTCGACCTGAAGCGCCCGATCTATCGCGCAACCGCAGCCTACGGGCATTTCGGCCGCGAGGAACCCGGCTTCACGTGGGAGCGCACCGACAAGGCTCCAGAACTCGCGAAGGCACTGTGATGCCGACGCCGACATACACCCGAGGAATCCGGACATGACTACTGCACAGCACGCCCCTGCCGACTACAAGGTTGCCGATATCACGCTCGCGGCGTGGGGACGGCGCGAAATCGCGATCGCCGAGACCGAGATGCCGGCACTGATGGCCATCCGCGCCCGCTACCGCCACAGCAAGCCGCTCGCCGGCGCACGCGTCCTCGGCTGCCTGCACATGACGATCCAGACCGCGGTACTGATCGAGACACTGGTCGAGCTCGGCGCCGAAGTGCGCTGGTCCTCGTGCAATATCTTTTCCACCCAGGACCATGCGGCAGCAGCAATCGCTGCGCGCGGGATCGCGGTCTACGCCTGGAAGGGCGAGACCGAGCAAGAGTACGACTGGTGCATCGAGCAGACGATCCTGAAGGACGGCAGGCCGTGGCCGGTCAACATGGTGCTCGACGACGGCGGCGATCTGACCGCGATCCTGCACCAGCGTTTCCCGCACCTGCTCGACCGCGTGCATGGCATCACCGAGGAAACGACGACCGGCGTACTGCGTCTGCAGGAAATGCTTCAGCAGGGCGCGCTGAAGGTGCCGGCGGTCAACGTGAACGACTCGGTGACCAAGTCGAAGAACGACAACAAGTACGGCTGCCGTCACAGCCTCAGCGACGCGATCAAGCGCGGCACCGATCATCTGCTGGCAGGCAAGAAGGCGCTGGTGATCGGCTACGGTGACGTCGGCAAGGGTTCTGCCCAGTCCTTGCGCCAGGAAGGCATGATCGTGCGCATCAGCGAGATCGATCCGATCTGCGCGATGCAGGCCTGCATGGACGGCTACGAAGTCGTGTCACCGTATATCGGTGGCAGCAACGACGCCAGCGCGGCCTGCGTCGACCGTGCGCTGCTCGGCCAAATCGACCTGGTCGTCACCGCAACCGGCAATCGCGACGTTTGCGATCGCCACATGCTGAGCGCACTGAAATGTGGTGCGGTGGTATGCAACATCGGTCACTTCGACCACGAGATCGACACCGCCTTCATGCGCTGCGAGTGGGAGTGGGAAGAGGTGAAGCCGCAGGTGCACCAGGTCTATCGCGACCGCGCCAGCAACGATCACCTGATCCTGCTTTCCGAAGGCCGGCTGGTGAACCTCGGCAACGCGACCGGACACCCGTCGCGCGTGATGGACGGCTCGTTCGCCAACCAGGTGCTGGCGCAAATCTATCTGTTCGAGCGTCGCTTCGCGGAGCTGGAACCGGAGATGAAGCCGTCGGCACTGCGCATCGAGGTGCTGCCGAAGCGCCTCGACGAGGAGGTGGCGCGGCACATGGTCAGCGGATTCGGTGGCGTACTCACACGCCTCACACCGGAGCAGGCGGACTATATCAAGGTGCCGGTCGACGGGCCGTTCAAGAACGAACAGTATCGTTACTGAGGCACGGTGATGACACGACCCCCCGCAGGCTTTCGGCTGAGCTGCGAATACTTTCCGCCCAAGACAGCCGACGGGCGCGCGAAGCTGCTGGCCACGCACGAGGAGCTGAGCGTGCTCGCACCGGCATTCTCTTCGGTGACCTACGGTGCGGGCGGTTCGACGCGTGAGGCCACGCGTGACGTGGTGCTCGAACTGGCCCGCGGTGGCAATGCCATTGCACCGCACCTGTCGTTCGGCGGTGACGACGAATCGCTGGTTCTCGAGCTGCTGCAGACGTATCGCGACAACGGCATCCATCGACTGGTCGCCCTGCGCGGCGACCTGCCGTCGGGCGTGGGCGGCATGTCGCAACTGATCCACGCCAGCGAACTGGTGCGCTTCATCCGGCGGCACATGGGTGGGCATTTCACGGTCGAGGTCGCGGCATACCCCGAAATGCACCCGCAGGCGCGTGACTTCGCCAGTGACATACGCTTCCTGAAGCAGAAGTTCGACGCCGGCGCCGACAGCGGCATCACCCAGTTCTTCTACAACGCCGACGCCTATTTCCATTTCGTGCAGACCTGTCGCGCCGAGGGCATCGGAGAGCCGATCTACCCGGGCATCATGCCGATTCTGAACTACCAGAACCTCGCGCGCTTTGCGCACAACTGCGGCGCGGAAATCCCGCGCTGGCTGCGCTGCCGGCTGGAATCGCTGCAGGACGACGAAACCGGAATGCGCGAGTTCGCCACCGGATTCGTCGGCGACCTGTGCCGTCGCCTGCTCGACGGTGGCGCGCCGGGACTGCACTTCTACACGATGAACCAGGCCGCCCCGACACTCGCGATCTGTCGCGCAGCCGGCCTGCTGTGACGATGCGCATGCCGCGCCTGTTCATCGAGCAAGCGCTCGTCGCGGGCACGGAGATCACGCTGCACGACGCGCCAGCCCACTATGTGCGCAACGTGCTGCGCCTCGAGCGTGGAAACACACTGAGCGTATTCGACGACAGCGGCAGCGAGTTCACGGCAGTACTGGCGGCCATCGAACGCCGCTCGTTGCGCCTCGCGCTCGGAAATGCACTCGCGGCTGCCACCGAAAGTCCGCTCAGCGTGCATCTCGGAATCGGTCTGGCGCGCGGTGAGCGCATGGACTGGACCGTGCAGAAGAGCACCGAACTGGGCGTGGCGACGATCACGCCCCTGTTGCTCGCGCGCTGCAACGCGAAACTCGACGCCGGTCGCGGCGACAACCGCTTGCGCCACTGGCGGCAGGTGGCGATCGCTGCCTGCGAGCAGAGCGGACGCAGGCGCCTGCCGTCGATCGAGCCACCACTGCCGCTCGAGGACTGGTTCGCTGCCCGTGCCGACATGCCGGGACTGGTGCTGCACACCACCGGCAACGGCGCGCTGGTGGCTGATCCGCCACCCGGGGCGGTGCGCGTGCTGGTGGGTCCGGAAGGCGGGCTCGACCCGACGGAATTCACTCGCGCCTGCACGGCAGGGTTCAGTCCGTGGTCGCTGGGGCCGCGTGTGCTGCGCACCGAAACGGCTCCGGTCGCAGCGCTGGCGATCCTGCAGTACCTGTGGGGTGATCTGCGAGCCTGAAGAGGGTGGCGCAAAACGCCGTGAAGCGTGGGGCGATGCCTTGGTATCGGGGGGGCGTGTGCCGCAGGGATGCGGCACTCGAGCCTGCAGGGATGCATTTACGGCGTCCAACCGGTGCCAAGGCATCGTCCCGCGCTGCTCGCATCGACGGTCGGAGGCTTTTGCGACAGCCTCTAGGGGTGGCGCGCGTCCGGGTACGTTCGGCTCAGCGCTCGACGCTGCCGTATTGGCGCAGGGCCGCCTCCACCGCATCCAGATCCGGTATCGCGCCATCCTGCCCGTGTACGCGCACCTTCATGCATTCGGTCCGTCCGGGCGTACGCTGCGGGTCGGGGTGCACGTCCGCAGCCGTCATCAGCAGCAGATGCGGCACGCCCTGCGCGAGGACCGCGTAGTTGCGCCATCTGCCACCATCACCGAGCGCGCTCATGATCACGATGCGCCCACCATGCCCGGTATCGCTGAGCGCGCCGCCATTCAGCGCCTCGAAGCACAGCACCGGAATCGTCGTCTCGTGCCAATGCAGCATCCCGAGCAGCCACGCAGGTGCCCTCAGGGGCCGCACCAGATCGCGACGACGGATGATCTCGACCACCACCGCGCTCGGCACCACGAGCAATTCTTCTGCGAGCGGGACCAGCAGCGCGCTGAGATCATGCGACGAATGCTCGCTTGCCATCATGCCGTGACCTCTTTTGGCGCCAGCAGCGCGCGTATCTGCTCGAGCAGCACCGACTCCTGGTAGGGCTTCCCGAGGTAAGCGTTCGCACCCAGCGCAAACGCGCGTTCACGATGCTTGTCGCCGGTGCGCGAGGTGATCATGACGATCGGCAGGTCGCGCAGCACATCGCTGAGCCGGACCTTGCTGATCACCTCGAAGCCATCCATATGCGGCATCTCGATGTCGAGGAGCATCACGTCAGGCACCTGTTCCTGCAGCTTCAACATCGCCTCGGCACCGTCCTTCGCCGTGACCACCTGCATCCCTTCGCGCTCGAGGAAACGCGTCGTGACCTTGCGCACGGTCACCGAATCGTCGACCACCATGACCCGCGGCGGACGCTCGCCGTGACGCGGCGCCAGCACACGCGTGCCGCGCTCGTAGGCGGTGAAGCCACTGGCAGCGTCGGCGCGCAACATGGCCGGCAAATCGAGGATCAATACCACCGAACCGTCGCCGAGCACGGTTGCACCGCTCAGCCCCGGAACCGTGCCGAACTGCGGGCCCAGGCTCTTCACCGCGATGTCGCGCGCTCCCAGCAGGCGATCGACCTCGACTGCCAGCGCCTGGCCGCCGCCGCGCACCAGCACCAGCGGCACGGTATCGCCGTCGATGCCGAGATCACGGTGCTCGTCGGGGTGCAGCACGGCACCGAGGTAGCGCACGCGATAGCCCTGACCGGCGTACTCCAGCAGCCGTTCATCCGCCGCGTACTGTGCGAGCTCGTCGACGCGCAGCCTCACCACGCCAGCCACGGTATTCAACGGCAGCGCATAGGTCTCCTGCCCGACACCGACCAGCAGCGCACGGTTCACCGACACGGTGAATGGCAGGCGCACCACGAAACGCGTGCCCTCGGCCGGACGACTGTCGATCTCGAGCGAACCGCCCATCTGGCGGATCTCGCTGCTGACCACATCCATGCCAACGCCACGCCCGGAAATCTGGGTGACCGCGGTGGCCGTACTGAATCCCGGGTGCAGGATGAACTGCAACACGTCGTGGTCGCGCAGTTGCGCGACCGGATCCAGCAGTCCGCGCTCGATCGCCTTGCTGCGCACGGCCGCCAGATCCACGCCGCCGCCGTCGTCGGCAACCACGATCACCACGTCACCGCCGTCACGCGCGACATCGATATGGATCTGTCCCGTCGTCGGCTTGTTGCGCTCGCGACGCCGGGCAGCAGCCTCGATGCCGTGATCGACGGCATTGCGCAACATATGCTCGAGCGGCGCCATCACGCGCTCGAGGATGCCGCGATCGAGATCACCCCCAACATTGCCGACCACGAGTTCGACATCCTTGCCGAGTTCGCCTGCAACCTGGCGCACCAGGCGCTTGAGCCGCGGCACCACGCTCGAGAAGGGAACCATGCGCGAACGCATCAACCCTTCCTGCAACTGGCCGTTGAGGCGCCCCTGCTGGACCAGTACGGTCTCGAGGTCACGGGTCTTTTCGGCCAGCGTGCGCTTGATGTCGAGCAGGTCCGAGGCGCTCTCCACCAGCGAACGTGACAGTTGCTGCAACTGCGAATAGCGATCCATCTCGAGCGGATCGAAACCTTCTGCCGACGAGCCATCGGCGCGCTCACGGCGGAACAGCACCTGCGCTTCGGTAGCGATGTCGAGTCGCCGCACCTGACCCTGCACGCGCTCGATCGCGCCTTGCATGTCGTCGAACAGCTGGCCGAGTTCGTTCACCTGCTCCTCGACCCGGGCACGCGAGATGCTCGCCTCGCCCGCGAGGTTCACCAGCTCCTCGAGGAGTTGTGCCGAGACCCGTACCACCTCGTCGCGCGGCTTCGGCGCGGCAGCAGGCGTCGCCGCCACGAAAGGTGGCACCGAGATCACCGTCTCCGTCACCTCCGCAGAGGCTGCGACCGGCTCCGTGACGGACGCGACCGACTCCCCGACGGGCTCGACCGGCTCCTGCGCTTCGAATGCAACTGCGACGACCGAAGGCACCTCCGGCTCCGGCGCGCGAGGCGGCGGTTGTACAGCGACAGCCGGCTGCTCCCTGATCGCATCCATCGCCCGCAGCAGCCGCTCGTGGAATTCCGCCACGCGCGCGAAGAAGGCGTCGTCGAAACGCCCGAAGCGCAGCGCCTCGTTGATCAGCAGCGTCTCGAAATGATGCGCAAGCTCGCCGAAGTACTTCAGCCCCGCCATGCGGGCGCCACCCTTCAGCGTATGCACGTGGCGCTGCAGGTCGTCGAAGGGCGCACGGTTGCCGCGATCGTGACGCCAGGCATCGATCGATTCGTCGATCGCCAGCATCAGCTCCTCGGCTTCCTCGAGGAAAATGCCGAGCAGTTCCGCTTCTGCGTGCTGCAGATCGCGCTGCATGCGCTCCTGCGCGACGTCGGGGGTATCGTCGAACAACGGCGGCTCGGCGATGACCGGCGCTGCTGGAGTCCGCGTGACAGCTGCCAGGCGCTCGATGATCGCGGCCGGAGTTTCCGGCAATTCACCGGCAGCAAGGCGATCGAGCACATCGAGGCACGCCTCGCATGCCGCACCGAGCGCTCCGAACAGCTCGACCGATGGCCCCACCCCGCCGAGGACTGCCGGTTCGAGCGCATCCAGCATGGGTCGCGCGAGCCGCAGCACGCCCGTGACCCCGAGCTGGGCAGCGCGCTCGTGCACTGCCCGCAATTCATCCAGCAATGCGTGCCCGCCAGCCGCCGTATCGTGCCCCGCACGCCAGGCCTCGAGCAGTGAACCCGCATGGAACAGTTTTTCCAGCGCCTCGTGCAGGAAACGTACGAGGCGCGCATCGGGATGGGCCGCACGCGCCGCTCGCGGAAAGACGTCGTCGATGCCCGCGCGCAGTGCCTGCGCCCGCGCCTCGAGGCCCAACGTATCCGCCGGTTCGCTCAGCGCGTGGTCGAGCAGGTCGCAAAGCTGCGTCAGCAGTGCCAACTGCCCTGCAGTGAGCGCCTGTGCAGCCTCGCCGGCAGCGTGGACCATATCGTCCAGCGGCTCGAGCACGAGCGCGAGGGTATCGTTGCCTGCCGCGCAGGAGCTGCCGCGCAAGGTATGCAGGGTGCGCAGCAGCGACTGGTTCACCACCGCAGGCTCTGCAACACCGAGGTATGCACGCAACGCGTGCAGGTGTTCGGCGAGCTCTTCGCCAAATATCGTACGCAGCCGCTCACCGGCTTCCTGCTCGACATCGCCCACGCCGACCGGTTCCGGCACCGGCTCGGACGGAACTGCCACTGGCGCAGGCGCGGGCGGAACAGGCACCTCGGCAGGCGGCTCCTCACCGCGCGCCAGGGCGTCGAGACGCCTGCGCAGTGGTGTTACCGCATCGCGCTGGCCCTCCACGCCCTGCGCGAACGCAGTGACCAGATCCGGCAACAGTGCCCGGCACGCAGCCACCGCAGCCACCAGCACCGGCGTGACCGCCAACGTACCGTCGATGACGCGGTTCAACAGATTCTCGGCCGACCAGGAGAGTTCGCCGATCAGGTCGGCGCCGACCATGCGCCCGCTGCCCTTCAGCGTGTGGAACGCACGGCGCAACTCGGTGAGCGCGCTGCCCGGCTCCGGCGCAACGCTCCACTGCGGCAGTTGTTCGCTGATCGTCGCCAGCACTTCGGTGGCTTCCTCGACAAAGACCTCGACGATCTCCGGATCGGGCGCGGCGATTACCTGCGTGGTCACGGGCGTGGGGACAGGCGAGGGTGCCTGCACCTCGATCGGGCCCGCAGCAATCGTCGCAGGCTCTGCCGGGGCCAGCGATACCAGCGACAGCAGCTCGTCTGTCGTGAGTGCCGGCTCCACCGGCTCTGCGCCGCCCCCGTGCAACGTTGCGGCGGCCCGCACCAGGATCAGGTCCGAGGCGTAACCGTCGATCAGGAAACGTTCGAGGAAATACTCGACCGCGCCGAGCGCGTCGGCCAGGGTGTCGATCACCGCCGCACCCGGTCTCGCGCCTTCGTCGGTCTGGATCGCGACGAGATGGTCACGACACCCCTGCAATACATCGGCTGCAGCGTCCAGCCCGGCGACCTGCAGCGCACCGGCAAGCCGATGCAGCTCGTCCGGCAGTCCACTGAGCACGCTGACTCCACCGTATGAAGACAAATAGTCGGTGACGGTCTGCTTTACCCGTTCCAGTGCATTGCCGACCTCGCGGCACACCGCCTCGAGCGCACGCTGCAACGGGTGGCGACGGTTGGCGACAGCCCCTCCACCGCCTGCGGCCACCGCACGCGTGGCAAGCCGTTGGTCGAGGTCGAGCAGCGCTGCCGAGACCGCCGTGATCTGATCATCGAGCCCGGGACCGGGGGTGAAGCCAGCAGCCATCCGCTCGATCTGCGTCTGCAGCAGGTGCTGCTCGTCCTGGAAGCCGAGTCCCGCAAGCAGCTGTGCGATGCGGCGCAACTCCGGCTCCACTTCCCGCAGCGTGCGGGCGTTCGCCATCGCATCACCTTCGGTGGACTCGAGGCGCTGCAGAACGGAGCCGAGCTCGTCCGTGAGCGCCACGATCGCCGCCGCGACCGCGCCCAGATCGTACCGGGTTGCGGCTGCAGCGAGCAGCCGATGACGTCGCTGTACCTCGACCACCCGCTCGCTGACCGGTGCCGAAGCCGCAAGCCCCGCGAGCAGGCGGGTGCAGGTCTGCACGTCGGGTGCACGCCGGTAACAGCCTGCCTCGAGCGCGATGCCCGCGCGCAGTTCGCCGTCGAGCTCACGCAGCAACGCGAGTGCCTGCTCGTCGGGTTCCACGCCGGCGCACTCGAGCGCATTCACCCACGCAGCCGCCGTTTCCCAGAACAGACGGTGCCCGGTCGAGCCCAGGCGCTGCGCAAGCAGTGCGAACACGCGGACGAGCTGGCCCAGGCGCTGCGCCGACGCGTCCCGGCGCAACACCCCAAGGAGCTCCGCCTGGAAACGCTGGCGTGCCAGTCGCAGCAATTGCATCTCTTCCGGTGATGCCGACGGCGCCTGCTCACCGGTATCGCGATGCAGCGCATCGAGCGCGAACGACAGTTCGGCCGGTGGTGGCGGCAACGGCGCCGCACCCCGCAGCGCGCGCAGATCGTTCAGCACCATCAGCACGTCGTGTGGCGATTCGCGACGCTCGGTGCCAACCCGCCGCAGGTAGGCGGGCAGTTCCATCACGGCGGCAAGCAGTGTCTGCAACGCATCGCTGGAGGGCGCCAGCTCCGCATTCAGCAGCGCCTGCAGGGTCTGTTCGATTTCATCGGCAAGGCGTTCCGCGCTCGGCACCGCGAGCAGACGCAACGTGGCGTGGATCTGGTGCGCGCCCGTGAGTCCGCTGCGCAGACGGGTCGAATCGGACGGATCGTCGGCAAAGCCGAGCAGTGTGCGCACGAGCTCGTCGGATACCTGTCCGAGCTCGTCCGCTACCCACTGCAGCGCACCGAGATCCTTTTCCATCGCGCGTACCGCGTGCAATCAGCGCGAGCGCAGCGAGTGCCCGGACTCGGGCAGCTTGAAGCCGGCTACCGAACCGCGCAGCTCGTTGGTCATCGAGGCGAGCTTGCCGACCGATTGCGCTGCGGCAGTGGTTCCTGCCGCAGTCTGGGAGGTGATCTCCTGGATGATGTTCATGGTGTTGGAGATATGGCCCGCCGACGACGCCTGCTGGCGCGCCGCGTTCGAAATGTTCTGGATCAGGGCGGCAAGACTCTTCGACACGGTCTCGATCTCTTCCAGCGCAACGCCCGCGTCCTCGGCGAGGCGCGCGCCACGCACCACCTCGCTCGTGGTCTGCTCCATGGACATCACGGCTTCATGGGTATCGGACTGGATCGTCTTCACGAGAGCCTCGATCTGGCGGGTCGCGCCGCTCGAGCGCTCGGCGAGCCGCTGCACCTCGTCGGCGACCACCGCGAAGCCGCGCCCTGCCTCGCCGGCCATCGACGCCTGGATCGCGGCGTTGAGCGCCAGAATGTTCGTCTGGTCCGCGATGTCATTGATCAGCGAAACGATATCGCCGATCTCCTGGGAACTCTCGCCAAGGCGCTTGATGCGCTTTGCGGTTTCCTGGATCTGCTCCCGGATCGTGTCCATGCCGCCGATGGTGTTCTGCACGACCCGCGAACCGGTATTGGCCAGCGCGACCGAACGGTCGGCCACGGACGCCGACTCGGCTGCGTTCGAGGATACCTGGTCGATCGAGAAGGCCATCTCGTTGACCGCCGACGAAGCTCCCGCGATTTCCTGCGCCTGGTGCTCTGCCGCTTCGGCAAGATGCAGGGCGGTTGCCTGCGTGTCCTCGGCAGCCTGCGAGACGCTGTGCGAAGTACGATTGATCGAGGACACCAGCACGCGCAACTGGTCGATCGTGTAGTTGATGGCGTCGGCGATGGCTCCGGTGAAGTCCTCGGTCACCGTTGCGCTGCTGGTGAGATCGCCATCGGCGAGCCCCGCGATCTCGTCGAGCAGACGCAGGATCGCGTGCTGGTTACGCTCGTTGGTCGCCGCGGTCTGCACCAGGCGACGCCGGGTATCGAGCGACCACAGGATGCCGATCATGATCAGTGAAATCGTGATCAGGCTGCCGAACAGCAGGGCGCTGCCCATATTGAGACTGCGCCTGTCCTCGAGCGCACTGATGCGGTCCGAGGTCGTTCCGGTCGCGTTCAGCAGTCGCGGCGATTTGCGCGCAATGGCATCGGCCGCAGCGCGTGCCTGCTCCAGATCCGGTGCGGCGTCGAGGATGCGCTGGCGCGCATCGCCGATGGTACGGAACACGCGCTGCACTTCGGCGGCCTCGTCACGGGCGTCACCGGCGGGCAGCGCCGGCACTCCGCGCGTGGTGCTGCCGCGCTGCAGCACACCGAGCCGGTCTGCGAAATCTTCCACGTCGGCACCAAGCCGGGCGGCTGCCTCGACCGCATTCTCACCCTGCAGGACCTTCTCGAGATTGCGTGCGATGCGCTCGGTGAGCCACTGCTGCTGCTCCGCCAGAGCGACCTGCTGCGTTGAACCCCCGCTGACACCGATCAGCTCCGCAACACGGGCCGCATGCTTCTGCACGGCCTCGATCGAGCCATCGACCGTCGTCGACAGCTCGCCCAGGAAGCGGATGCTGTCACGGCGCGTCACGATGCCCGACGCTGCGGTATCGACCTCGCTCCACGCGGCCCCGATCTCGGCAAGCTCCTCGGGCAGCAGATCGCGCAGCGGTGGCAGGCGCTCACCGCCGCGATCCAGTTCCGCGAAGGTGGTGGCGAACTCGGCACGCGCCCTTGCGAGCGTATCGAGTGCCTGTACGTCGCCGCCGACCGCTTCGCGGGCCGCCGCGTCGATCTGCTGCGACAGCACACGCAGATTGCCGAGCATTTCCCGATAGGCGGCATCACGGCCCGTATCACGCAGTATCACGTAGAGGTTCCACACGAAGGCGAGGATCGCGACAGTCAGCACGGCCCCCCACACAGCGATCCAGCGCACCTGCGGCGCCTTGGCCGACCCCTGCTTTGCGATCATCACTCGATCCTCCGCTGTACATACAGGACGCAGCCAGCCGCACGCGCTAGCGCGCTGCATCCAGGAAACGCGCATCGCCGAGCAGCAGATCCGGACGGAATTCCGCCCAGTCACCTTCGACCCCGCTGTAGAAGCCGCCGATATAGGGCACCAGCGCCGGCTCCACGCCAGTGGCCCTGTCGCGGAAGGACTCCGCGGGGAAATGCTTCAAACCATGCACTTCATCGACCAGCAGCGCGCAATCGAAGCCGCTGCCCAGCACCAGCACACGCCGGCCACGCCACGCCAGTGCGGGTTGGCCACCGAGGAACGCCGCCAGGCCGATCACCGGCACCAGGCGACCACGCAGGCTCGCCACGCCTTCCACCCACGGCTGCACACGCGGCAAACGCGCGAGTGGCGGCACCTTGAGGATTTCGGTGACGGTGCCCATCGGCGCCACGAGCTGCTTGCCGAGCACCGAGAAGCCCACTCCGGTCCAGTGCGCCTGCGCACGCAGCCGCGCATCGCTGCCCTCGCGTCCGCGCCGCGCCCGTGCATCGATTTCCAGCAGCAACCCGAACGGCGACACGCTGTCCATCGGCCCGGGGTTCAACGCTGCATTCCACCGAGTACGTGCGTGATCGTGGACAGCAGTACGGCCTCCTCGACCGGCTTGGTCAGATAGCCCTTGGCCCCCTGGCGCTCGGCCCAGACCCGATCGGTGTCCTGGCTCTTCGAGGTCAGGATCACGATCGGGATCATGGCGGTCTGCGGGTCGCGCGTAAGCTGGCGCGTGGCCTGGAAGCCGTTGAGGCCGGGCATCACGATATCCATCAGGATCAGATCGGGTCGTTGCTCGCGCGCGAGCCGTATTCCTTCCTCACCGGATTCGGCCGCGATGACGTCATGACCCTGACGCCCCAGCAGGCTGCCGATACTGAAGTTTTCCGTCGGCGAGTCGTCGACGATCAGGATTCGCGCCATGATCCGCCCTCAGTGCACCGGTCGCGCGTGCTGCAGGATCGCGCCGATCAGCTCGTTGCGGCTGAACGGTTTGGTCAGGTACTGGTCGGAACCGACGACGCGTCCCTTCGCCTTGTCGAACAGCCCGTCCTTGCTCGAAAGCATGATGACCGGCGTGGCGGCGAACTCGCGGTTGTTCTTGATCAGGGCGCAGGTCTGGTAGCCGTCGAGGCGAGGCATCATCACGTCGACGAACACGATGTCGGGCCGGTTGTCCACGATCTTCGCCAGGGCATCGAAACCGTCTTCGGCAGTGATCACCTCGCAGCCTTCCTTCGCCAGCAGGGTCTCGGCCGTACGGCGGATCGTCTTGCTGTCGTCGATGACCATCACCTTGAGACCACTCAAGCTCGATTCCATCTCCAGCCTCCCTCCCGACCACGTCAACGGTCATCTGCTATCGTTGCCCGACAGTCGACAATTAATAGACCATGGACGGGTGGAAATACAGAAAGTGCGCCCGAAATCCGGACGGAGTTCGCAGATGAAGACACGACTCGGCGTGGTCATGGACCCGATCGCAAACGTGAACTATGCCAAGGACAGTACGCTCGCGCTGCTGTGGGCGGCACAGGATCGCGGCTGGGATCTCTTCTACATGGAACAGGGGGATCTGTTCCTGCGTGACGGCGTCGCGCGTGCCAGCGTGCGCCATCTCGAGGTGCAGCGCGACCAGGCACGCTGGTTCACGCTCGGTGCGCCACGCGAGCTCGCCCTGGGCGAGCTCGATGCGTTGCTGATGCGCAAGGACCCACCGTTCGACAGCGAGTTCCTGTACTCGACGCATATCCTCGAGGCAGGCGCAAACGACGGCTGCCTGGTCGTCAACGAGCCGCGCGCACTGCGCGACTGCAACGAGAAGCTGTTCGCGACACGTTTCCCGCAGTGTTGTCCGCCATTGCTGGTGAGCCGCGATCCGGCGAGGCTGCGCGAGTTCCAGCGCGAACACGGCGACGTGATCCTGAAGCCACTCGACGCCATGGGCGGCGCAGCGGTATTCCGTGTGCGTGACGGGGATCCCAACTTCAGCGTGATCCTCGAGACGCTGACCGCGCATGGCAGCACGACGATCATGGCGCAGCGCTATATTCCGCAAATCGTCGACGGCGACAAGCGCATCCTGATGATCGACGGCGAGCCGGTTCCGTACGCGCTGGCACGCATCCCGCAAGCCGGCGAAACCCGCGGCAATCTTGCCGCAGGCGGGCGGGGTGAGGCGCGCGCACTGAGCGAGCGCGACCGCTGGATCGCCTCCGAAGTAGGCCCGGAACTGCGCGCGCGCGGACTGCTGTTCGTCGGCCTGGACGTGATAGGCGACTACCTGACCGAGATCAACGTGACCAGCCCGACCTGCATCCGCGAGCTGGACAAGGCATGCGGCCTCGATATCGGCGCTGCGCTCATCGATGCCGTGGCAGCGCGCCTGGAACGCTGATCCGGTGCGCCATCACCTCGAAGCCGCCGGGAACCGATTGCGGTTCTGCCTGTTGCTGGCTCTGGCCCTGCACGCAGCAGTGATCCTCGGTGTCGGCGTCGCTCACCGCAATGCCACGACATACGCACCGACACTGGACGTAACGCTGGCGCTGCAACGCGACGAGCGCGCAGATCGGGATGCCGACTTCCTGGCCCAGTTCGACCAGCGCGGCAGCGGAATCGAACGCGAGGTCGGCGATCCTGCGGTACCCCTGACAGCGGCGTTCGACGCGGTCATCGTGCAGCCCGTCGACGGCGCACCGCCCGTGACGCCGGCGGCACCCAAGGTGACGCCGCTGCTGAGCGCCCCGCGCAGCGAGGAGGCGGTCGACGAATCACTTTCCGATCTGCCCGAACCCAACGATCCGGTACCGCTCGACGCGCCGGGGCAGGCGCAACCCGCAAACGAGATCGCCACCCTGATCGCACGGCTCGATGCAAGGCGTGAGGCATACGCGAAGATGCCGCGCGTAGAACGCCTGACGTCGGCCGCAGCGCGTGAGGCAGCCGACGCAGCTTATCTATACGCATGGAAACAACGTGTCGAGGCAATCGGCAACGAACACTATCCGGTAGAGGCGAAACGACGGCGTCTCTACGGCGAGCTGCGGCTGCTGGTCGCGCTGCGCCCCGACGGCAGCGTGGTCGAAACGCGGGTGTTGCAGAGTTCGGGGCACGTACTGCTCGACAACGCGGCGGTACAGATCGTGCGCGTGGCGGCTCCATTCGATGCGTTTCCTCCGCCGCTCGCCGCACGCGCCGATCGCCTCGAAATCATCCGCACCTGGCAGTTCCGCGCCAACCGCCTGAGTGCGGGCGACTGAGCATCCCGGCGGGCAGATGCGCGCTGGTACGCCCGTGCTTGCCTTGCGCTGCAGCGCAGACCCACAATGCCGGCATGAGCGTCAGCTTGCGCAACCATTTCCTGATCGCCATGCCGGGGCTGCAGGACTCCATCTTCGCCCACAGCATCGCCTACCTGTGCGAGCACGATCGGCACGGCGCGATGGGCATCGTGGTGAACCGTCCCCTCGACATCAGTTTCGACGACATCTTCGAACACCTGGAGATCCGCGACTTCCATCGCCATCACCCGCAGCCCGTGCTCGCCGGCGGCCCGGTGCATACCGAACGTGGCTTCGTGCTGCACCGACGCGACGATTCGCGTCGCTGGCAGGCCACGCTGGACGTGACTGCAGAGGTCAGCCTGACGACGTCGCGCGACATCCTGGAGTCGATCGCGCACGACGACGGTCCGGTGAATGCGCTGATCGCGCTCGGCTACGCCGGCTGGGGTTCCGGGCAACTGGAACAGGAACTCGCCACCAACGCGTGGCTCTCGCTGCCGGCGACAGTCGTGGAGCTGTTCGATGTACCGCTCGAGCAGCGCGCCCAGGCGGCCGCATCCCGGCTCGGGATCAATCTCGACCTGCTCAGCAGCAGCTTCGGCAACGCCTGAGTGACTCCGACGGGCAACGTCCTGGCCTTCGACTACGGCCTGCGTCGTATCGGAGTGGCCATCGGCAACCCGGTCAGCACGACCGCCAGTGCGCTGGCGCCGCTGCCGGCACGCGATGGCGTGCCCGACTGGGAGCAGGTGCGCCGCCTGCTCGCCGAGTGGGCGCCCGCTGTGGTGCTGGTCGGCCTGCCGTTGAACATGGATGGCACGCCCAGCGCGATCAGCGAACGCGCGAGCCGCTTCGCGCGACGCCTGCACGGACGCTTCGGTATCCGTTGCGAGCTGGTGGATGAACGCCTGAGCACCTTCGAGGCACGCGAACGGGCGCGCGGCGGCGCCGGGCGGGCAGCGCTCGACAGCATCGCCGCCTGCATCATCCTCGAGAGCTGGTTCACCAGCGCCGCAGGCGAACGCGATGACGGCTGATCAGGGGCGCCGGCCAAAGAACTGGCCGGCATTCTCCTGGGAGTCATCGAGCGTGAGTCCGGCGGCACGACCAAGCCCACCGGTATGCGTACCGAGCTTGATCATCAGACGCAGGTTGTTCTGCGAATCTGCGTACTGCATGGCGTTTTCGTAGGAGATCACGCCGTCGCAGTACAGTTGGTACAACGACTGGTCGAAAGTCTGCATGCCGAGCTCGGTCGAGCGCTCCATGAGCTCCTTCAGCGAGTGAACCTCGCCCTTGCGGATCAGGTCGGCGACCAGCGGCGTGTTGATCAGCACCTCGACCGCCGCACGACGCCCCTGGCCGTCGACCGTCGGAATGAGCTGCTGGGCGATCATCGCCTTCAGGTTCAGCGACAGGTCCATCCACAGCTGGTCACGCGCATCGGCCGGGAAGAAGTTCTGGATACGGTCGAGCGCCTGGTTCGCGTTGTTCGCGTGCAGCGTGGCAAGGCACAGATGACCGGTCTCGGCGAAGGTCACCGCATGCTGCATCGTCTCGCGGGTACGGATCTCACCGATCAGAATCACGTCGGGGGCCTGGCGCAGCGTGTTCTTCAGCGCGATCTCGTAGCTCTCGGTATCGATGCCCACCTCGCGCTGCGTCACGATGCTCTTGATGTGCTGGTGCACGTACTCGATCGGATCCTCGATCGTGATGATATGACCGGAAGCGTTGCGATTGCGGTAACCGATCATCGCTGCCAGCGACGTCGACTTGCCGGTGCCGGTGGCACCGACGAAGATGATCAGCCCGCGCTTGGTCATCGCCAGCTCGTTGATGATCGTCGGCAGCTGCAGCTCCTCGATGGTCGGTATCTTCGATTCGATGCGCCGCAGCACCATGCCGACCAGATTGCGCTGATAGAACGCGCTGACACGGAAACGCCCCACGCCACGCGAACTGATCGCGAAATTGCACTCGTGGGTGTGCACAAACTCCTTGCGCTGGGCGTCGCTCATCACGCTGAGCACCAGCTCACGCACCCGTTCCGGTGTGAGCGGCGTTTCGTCGATCGGATACAGGCGTCCGTTCACCTTGATGCACGGCGCAACGCCTGCCGTGATGAACAGGTCGGAAGCCTTCTTCTCGGCCATGCGTGCCAGCATGTCCGTGACTTCCAGCTCCCTGCGCGGTGATTCCTGGGTATCCATCATGCATCATCCTTCGTGGTGGCCTGGTCGGCAGTGAGGCCCGGCTCAGAAATTGTCGGGGATCTTCGCCTTTTCGCGTGCCGCTTCGCGTGTGACCAGACGCTTGGCGACCAGTTCGCTCAGACACTGGTCCATCGTCTGCATCCCGACACCGGAACCGGTCTGGATGGCCGAATACATCTGCGCCACCTTGTCCTCCCGGATCAGGTTACGAATGGCGGGCGTGCCGCGCATGATCTCGTGCGCCGCGATCCTGCCGCCACCGACGCGCTTCAGCAGCGTCTGCGAGACCACGGCCATCAGCGACTCCGACAGCATCGAGCGCACCATCGATTTTTCCTGCGCCGGGAACACGTCGACGACGCGGTCGATGGTTTTCGCTGCCGACGTGGTATGCAGTGTGCCGAACACCAGGTGACCCGTTTCGGCCGCAGTCAGCGCAAGCCGGATCGTCTCGAGGTCGCGCATCTCGCCCACCAGGATGATGTCCGGATCCTCGCGCAACGCCGAGCGCAACGCTTCGGCAAAGCCGTGGGTATCGCGATGCACTTCGCGCTGGTTGACCAGACACTTCTTGGACTCATGAACGAATTCGATCGGGTCCTCGATCGTCAGGATATGGTGGTACTTGTTGTCGTTGATGTAGTCGACCATCGCCGCCAGCGTGGTGCTCTTGCCCGATCCGGTCGGGCCGGTCACGATCACGAGGCCACGCGCCTCCATGCTGATCTCGCGAAAGACCTGGCCCATGCCGAGGTCCTCCATCGTGAGCACCTTGGAGGGAATCGTGCGGAACACTGCGCCCGAACCACGGTTCTGGTTGAACGCGTTGACGCGAAAACGCGCCACACCCGGAACCTCGAACGAGAAGTCCGTCTCCAGGAACTCCTCGTAGTCCCGGCGCTGCTTGTCGTTCATGATTTCATAAATCAGGTCATGAACCTGCCGGTGATCCATCGGCGGCAGGTTGATGCGTCGCACGTCACCGTCGACACGGATCATCGGCGGCAGGCCGGCTGACAGGTGCAGGTCTGACGCACGCTGCTTGGCGGAGAAGGCGAGCAGTTCGGTGATGTCCATGGAAATCCCCGGCGGTGAGTGATCGGGCGCCACCACGACCGGCTGCGCGACGCCCTCCGGTATAATAGACCACGCTGGCTGCGGGTAAAGGAAAGGGGACGGGCATGAGAGCGTCGTTGCGCGCCGGCAGACGCAGGGGTCATCGATGAACACGATTGCGGAACGCGTGGACGCACTGCTGGCGCGGATCGCGACGCTCGAAAGTCGCTACGGACGTCCACACGGTTCGGTCACGCTGCTTGCCGTCGGCAAGACCCATGCTCCCGAACGGATACGCGAAGCGCATCGGGCAGGACTGTCACAGTTCGGTGAAAGTTACGTCCAGGAAGCACTGCCGAAGATCGAGACGCTGGCCGATCTTCCGTTAACATGGCACTTCGTCGGACGCATCCAGAGCAACAAGACGGCATCGATCGCACAGAAGTTCGCATGGATACACGGAATCGATCGCCAGCGCATCGCCGAGCGGCTGAACGAGCAACGCCCGGCGTCCCTGCCGCCCATCGAGTGCTGCATCGAGGTGAACCTCTCGGGCGAGCGCAGCAAGGGAGGGGTCATGCCAGAGGAGTTGCCTGCGCTCGCGATGGCGATTGCGGCACTACCGCGGCTGCGCCTGCGCGGACTGATGACGCTGCCGGAACCGGCCATGGGGTTCGACCTGCAGCGACGCCCGTTCGCTCGGCTTGCAGGCCACCTCGACGAGTTGCGGCGGCGGATCCCGGGTCTCGACACGCTGTCGATGGGGATGAGTGGCGACATGGAGGCGGCAATCGCCGAGGGCGCGACGATCGTTCGCATCGGCACCGCGTTGTTCGGACCACGCAAGAGGTGACGGGCTGAAGGCCCGGCACGAGGAAAATGCAGATGACACGCAACAGTATCGCCTTCATCGGCGGCGGCAACATGGCCGGCAGCATGATCGGCGGGCTGATCGCACGCGAACAGGATCCGGCCACGATCCGCGTAGCCGACCCGGACCCGCAGTGTCGCGAACGGCTTGCGGCACTCGGCGTCACGGCACTCACCGCCAATGCGGAGGCTGCCGACGGAGCCGATATCGTCGTGCTCGCGGTCAAGCCACAGCAACTGCGTGCTGTCTGTCGCGACATCTCCGCGGCGGTCGCGCACAGCAACGCCGTGGTGATCTCGATCGCAGCAGGTATCGGCACGACGTCCCTGCACTCGTGGCTGGGCGAAGGCACCGCCATCGTGCGCTGCATGCCCAATACGCCGGCGCTGCTGCAGGCGAGTGCGACGGTGCTCTATGCGACCGCGACGACCAGTGCGGCGCAGCGCGCGCAGGCGGATCGTATCCTCGGCGGTATCGGCTCAGTGGTCTGGATCGACGACGAGGACGCGATGCACGCGGTCACTGCGCTTTCCGGCAGCGGCCCGGCGTATTTCTTCCTGGTCATGGAAGCGATGCAGACCGCCGGCGAGAACCTCGGGCTGGACCCGGCACTCGCACGGGCGCTGACCGCGCAGACGGCCCTCGGCGCTGCACGCATGGCGCTCGAGAGCGGGGTCGAGATCACCGAACTGCGTCGTCGCGTGACGTCTCCCGGGGGTACCACCGAGCGCGCACTGCGTGTGCTCGAGGAGCGCGGGCTGCGTCGCCTCTTCGAAGGCGCTCTTGAAGCCGCGAGCAACCGCTCGCGGGAACTCGCCGACGAGCTCGGCCAGCCCTGAAGCAGGATCAGGCACCATGGGAACCGTTTCCGAGGCACTCCGTTACGTATTCCAGAGCCTGCTGGGCCTGCTGCTGCTGGCTGTGCTGCTGCGTCTGCTGCTGCAGATGGTGCGAGCCGACTTCTACAATCCGGTATCGCAACTGGTGGTCAGGGTCACGGATCCGCTGTTGCGCCCACTGCGCCGCGTGATTCCGCCGTGGCGCCGTCTCGATTCGGCAGGTCTGGCGCTGGCACTGGCAATCCAGTGCGCAGCCACCCTGCTGGTATTCACCCTCGCCGGCTTCCCCCCGCCCAATCTGCTGCTGTTGCTGGCATGGGCTGCCACGGGCATCTGCGCGGTGCTGATCAACATCTATTTCTTTGCCATCCTGGCTGCGATCGTATTGAGCTGGATCGCACCGCGGAGTCATCACCCCGCGATCGCGCTGCTGTACCAGCTCACGGAACCGGTGATGGCGCCGGTACGCCGGCTGTTGCCGCCGCTCGGCGGCCTCGACCTGTCACCGATCCTCGTCTTCCTTGCGATCAACGTGCTCGAGATCCTGCTCCACGGCATCGCGAACGCGATCAGGTTGCCCGCCGGCGCCGTGATCGGCTTCTGATGACGCGTGGCGCCTGGTGGCATTATGAAGGCGAGGTTCTGGTATTGCGCTGCCAGGTGCAGCCGCGCGCCAGTGAGGATCGCATCGTCGGTGAGCATGGTGAGCGCTTGCGGGTGCGCATCCGCGCGGTGCCGAGCGACGGCGAAGCGAACGTACGCCTGCGGCACTTTCTCGCCCAGGCATTCGGTGTTGCCGCAGGCGCGGTCGAAATCAGCAGCGGCCATGGCGCACGACTGAAAACCGTGCGCATCCGTGCACCGGCCAGGATACCGGCCGAAATGGGCTGCGAAACAACTCACGCTTGAACAGCTCCACGCGCAGTTGCTAGGCTGGGACCACCCCGAGGAACCCGCATGAACCTGGAACCGCCGGCAATGACCGGCAGCGTCGGCATTGTCTCTCCGTGTATCCATCGCTTCGATACGCCGCTGACGCTCGCCTGCGGCCGCACGCTTGCGTCGTGGGAACTCGTCTACGAGACCTACGGCACGCTGGATGCAGAACGGTCGAACGCGATACTGGTGTGTCACGCGCTGAGCGGCCACCACCACGCGGCCGGATTCCATTCGCCAGGCGACCGCAAGCCCGGCTGGTGGGACAACTGCATCGGACCGGGCAAGCCGATCGACACACGCCACTTCTTCGTCGTCGCACTGAACAATGTGGGCGGCTGCGCCGGCAGCACCGGACCGCGCAGCGTCAATCCGACCAGTGGTCGTCTCTGGGGACCGGAGTTTCCTGCGGTGCACGTGCGCGACTGGGTCGCCACGCAGCGACATCTGGCCGACATGCTCGGGATCGACTGCTGGGCTGCAGTGATCGGTGGCAGCCTCGGTGGCATGCAGGCGATGCGCTGGGCGATCGACTACCCGGAACGCGTACGCCACTGCGTGGTGATTGCCGCCGCACTGAGGCTCTCGGCGCAGAACCTCGCGTTCAACGAGATCGCACGCAAGGCGATCACGGCAGATCCGCAGTTCCACGGCGGCTGGTTTCTGGAGCACGGCACGCTGCCACGACAGGGACTGGCGATTGCACGCATGATCGGCCACGTGACCTACCTCTCGGATGAACTGATGCGCGACAAGTTCGGACGCGAACTGCGCCGCGGCTCGGTCACCCCGGGTGACGAAGCAGACGCGGAGTTCCAGGTCCAGAGCTATCTGCGCTATCAGGGTGATCAGTTCGCCGACAATTTCGACGCCAATACCTACCTGCTGATGACGCGCGCGCTCGACTATTTCGATCTGGCCCGTGATTTCGACGACGACGCGGTGGCTGCATTCGAGCGCGCGCGTTGCCGTTTCCTCGTCGTGTCGTTTTCCAGCGACTGGCGATTCCCGCCACGGCGTTCACGTGAAATCGTCGATGCTCTGATCGGCGCACGCCGCGATGTCAGCTATGTCGAAATCGAGGCGAACGAGGGACACGACGCGTTCCTGCTGCCGATAGCGCGCTACCACGATGCACTGCGTCGCTACCTCGAGCGCGCACGACCCGCCCCGGCGACGGCACGAGGCAACGATGCGCGTTGAACTGCCGATCATCCGCGACTGGATCCGGCCGGGATCACGCGTGCTCGATCTGGGCTGCGGTGACGGCAGCCTGCTGGCCGGTCTGGCCGAGCAATGCGGCGTCCACGGGTACGGCCTGGAAATCGATCCGGTCAGGATTTCACTGTGCCTGGAGCGTGGCGTGAATGTGATCGAACAGGACCTGGATCGCGGACTCGACAACTTCCGCGCCGCGAGCTTCGACACCGTGATCATGACCCAGACGCTGCAAGCCGTCCGCTATCCACACCTGGTGCTCGACGAGATGCTGCGGATCGGGCGCGAATGCATCATCACGTTTCCGAACTTCGCCAATTGGCGCTGCCGGTTGCACCTCGCGGGCTTTGGTCGGATGCCGGTGTCGCGCTTCATGCCATACACCTGGTACGACACACCGAACATCCATTTCTGCACGGTGTCCGACTTCGAGGCGCTGTGCTACCAGAAGAACATCCATATCATCAACCGCGTGGTGGTCGACACGCAGGGCCAGGGATCGCTGGCAGCCCGCGCCTTGCCCAACCTGTTCGGTGCCACCGCGATCTACCGTGTGACCCGCTGATGAAAACACCCCGACACCTGGTTCCGCTGCTGGCACTCACACTCGGCGCAATGTCTCTGCTATCGGCATCGACCGCGCGTGCCGAGACACGCCGGTTCGGCGCCTTCGAAGTGCACTACAGCGCGTTCACCAGCAGCTTTCTGCAACCCGGCATCGCCGCAGCCTACGGAATCGTGCGCGGGCGTGACCGTGCCGTGCTGAACGTCGCAGTTCGCAATGCGGCAGGCAGCATGGAGGCGCAGCTCACCGGCACGCGCGGCGATCTGATCCGCAAGGAGCAACTGGCATTTCGCGCGATCCGCGAAGACGGCGCGATCTACTACATCGCCGAGTTCGGCTTCACCAGCGGCGAGACGCTGTATTTCGACCTAGTCATCACCCTGGCCGGTGAAGCCACTCCCCTGCAACTCAAGTTCAGCCAGGCACTGCATGCCGACTGAATCAATTCGCGAGCTGGTGATAGCCACCGGGAATGCAGGCAAGCTCGCCGAACTGCAGGCACTGCTCGCACCGGCTGGAATCCGCGTGCGTGCGCAGAGCGAATTCGCCGTCAGGCCAATCGCGGAAACCGGGGCCAGCTTCGTCGAGAACGCAATCCTGAAGGCACGCCACGCCAGCGTGTGCAGTGGCTTGCCTGCACTTGCCGACGACTCCGGCCTCGTCGTCGACGCTCTGGGCGGGAAACCAGGCGTGCACTCGGCACGCTACGCCGGAGAAGGAGCCAGCGATGCTGCCAACAACCGCAAGCTGCTGGCGGCGCTTCGCGACGTACCCACGTCGCAACGCGGTGCGCGATTCCACTGCGTACTGGCACTGTTGCGCCACCCGGCAGACCCGGTGCCGCTGATCTGCGGTGGCGCCTGGGAAGGCAGGATCGCCACTGCAGGCGCTGGCGCCGGCGGTTTCGGCTACGACCCGCTGTTCGTGCCGGTCGGTGAATCCGTCACCGCAGCCGAACTGCCACGCGAGACGAAGAATCGCCTGAGCCACCGCGCCCAGGCACTGGCGGCGCTGCTGCTGGCGCTCGCAACCGGATGCTGATCACGCCGCCACTCACGCTCTATATCCACCTGCCATGGTGCGAGCGCAAATGCCCTTACTGCGACTTCAATTCGCACGCGGTGCGTGAAGAAGCACCGTTCGCGGCCTATGTACAACGCCTGTTGCAGGATCTGGAGTTGGAGCTGGCTGGCGTAGCGGGCCGCGAACTGCAATCGATCTTCATCGGCGGCGGCACGCCGAGCCTGTGCCCGGATCCGCTGATCGCGACACTGCTCGCCGGCGTACGCGCGCGCATGGCGCTGGCGGCAGATGCGGAAATCACGCTGGAGGCAAATCCCGGCAGCGCCGACGCCAGGCGGTTCGCCGGCTATAGGGCGGCCGGCGTGAACCGGCTCTCGATCGGGGTGCAGAGCTTCGACGACACGAGTCTGGCCGCGCTGGGACGCGTACACGACGCGCGTGGTGCGCACGCAGCGATCACGGCGGCGCGTGCAGCCGGATTCGACGCACTGAACCTCGACCTGATGCACGGGCTGCCCGGCCAGACAAACGCCATGGCGATGGCGGATCTTGCTGTCGCGCTGGCACACGCACCGGAGCACCTGTCGTGGTACCAGCTCACGCTGGAGCCAAACACGGTCTTCCATCGCCATCCGCCGCGACTGCCGAGCGAGGACGCACTGGCGGAAATCCAGGAACACGGCGAGCGGCTGCTCGTTGCAGCCGGGTACACGCGTTACGAAGTGTCGGCGTGGGCACGTCCCGGATTTCGCTGCCGCCACAACCTGAACTATTGGCATTTCGGTGACTACCTCGGGATCGGCGCCGGCGCACACGGCAAGCTCAGTCTGGGCAAGCCAGCGCGCGTGGTACGCACCCGGCGTACGCGCTCGCCTGCCGACTACCTCGCCGGCAGCGTGCAAGCAAACCGTATCCAGGAAACCGTGGAACCGGCGCAACTCGTGCTCGAGTTCCTGATGAATGCGCTGCGCCTGCCCGACGGCACCACGGTCACGGAATTCGAGGCGCGCACGGGACTTGCGTTGGCGGTGATCGCGGATCGTATCGATGGACTTGTCGCCCGTGGCCTGCTGCGTGACGAACCCGAACGCCTGGCGACGACGGCGACCGGCTTCCGCTATCTGGACTCGGTGCTCACCGAATTCATCTGAGCACTCGAATCCGTTGTGGTCTTGCTGAACAGCAGATCACGCACCTCGTGTCCGAGGCGCAGCCCCCGCACCTCGAAACGCGTCTGCGGGCGCGTCTGCGGGCGCGGTGCAAAACAGCCTGCGTCAGCGAGGTTCCGCCACCCGGGCGCCGCCTCGATCACTTCAAGCATCTGCTGCGCGTAGTCCTCCCAATCGGTTGCGAGGTGGAAGATGCCACCTGGCTTCAGCTTGCGCTGCACCAGCCCGACGAACGCCGGCTGCACGAGGCGACGCTTGTGGTGACGCTTCTTGTGCCAGGGATCGGGGAAAAACAGCAGTAGCGCATCGAGCGCTGCGTCGGGGATGCAGTGCTCCAGGATCTCCACCGCATCGTGGCAGTAGACCCGCAGGTTGGTGAGCCCTTGCTCCTCCGCCAGCGCAAGCAACTTGCCTACACCAGGGCGGTGCACCTCGATGCCGATGAAGCCGTTGCCGGGATCACGTGCTGCAAGCTCCGCCAGGGTATGACCCATGCCGAAACCGATCTCGACGACCAGACGGGTACTGCCAGGGAACAGGCTGGGCGGGTCGAGCATCCCCGCCGCAGGGTCCAGGCCGTATTGCGCCCACAGTCGCTCGAACGCTGCACGCTGTGCCGGCGTGAAACGTCCCTGCCGGCGTACGAAGCTGCGGATCGTGCGCTGTGAGCGTGCACTACCGCCGTTGTCTGCGTGGCTCACGCACTCATCGCAGCACGCAGCTTGCCGAGTGCGGCCTGCTCGAGCTGACGGATACGCTCGGCGGACACTCCGAAGCGGGCGGCCAGCTCATGCAGGGTGGCCTTGTCCTCGACCAGCCAGCGCCGCTGCACGATCTCGCGGCTGCGCTCGTCGAGCGTCGCGACAGCGTGCGCGAGCTGCTCATGGCTGCTCGCCTCCCAGTCGCTGTCCTCGAGTACCCGCTGGGGATCGAAACGCCGATCCTCGAGGTAGTGTACCGGCGCGAACCGGGCCGTTTCGTCGTCTTCATCCGTGTCGGCATCGAAAGCGACATCAGCCGCACTCAGCCGTCCTTCCATGCGGCGCACTTCCGCAACCTCGACGCCAAGATCACGCGCCACCGCCGCTGCCTCATCGTTGTTCAGCCAGCCGAGGCTCTTCTTCACGCTGCGCAGATTGAAGAACAGCTTGCGCTGCGCCTTGGTCGTGGCGACCTTCACGATCCGCCAGTTGCGCAGGATGTATTCGTGCATCTCGGCCTTGATCCAGTGCACCGCAAAAGACACGAGCCGCACGCCCTTTTCCGGATTGAAGCGACGCACGGCCTTCATCAACCCGACGTTGCCTTCCTGCACCAGATCCGCCAGCGGCAGGCCATAGCCTGAATACGAACGTGCGATATGGACGACAAACCGCAGGTGAGCAAGCACCAACTCACGAGCCGCCGTCAGCTCGTCGCGGTAATACAGCGCTTCGGCGAGATCGCGCTCACGCTCTGCGCTCAGTATCGGAAACGCGTTCACCGCCTGGATGTACGCGTTGATGTTGCCGCCCGGGCTCAGCGCCAGCATCGGCTGCAATTCCCTGCTCATCGGTTCGCCTCCTCATCATGGCGACTCATCTTAGCACTCGGCTCCTTTGAGTGCTAAGCGCAGCAAAAATTCCCCTCCGATACGGGCAACGGCGTTCAGGCACCTTCGTCGGCGAACAGCGCCTCGACGAAATCGCGTGCGTCGAACTCACGCAGATCCTCGGCAGTCTCGCCGACGCCGACGTAGCGGATCGGCAGGCCGAGTTCGCGCGCCACTGAAAACACGATGCCACCCTTGGCGGTGCCATCGAGCTTGGTCAACGCCACACCGCTCACCCCGACCGCCTCGCGAAAGCTGCGCGCCTGCGCCAGACCGTTCTGACCGGTGCCGGCATCGAGCACCAGCAGCACTTCATGCGGCGCCGAAGGATCCAGCTTCTGCATCACTCGCACGATCTTGCGCAGCTCCTCCATCAGATTGCTCTTCACATGCAGGCGCCCGGCCGTATCGGCCAGCAACACATCGCAACCACGCGCACGCGCCGACTGCAGCGCATCGAAGATCACCGAGGCTGCGTCCGAACCGCTTTTCTGTGCGATCACAGGCACACCGTGGCGCTCGCCCCAGACCTGCAACTGCTCGACGGCGGCGGCACGAAAGGTGTCGCCGGCTGCCAGCATCACACTGTGCCCCTGCGCCTGGAAGCGGCGCGCCAGCTTGCCGATCGTCGTCGTTTTGCCTGCACCGTTGACACCCACCATCAGGACCACGAACGGCTTGCGCGTCGTGTCGATGGCCAGCGGCACACTCGCCGGCGTCAACACGTCGACCAACTGCGCCTTCAGTGCCCGGTACAGCGCCTGCGGGTCGTCGAGCTCCTTGCGTCGTATCCGCTCGGTCAGGCCGTCGATGATCACGCGCACGGTCGACATGCCGACGTCGGCCAGCAGCAAACGCGTCTCGAGCTCCTCGAGCAGATCCTCATCCAGCTCCTTGCGCCCGAGCAACAGAGTGCCAAGCCCGCCGGAAAGTGCACGCCGGGTCTTGTCGAGCCCGCTGCGCAGGCGCGTCAGCCAGCCCGGGCGGGAAGTTCCGATAGCGGCGGCGTTGTCCGGCACGCTCGTCGTCGCCTCCGCAGCCGGAGACGGGGGCGCGGACGGAGCCTGTACGAGCGCCTCGGCGGAGATCGCGCTCGCGTCGGCCAGCTGCGCCTCCGACTCCGTATCCTGCGCCTTCTTGCGGCTGAAGATCCTGAGCACGGTTCGAGTCACCACACGGGGAGGGGGTGGGCGATTATACGGTATCCTTCGCACCCATCCTGCCGCAGCCACTACATCCACTGCCACCCCATGCCACGACGCCCCTCGCGCGCCCCAGCACTCAGCGAACTGCGCATCATTGGCGGTCGCTGGCGCGGACGCCGGATCGCCTTCCACGCCATTGAGGGGGTGCGGCCAACACCGGACCGCGTGCGCGAAACGCTGTTCAACTGGCTGCAGCCCGTACTTCCCGGCAGTCGTTGCCTGGACTTGTTCTGCGGCAGCGGGGCACTGGCGATCGAGGCACTGTCGCGCGGGGCCGCAAGCGTGACCCTGCTTGACACATCGGCGGCGGTCCTGCGCGATGTTGCCCAGAATCTGCGCCGCCTCGACGCCACCGGTGCCGAGCTGGTGCGCGCCGACGCACTCGAATGGCTACGCGTGGGGAAGGGGACGGGCTGGAATATCGTGTTCCTGGATCCACCGTTCGGTCGGGCGATCATTGCAGCCTGTCTGCCGCTGCTCGCGGCCCCCGGAGTGCTGGCGCCAGCAGCCCGCGTATATGTGGAATCGGCCATCGACGAGCCCGCACCCGAACTGCCAACAGGCTGGATGCTGCACCGCGAAAAAACTGCCGGCCAGGTCAGCTACCGCTTGCTGATGGCGCCCTAGCGTCGAGCGTTGGAGACCGCGACCAGACACGGCCCCCGTGAAGATGACACCCAAAGATGAATTTGTCGCAGCCCCGTGATTTGGCTACCATGCGCCCCCGTCACCGAATCGGCACGGATCGATCATGCGCACGGTCATCTACCCTGGTACCTTCGATCCGATAACGAACGGCCACATCGACCTCGTCGAACGCGCCTGTCGGCTGTTCGATCGTGTGGTGGTCGCCATCGCGCTCAGTGAGCGCAAGCGTCCGCTCTTCTCTCTTGAAGAACGAATCACGCTCTGTGAAGCGGCGCTGGGACACCAGCACAACGTCGAGATCGTGGGTTTCGATATCCTGGTCGTGAAGTACCTGCGCGAACGGCATGCCTGTGCGGTGTTGCGAGGCCTGCGCGCTGTGTCGGACTTCGAATATGAATTCCAGCTCGCGAACATGAACCGCGCGATGGACACTTCCTTCGAGACGGTGTTCCTTACCCCGGCAGATCACCTTTCTTATATATCATCGACACTGGTGCGCGAAATTGCCTCGCTGCAGGGCGACGTCAGTCAGTTCGTGCACCCGATCGTACGCCAGGCATTGCTGGACAAGTTTGCAGATCCGGTCTGAGCCACGCAGCGAAACAGGATTGCCTGCCACGCAGCCAGTTCATTCCCGGTCGCGTGGCTTCGCTGTGCTGGCACGACAACCAAGGCAGCGCGCGAAGGTCTGGCGCGCGGGTCCTGCAACGAGCACCTCCGCAGCCTGATGGGTGTTGCCACCGGAGGCGGTGAACGGCAGCGAAACCAGGAATGCGGCCGTCCCGGCAACGGTGGTGACCAGCAACAGCGGTCGTGCGACCAGCAGATCCCCGGTCATGGCCATGAAACCCGGGTCCTCTTCTACAGGTTGCGCATCGGCATACCAGGGGGCGAGCAGCGCCAGCCCGAGAGCGGCAACCGCAAGCCGCGCCGTGATCGCATTTTTCATGGGCGTCTCCAAATAGGGTGAAGGATCGACAATGCCGTGCACGCATCACGCGGCGAAGCGTACGGACAGGATAGACCGTTTATGTACGGAGCGCTTCAGAGGCCGCAGCAAAACATCACGAGGCGTGCGACGACGCCTTCGCAGCGGGAGACGTGGCCGCAGCCGGGATGCATTTACGGCGTCCCACCGGTGCAAAGCGTTGTCACACGCAGCTCATGTAAATGCTGGACGGGCTTTTGCGACAGCCTCTTCAGCGCTGGCAGCGCGGACAGTAGAAGGTGCTGCGCTGGGCATGGCGCAGCATGCGGATCGGCGTGCCACAGCGAACACACGGCTGCGCGGCGCGCCCGTACACGCCGAGTTCGAGCCCGAAGTACCCCGGTGTACCGTCACCATCGACATAATCACGCAGTGTCGTACCACCACGCGCGAGCGCTGCCTCGAGCACCGCACGTACGCTCGTTGCCAGCGTGAGGTAGCGCGCGAGCGCGATCTTCCCGGCCGCGCAGCGTGGGTCGATGCCGGCACGAAACAGCGCCTCGTTTGCATAGATATTGCCGACTCCGACCACGACCCCGGCGTCCATCAGCAACTGCTTCACGCTGCTGCGCCGCCCACGCGAACGCCGGAACAGGTACGCACCGTCGAAGTCCGCTCCCAATGGCTCTGGACCGAGTCCGGCGAGCAGAGGGTGCTTGCTCGCCTCCTCGCCCACCCAGAGCACGGCGCCGAAACGGCGCGGATCGTGATAACGCAGCAGGCTGCCATCGTCCCAGCACCATTCCAGGTGATCGTGCTTGCGACAAGGTTCTGCAGGAGAAGTAAGCACACGCAAACTCCCGGACATCCCGAGATGCACGAGCAGTGTGCCGCCGGTGAACCGAAATAACAGGTATTTGCCGCGCCGATCGATCGCCAGCAGCGACTGCCCATCCAGCAGCGCGGCCAGCCGGGGAGTCACCGGCCAGCGCAGACGGCTTTCGCGCACCGTCACTGCGGCAATACGCCGTCCCTGCAGCCGCGACAGGATGCCCCGTCGTGTCGTCTCTACCTCGGGCAGCTCCGGCACGCCACGTGCTCAGTCGTCACGCAGGCGCCAGGAAATGCACCCGGCGAAGACAAAAAACCCGGCCGCAGCCGGGTTCTTGCTCGCGCGATCCGCGCTCACTTGATCTTGGCTTCCTTGTACGCCACGTGCTTGCGCACGACCGGATCGTACTTCTTGAACTCCAGCTTGTCGGGCGTGGTGCGCTTGTTCTTGTCGGTCGTGTAGAAGTGCCCAGTGCCGGCACTGGATACGAGCTTGATCTTGTCACGCATGGCTATGGTTGCTCCCGGTGTTGCTTCAGATACGCTCGCCGCGCCCGCGCAGCTCGGCGATCACGCTGTCTATACCCTTCTTGTCGATGATCCGCATGCCCTTGGCCGATATGCGCAGGGTCACGAAGCGCTTCTCCGCCTCGACCCAGAACCGGTGCTTGTGCAGGTTCGGTTCGAAACGGCGCTTCGTCTTGTTGTTGGCATGAGATACGTTGTTCCCGACCGCTGGACGCTTCCCGGTTACCTGACACACCTTGGACATCGATGGAGCCTCACGAAGAATTTGTCTCGGTGCACACACACGCTGCCGGCGCGCCTGCCCGAAAGAGCGCGACTTTATATCAGAAGCTCCCGGGGCAGACAAGGCAGGTGCCGTGATCAGGTATTTTTGCGCCCTTACAACAGGCCGCGCTCGGCAAATGAAAGCGCCTCACTCTCGCCAACGACGAAGTGATCCAGCACCCGGATATCAACCACGCCAAGTGCGCCCTTCAGTCGCTGCGTCAACCGCTGATCGGCCTGCGAAGGTTCGGCGATTCCCGACGGATGATTGTGCGCAAAGATCAGCGCTGCTGCATTCAACGCCAGTGCACGCTTGACGATCTCACGCGGGTACACGCTGGCGCCGTCGATCGTGCCGCGGAACAACTCCTCGTAACTGATCACGGTATGCTGGTTATCGAGGAACAGGCAGGCAAACACCTCGTGCGGCAGACCGCGCATCTTGAGCTGCAGGAACTGCCGGACTTCGTCCGGCGACGCCAACGCCTGCCCGCGACTGATGCGGCACAGCAGGTAACGCCGTGTCAGTTCGAGCGCCGCCTGCAACTGCACATAGGTTGCTTCGCCAAGGCCGCGCGCCGCACAGAAGACTTCACGCTCGGCGTCGAGCAGATGACGCAGTCCTCCAAAGCAACTCAGCGAGTCGCGCGCGCGATCGACTGCGGTGCCACCCGGCAGACCGGTACGCAGCAGGATCGCCAGCAACTCGGCGTCGGAGAGCGCGTGCGCACCGTGATCGAGCAGGCGCTCACGTGGGCGTTCGTCGATGGGCCAATTCCGGATGCTCATCGCGAACCTCCCTGTCCGCGGCGAATCGGGTCGCACGACTATACTAGAATGCCGTGGCGAGGTGGAACTGCACCGTCCGTACGAATCGTCTCCGTCCCTGGACACCCCGACACATGGCACGACTCGAGCACAGAAAGATTCTCCTCGGTGTGACCGGAGGTATTGCGGCGTACAAATCGGCCGAGCTGGTACGCCGCCTGCGCGATGCCGGCGCCGAGGTGCGCGTGGTAATGACCCCGGGCGCGAGCGCGTTCATCACACCGCTGACGATGCAGGCGCTTTCCGGCAATCCGGTGCACCGCGAACTGCTGGATGAAAATGCAGAGGCGGCGATGGGGCATATCGAACTGGCGCGCTGGGCGGAACTGGTGCTGGTCGCTCCGGCGAGCGCAGACTTCATCGCGCGCCTCGCCCATGGGCTCGCGAACGATCTGCTGAGCACGCTCTGCCTCGCGACCACGGCACCGGTGTGCGTCGCCCCGGCGATGAATCAGGCCATGTGGCGTGCCGCCGCAACACGGCACAACTGCGCCCTGCTCGCGCAACACGGCATCACGTTGCTGGGACCCGCCAGTGGTGCGCAGGCCTGTGGCGATAGCGGACCCGGACGAATGCTCGAACCGCAGGACCTGCTTGCGGCGGTGGATGCGCATTTCGGCAGCAGCCAACTCGCGGGAGTACGGGTGCTGGTCGACGCCGGCCCCACACGCGAGGCGATCGATCCGGTGCGCTACATCAGCAACAACAGCTCGGGACGCATGGGGTTCGCGCTCGCCGCTGCGGCTGCTGCTGCCGGCGCAGAGGTCACGCTGATCACCGGCCCGGTCAACCTGGCGACACCGCCAGGTGTTACTCGCGTGGATGTCACGAGCGCACTGCAGATGCACGATGCCGTGCTCGCACAGATCGATGCGAGTGACATATTCATCGCGTGTGCTGCGGTCGCCGACTACCGACCGGCGAGCGTTGCCACCCAAAAGATCAAGAAGCACGTCGCACACATGCAGATCGAACTGACCCGCAACCCCGATATCCTTGCGGCCGTGACCGCACGCGAACCACACCCGTTCACGGTCGGCTTCGCAGCCGAAACGAACGAAGTCCTGGAGTACGCTCGCGGCAAGCTGCAGGCCAAGCGGCTGGATCTGATCATCGCCAACGATGTTTCGCGCACGGACATCGGCTTCGACAGCGATCACAACGAAGTCACCCTGATCGGCGCCGATGAAACCGTGGCACTCCCGCGCGGCAGCAAGATCCGGCTTGCACACGACCTGGTCGCAGCAATCGCCACACGCTACCACACGCACCGCGCGCGGGGACACGCATGAATCACGCAAACCGCCCGCCGGTCGGTGCCCTCGCGACAGCCCGCAACCGCATCCTGACTGCAAGCACGCTCGGCCTCGCCGTGTTGCTTGGCGCGCTGCTCGTCTGGAACTCGTCGAGCGAGCGCCTGGCACACGCACACTGGATCGAAGCGCAGGCCGCACAAGCGGCGCGCGCGGTCTCCGCCTACGGCGCGCTGCTGCAGGCGCAGGCACAGACACTGGCCGCGCACGGCAATCCGGACACTGCGCAGATCACCTTTCCGACACTGGAATCGTCGCAGTTCGTGCCGCTCGGCGGACTCGGCATCGCCGACCCATCGTTCGATTCCGGGCTGCTGCGCAACAACATCGAGACTCGGCTGGTCGGGCGAGCCTTCAATGGTGAAGCCGTACGCGCCGAGGCCTACCGCGACGGTGAGCGCTGGATCGTGATCGCCGCAGCACGCCTGAGCGCGGACAGGCCCGACGCACGCGGCGTGCTGCTGCTGCGGACCGACCTCGGCATGGCCGCACGCGAACACCTCGCCTTGCACAGCGATGCGGGTACATTCTCGCTGTGGGCACACGGCGCGGAGGACCATTACCGTTTCGTCGCACAACCAGGCGCGGGCGACGCGCCCCCGGAGGCACCAAGATACCTTGCCGAAACCGATGTGCGCCCCATCTACGCCGGCTTCGACCCGACATCATCGCTGCCATCTCGGGCAGTCTTTGCAGGCGCCATCATGCTATCTGCAGGTCTGGCCGCCATGCTCGGGCTGGGTGCTCTGGTACTGACGGCATTTCGTCGCCTCGGCAGCACGCTCGGCGCCGACGCCAACCGCCTGCGCGACCTGACCCTCCTCCAACGCGGCACCACCGCGACCCTGCCGCCGCTCGACGTAGCGGAACTCAAGCCGCTCGGTGAGGCACTGCTGGCGGTGGTGCGCGAGCAGGCGGGCGGCGAATCGACAGCACCGTCACTCCCACCAGGCTCCGCCGAAGCCACGATGCCGGCGGCCGACCCACTGGAAATCCTCACGGAATTCATCCCGCACGGGTCCGCAGAGGCGACACCGGCGTCGCTGCCAGCGACCGAGGTACCGGCCGAGATATTTCGCGATTACGACATCCGTGGCCAGGCAGCACTGATTGGCTCCGAACTCGCACTTGCGATCGGACGTGCGATCGGCAGCGAGGCACTGGAGCGCGGCTGCGACGCCATCATGGTCGGCGTCGACGGTCGCGACAGCAGCCCGCGGCTACGCGAACAGCTCGTGAAGGGCTTGCTGGCGACCGGCATCGACGTCATCGATACCGGGACGGTTGCGACACCGATGCTCTATTTCGCCTGTCACCACCTGCACACGCCGAGCGGCGTGATGGTCACGGGCAGCCACAATCCCGCCGACCACAACGGCTTCAAGATCATGCTCGATGGCGAGACGCTGCGCGGGGACGCCATTGCAGCACTGCGCGAGCGGATCATCACTGGCCGTTTCCGCGAAGGGCAGGGGAGCTATCGCGTCACCGGCATCGACAGCGACTATATCCGCGCAATCGCCGAAGACGTACTGATCGATGGTGCGCGGCGTGTCGTCATCGACTGTGGCAACGGTGCTGCTGCAGTGGTTGCCGAAGACCTGTTCCGCGAACTCGGCTGCGATGTCGTTCCGCTGCACTGCACGCTGGACGGACGCTTCCCGAACCACCATCCCGACCCGGCCGAGCCGGACAACCTGCGTGACCTGATCGCAGCCGTCAAGGAACACGGCGCCGCGCTCGGGATCGCGTTCGACGGTGACGGTGACCGCATCGGAGTGGTCAGCGCAAGCGGAACGGTAGTGACCGCCGACCGCCTGCTGATGCTGTTCGCACGCGAACTGTTGTCACGCCACCCGGGCGCCGACGTGGTCTTCGACGTCAAATGCAGCCGCGACCTGCCCGCGATCGTGGCGCAGAACGGTGGCCGGCCGATCATGTGCCGCAGCGGGCACTCGTGGATCAAGGAAAAAATGAAGGAAACCGGCGCACTGCTCGGCGGCGAGTTCACCGGCCACATCTGTTTCCGCGACCGCTGGTACGGATTCGACGACGCGCTGTACTGCGCCGCCCGCCTGCTCGAGATCCTGTCTGCAGAGGGACACTCGCTCGATGAACTGCTCGCGAGCCTGCCCCAAAGCGTGGCCACACCAGAACTTCGGATTCCGATCGCGGAGAATCGCAAGTTTGCCGCGATGGCGGCCGTCGAGGCAGGAATCACGCTCGAAGGCGCGCGCATCAGCCGCATCGACGGTGTGCGTGCCGAGTTTGTCGACGGCTGGGGACTGGTGCGTGCATCGAACACCTCTGCCGCGCTGATCCTGCGGTTCGAGGCGCGGGACGAAGCGGCGCTGGAGCGGATCCGGGCGGGATTCCGCAGCGAACTGTCGCGTCTGCTGCCGGAAACGAGCGGCAGTTTCTAGCGCCTGTGCGCGCAACGCAGGTGGTGTATCCCGGCGGCGTCACAGCGTAATAAGATGCCGCACGACCCAGTCCGAGGCCAAGGATCCTGCCGATGTCACTCGACCGCGCCAACGCCGTGAACATTGCCCGCGTATTGACCGAAAGCCTGCCTTACATACAGCGCTTCATAGGCAAGACGATCGTCGTCAAATACGGCGGCAACGCCATGGTCGATCCGCAGCTCAAGGACAGCTTTGCACGCGATCTCGTGCTGATGAAGCTGGTCGGCATGAATCCGGTCGTGGTGCACGGGGGAGGCCCGCAAATCGGCTCGCTGCTCACACGGCTGAACATCGAGTCCCGCTTCGTGGAGGGCATGCGCGTCACCGATACGCAGACAATGGACGTGGTCGAGATGGTGCTCGGCGCGACCGTCAACAAGGAAATCGTGACCAACATCAACCGTCATGGCGGCAAGGCGATCGGGGTGACCGGCAAGGACGGCAACCTGATCGAGGCGACGCGGATGTCGGTCACGGTACGCACCGCAGAAACCAACGCACCGGAGATCGTCGACATCGGACACGTCGGAGAGGTACGCCGCATCAACCGCGCCGTACTCGACATGGTGCTGAACAGCGACTTCATTCCGGTGGTGGCACCGATCGGTGTCGATCGGGCCGGCCTGTCGTACAACATCAACGCCGACCTCGTGGCCGGGAAGATTGCTGAAGTGCTGCAAGCGGAAAAACTGATCCTGTTGACCAACGTACCGGGATTGATGGATGCCGACGGCAAGGTACTCACCGGGCTGGATCATGGCGGGGTGCAGCAGCTGATCGACACCGGAGTGATCCGTGGCGGAATGCTGCCGAAGATCCGCTGCGCGCTGGATGCCGTCACGGGTGGCGTGACGAGCGCGCACATCATCGACGGCACGGTACCGCACGCGGTGCTGCTCGAGGTGTTCACCGACGAGGGCGTCGGCACACTGATATCGGGTGGCAACAGGCACGTCGTTGCCGCGGGTTGAACGAATCGCTAGAGTACGGCGCCGCCGGCAGGAACAGGGAACAACGCGCCCAGATGAATGGCAAGACACCGCGACGCGACGCCATCCTGCAGTCGCTGGCACACATGCTGGAAGCCACCCCCGGCGGACGCATCACGACGGCAGCGCTGGCAGCCGACGTCGGTGTTTCCGAAGCAGCTCTGTACCGTCATTTTCCCAGCAAGGCAAAGATATTCGAAGGACTCATCGAGTTCATCGAAACCACACTGTTCAGCCGTATCGGCCGGATTCGTGAGGATGAACCCGACGGTCGCGCACAATGCGAACAGATCCTGACCCTGCTGCTGACCTTCTGCGAGCGCAACCCGGGCATCACACGCCTGCTCACCGGCGACGCCCTCACCGGCGAAACCGACCGGCTCCGCGCGCGCGTGCAGCAGCTCTTCGACCGTCTTGAAACCGAGCTTCGACAGGTGCTGCGTGACGCCGAATTGCGCGACGGATTGCGTACGGTGCTGCCGGCTGCACTCGCGGCAAACCTGCTGCTCGTGACGGCCGAGGGCCGCATCATCCAGTATGTGCGTTCGGAATTCCGGCGCTCGCCGACCGAATACTGGAACGAGCAGTGGCGCGTCCTGACCGGTGCCTTTTTTCGCTGAGCTGACGAAGCGACACGACGGGCTTCAGCGCACGTCAGGACGGATCATGCGGAAACGTTCGATATCGAACTGGTAGCGCGCCTCGATCGTACTCTTGTCGGCCTCCAGCCGGGCAATCCGCGCTTCCTCCTCGGCGATCGCAGCACGCAGCTCCTCGATATGAGCGCTGATCTTCTCCGGCACGGGTTGCCCCGACATCTCGAGTTCGGCTGCTTCTCCCTGCTCCTTCTCGAGCTGCGCCTTGAAGCCTGCGATATTGCCCTTTTGAAGATTGATGCGCACCTGGATCTCACCGCTCCGGCGTCGCTTCATGTCTTCGATATCCGCTACGGAGCTGTAACGTGCAAGCAACTTCTGGTCGTAGCGCTGCTGGCGCTCGGCTTCCTCACCGCGCAGGCGCGCCTGGATCTCCGGCCCGTTGGCGCGCATCTCGGCTTCGGTCAGCGCACGCGGTACCACCTCGATGACGCGCCCGGCACGATTCAGGACCACATAGCCCTTGTGCACAAACTCGGGCGGGATGTGATCATCGATCACCGTAATGCTGTCGGCGTTGTCGTATTTGTAGAAGAGTTCCTCTGCCGCCACGCCGGCGCAAAGCCCGACCCCGAGCAGCAGCGACAGCACCGGCAAAGCGCTACGGCAGCGCCCGGATGGCTTGGCGTGCAGAACGACTTTCATGCGGGCCTCAGGAACGGGAACATGCCTGGATCGAAGTCTAGCCCGGATTCAATATCGACGCACGAGCGGGGGCCGGCACCCTCAGGCAGACGACGCCCCCCATTCGAGCCGGTAGGCGTGCATCGCCGGCAGGTATTCACGCAAGGCGGGGGAGTCCTCGAGATAGGCCACGATGTCGTCCAGTCGTGCAATGCTGAACACCGGCGCCCCCAGCTCACGCGCCAGCTCGGATACCGCCGAGCCGGTACCGCGTCCGCGCTCTGCCCGGTCGAGGCCGAGCACCACGCCCGCGATCTGCGCACCGGCCGTACCGATCGATTCCGCCACCGCTCGCACTGCGGTACCCGCAGTAATGACGTCGTCGACGATCAATACGCGCCCGGCAATCGGCGCTCCGATCAAGGCTCCTCCCTCACCGTGGGTCTTGGCTTCCTTGCGGTTGAATGCGCACGGCACGTCACGGCCCGTGTCGTTGGCGATCGCCACCGCCGTCGCGACAGCCAGCGGAATGCCCTTGTAGGCAGGCCCGAACAGCATGTCGAACTCGATGCCCGCAGCAGCGATTGCGGCCGCGTAACAGCGCCCGAGAGCTGCCAGTGCCACGCCGCCCGAGAACTCACCGGCGTTGAAGAAGTAGGGACTGCGCCGTCCCGACTTCAGCGTGAAATCACCAAAACGCAGCGCTCTGCAGCGCAGGGCGAGCGCGATGAAATCGCGTCGATGATCGCCGATTGACGTATGTTCCACGCAAGTTCCCGAGCAATGAAGCGCGGAGCGATTATAGCAGCGCGACTCTCCCGGCAAGGGGTGTGCGAACGCCAGGCATCGCGACCCCGTGCGCGCCTCGGCGAACGGCATCATGTATGATATTCAGGTTTAAGGGATGGGAAGGCCATGCGCGTCATCAGTTTCTGCGCCGACGGCATTCGCGAAGCTGCCTCGCGAGGCTTTTACGCTTGGGCTCTCGAACAGGACGCCGACGTGATCTGCGTCCAGGATCTGCGTGCTGCGGAATCCGCACTCGGGAGCGCTCTGTACAATCCGGATGGTTATTTCGCGTACTTTTTCGACGCCATCGATGCGACGACAAATGGCGTGGCCATCTACTGTCGCAAGATGCCGAAAGCCATCATGACCGGACTGGGCCTCGGTGAGGCCGACGGCGAAGGCCGCTACATGCAGGCCGATTTCGAAAACATCAGCGTCGTCAGCCTGCTGGCTCCTGCTGCCAGCCTGGATGATCCGGGATCACTCGCGCACAAATCGCGCTTTTTCGAACAACTGCGCATCCAGCTCGACAAGGTGCGCAAGAAGCGGCGCCAGTACATCCTGTGCGGCAACTGGAACATGGCGCATGCCGCACGCGACGTCCAGGAGGCCGCACGCCACGGCGCTACGGCCGGATTCCTCGACGCCGAACGGCAGTGGCTCGATACGCTCTACGACGAGCTCGGGTACTGCGATGCATTCCGTCTGGTGAACCAGGACGAGGACGAGTTCTCGTGGTGGCCCGCCGGACGCGATGACGGGGACGGCTGGCGACTCGACCTGCAGATCGTCTCGTCAGGGCTGCGCTCGACGATCGAGTATGGTGTGATCTACAAGGGGCAGGAATTCTCCAGCCACGCGCCGCTGGTCATGGACTACGACATCGAGTCAGAGCAGCTGTAGATCCTTTTCACCGTCGCAGACGGCGTGTCCGGAGACGATGGCGGCTTGCCTATTTCCCGGGCAACGGCGTGCTCAGCGCCATCTTCTGCACACGTACCAGGTTTTCGGTTCCCCGGGACGCCAGTTCGAGCATCTGCTGCAGTTCGTCGCCTCGAAACGGGCGTCCCTCAGCCGTTCCCTGTACTTCGACGAAGTCACCGTGCTCGGTCATGATCACGTTCATGTCGGTTTCCGCATTCGAATCCTCTGCGTAGTCGAGATCGAGTACCGCACGCCCACCGCAGATGCCCACCGATACCGAAGCCACCAGGTGCCGCAGCGGATCCTCGGCGATCATGCGCTTGCGCCGCCCGACTGTCAGCGCGTCCACCAACGCCACGCAGGCACCGGTGATCGCGGCGGTGCGCGTACCACCGTCGGCCTGGATCACGTCGCAATCGACGATGATCGTGTTCTCGCCGAGCTTCGCAAGATCGAGCGCGGAACGCAGCGAGCGGCCGATCAGGCGCTGGATCTCGACGGTTCGCCCACCCTGCTTGCCACGGGCCGACTCGCGCTCGGTGCGAGTGTTGGTGGCTCGCGGCAGCATGCCGTACTCTGCCGTAAGCCAGCCGCGACCTTCGCCACGCATGAAACGCGGCACGCCCCGCTCGACGCTGGCAGTACAGATCACGCGCGTGTCGCCGTACTCGACCAGCACCGAACCTTCTGCATGGCGCGTGAACGCGCGCGTGAAGCGTACCTGGCGAAGCTGGTCCGGACGACGTCCACTGGGTCGTTCCATGATCGGTACTCCGGAATGCTGCAGGGTCGGGGCGCGCGATTATACACACGCCGCCCGGCGCATGATTTATGCGGGTGGCATGATTACAATGTGGCAAGGCCACCGGAGGCGAAGTTTGCCAGCAATCCAGAGCATGACGGCGTTCGCGCGACGTGAGAGGGTTTTTCCATGGGGCTCCCTGTCGTGGGAAGTCCGCTCGGTCAATCATCGCTATCTCGAAGCGCAGGTACGACTCCCCGAATCGGCACGCCACATCGAGATGCCGTCGCGTGAACTGCTGCGCGAACGCATCGGGCGCGGCAAGGTCGACTGCAACTTGCGGCTGCACGCAGGGCGCACCACGCCGGGATCCCTGGCGATCGACGACGACTTCGTGCGTCGCCTGCACGCGGCCTCGACACACGTCTGTACGCTGATGGGGCCACTGGGCACGCCGAACGCTCTCGACGTGTTGCGCTGGCCGGGCGTGATCGCGGAACAGCAGCCCGACGAGGATGAGGTTGCGCACGGGGTACTCGGCTTGCTCGACGAGACGCTCGGCGATCTGGTCGCCATGCGCACGCGGGAGGGTGCAACGCTCGCGGCGCAACTCGAACAACGACTGGCGCGTATCGACACGATCGTGGGCGAGATTCGCAGCGGGTTGCCGAGCATCCTCGACACCCATCGCCAACGACTGCGGGAGCGCACCGCCGAGCTGGGCGCCACGATCGACGCACAACGCCTGGAGCAGGAAATCGTGCTGCTGGCAGCGCGCTCCGACGTCGCCGAAGAGCTCGATCGACTGCAATCACACGTGCACGAGACGCGTCACAGCCTCGCGACAGGCGGTTGCTGCGGAAGACGGCTCGACTTTCTGATGCAGGAGTTCAACCGCGAGGCGAACACTCTGGCGTCAAAATCCCTTTCGGCACCGACCACCCGCTCGGCGGTCGAGCTGAAGGTGCTGATCGAGCAGATGCGCGAACAGGTACAGAACATCGAATGAATACAGGCATCGCCACTGGCACGCTGTATACCGTGTCGGCGCCTTCCGGTGCCGGCAAAACCAGTCTGGTCGCGGCGCTGGTCGCCGGCGATCCCGGCCTGCGGGTCTCCGTATCGCACACCACACGCGAGCGCCGCCCCGGCGAAACCGACGGTGTGAATTACCATTTCGTCTCGCACGAGCTGTTCGATGCAATGCTGGCGCGCAACGACTTTCTCGAATGCGCGACGGTGTTCGGCAACCGCTATGGAACCTCGCGCGCCCAGGTGCTGCACAACCTCGCGATCGGAATCGACGTGATCCTCGAGATCGACTGGCAGGGCGCACGCCAGGTGCGCGAACGGGTCGCCGCTGCACAGTCGATCTACATTCTGCCGCCATCACGCGCGACACTGGAGGCACGCCTGCGCACACGCAACCAGGACGACGATGAAGTCATCGCCAACCGGATGCGCGAGGCGGTCAGCGAGATGTCGCACCATGGCGAAGCCGACTACATCATCGTCAATGACCGATTCGAATCGGCCCTGGATGACTTGCGTGCGATCCTGCGAACCAATCGCCTGCGCTGCCCGGCACAGACGGTGCGACTCGACGGCCTGATCGCCAACCTGCTGTCTGGGCCCTGAGAGACTCTGCTAGAATCCTCGCCCCCGCGCCGACCCGGACGCCGGCGCCCTACAGACGCTACAGGTACACCCCATGGCACGTATTACGGTAGAGGAATGCCTCGACAAGGTCGATAACCGCTTCGAACTGGTGATGCTCGCGGCAAAGCGCGCCCGCCAGCTTGCCACCGGCGGCAAGGAACCGCTGGTGCACGCAGAATCGGACAAGCCCACGGTGATCGCACTGCGCGAGATCGAGGAGGGGCTGATCGGGCCCGAGATCTTCGAGGAAAGGATCGAACCCTCTTTCGAAGAACTGCTCGAAGCGCAGGTCGACGCGGCCAACCTGTGACCGCCCGGGGTCATCGCCCCGCACCTCGCGTAGCCTGCCCACGCGAGTCCGTTGCATGCAACAGCTTGGCACGCTGACCGACAGACTCCGCGGTTACCTCGCTCCCGAGCAGGTCGACGCGGTACGCCGTGCGTACTATTTCGCAGAGCAGGCGCACGATGGCCAGGTGCGACGCACCGGGCAGCCCTACGTCACCCATCCGCTCGCGGTCGCCACGATCCTTGCGGACATGCGGATGGATCACCAGAGCCTGATCGCCGCGCTGCTGCACGACGTGATCGAGGACACCGGGATCCCGAAGGAAGCACTGGCAACACAGTTCGGCCCGCCGGTGGCCGAACTGGTCGACGGTGTCAGCAAGCTCTCACTGTTCGAAACCGCCTCGCGTGCGGAAGCGCAGGCAGAGAACTTTCAGAAGATGGCGATGGCGATGGCACGCGATATCCGCGTGATCCTCGTGAAGCTTGCCGACCGCCTGCACAACATGCGCACGCTGGATGTGCTGAAGCCCGAGAAACGCCGGCGCATCGCTGCAGAGACGCTGGAAATCTACGCCCCGATCGCGCTGCGACTCGGGATGAACAACCTGCGCCTGGAGTTCGAGGATCTCGGTTTTGCCGTACTCCACCCGATGCGCGCACGACGCATCGGAGCTGCGGTACGCAAGGCGCGCGGCAACCGCAAGGAGTTGGTGAGCCAGATCCAGCGCAAGATCGAAGTCCGGCTGCGCGACGAAGGAATCAGCGCGCGCGTGATCGGTCGCGAGAAGCACCTCTACAGCATCTATCGCAAGATGCGCAGCAAGGGCAAGTCGTTCGCCGAGATCATGGACGTGTTCGCATTTCGTATCGTGGTCGAGAATGTCGACACCTGCTACCGCGTGCTCGGTGTCATGCACAACCTCTACAAGCCAGTACCCGGGCATTTCAAGGATTACATCGCCATCCCGAAGGCCAACGGCTACCAGTCACTGCATACCGTGCTGTTCGGCATGCACGGTGTACCGATCGAGATCCAGATCCGCACCTCCGACATGGAGGAAATGGCGAACAACGGGATTGCGGCACACTGGCTGTACAAGTCCAGCAGCTCGGAGCGACAGGGCGGTGGCCACTCGCGCGCACGCCAGTGGGTGCAGGGATTGCTGGAAATGCAGCAGCGGGCCGGCAATTCGCTGGAATTCATCGAGAGCATGAAGATCGACCTGTTTCCCGACGAGGTCTACGTGTTCACACCGCGCGGCGAGATCTTCGAGCTGCCGAAGGGCGCAACGGCAGTCGACTTCGCCTACGCCGTGCACACCGACATCGGCAACAGCTGCGTCGCCTGCCGCATCGATCGCAACCTCGCTCCGCTCAGCACCCGGTTGCAGAGCGGCCAGACCGTGGAAATAGTCACTGCACCACGCGCAAACCCGAACGCAACGTGGCTCAGCTTCGTGGTCACCGCCAAGGCGCGCACCAACATCCGCCACCATCTGAAGAGCCAGCAACGATCGGAATCGATCGAGCTGGGACGCCGGTTGCTCGACAAGGCGCTCGGCGGTCTTGGCAGCAGCATCCGCGCAACGCTCGGGACAGGCGCGGTCGAGCAACTGCTGCTCGAAACGAAGCGTCCGTCATTGGACGGCATCCTCGAAGAGATCGGGCTGGGCAACCGTGTCGCGCTGCTGACCGCCAGGCACCTGCTCGGCATCAGCGAACTGACGACCGGCTCACCCGGCAGCGACCTGGCGCCGCTAACGATCCATGGCACCGAAGGCATGGTGCTCAACTTCGCGAAGTGTTGCTATCCGATTCCGGGAGACGCGATCGTAGGGCACATCAGTGCCGGGCGCGGGATGGTCGTGCACCGCGAGAACTGCAACAACATCGCCGAGTTCGTCGCCGACCCGGAGCGCTGCACGCAACTGCGCTGGGCCGAGGATGTCAGCGGCGAATTCGATGTCGAGCTGCTGGTCGAGCTCGAAAACCAGAAGGGCGTGATCGCCGCGCTCGCGAACCGCATCAGTGCGATGGACGTGAACATCGAGAAGATCGACATGGAGGAGCGTGACGCACGCATCAGCCAGATCCGCCTCGTGGTCGGTGTGGCTAACCGGGTTGCGCTCGCACGCATCATGCGTCGTATCCGCACCCAGAATCTGGTGATGAAAGTCACGCGAGTCCGGCACTGAAGCCGGTTCCAACCCATTCCGAGGAAACCCGATGAGCAACCGCGCAGTCATCCATTCCAGCGAAGCCCCGCAGGCGATTGGGCCTTACTCGCAGGCGGTGAAGGTCAACGATACGGTCTGGCTCTCGGGACAGATTCCACTCGATCCGGCAACGATGGAGCTGGTGCCGGGTGACGCAGCAGCACAGGCCGAGCAGGTATTCCGCAATCTCGCCGCCGTCGCACGTGCCGCTGGTGGTGATCTGAACCAGTTCGTGAAGGTGAACATCTACCTGACCGATCTGGCCGATTTCAGCGCCGTGAATGCGGTGATGGCGCGTCACTGCAGCGAACCGTACCCAGCACGTGCCTGCGTGCAGGTCGCCGCGCTGCCGCGTGGTGCGCTGGTCGAGATCGAGGCCACGATGACGCTGAAGCCCTGAGCCACGAGCTCTCTGCGGCTGCGGTCGGTTATGATCACATACCGCAGTTGAGTCACCGGATCAGCCAGTCGCTTGCCCCAGGATCGCGCACCCGCCAGACCCGCTCTCGAGCGTGTGCCCGTCAGCGCGCTGCACGGAGTCGGGCCGCAACTCGACGCACGCCTGGCCACGCTCGGCATCCGCAGCGTTGCCGATGTGCTGTTTCACCTGCCGCTGCGCTACCAGGATCGGACGCGGATAGTCCCGATCGGCACCTTGCGCCCCGGCGTCGAGGCGCTCGTGGCAGGTCGGGTGCTCGAACTGCGCGTCGAGTCCGGACGCCGCCGCAGCCTGGTGTGCCTGCTCGGTGACCCCAGCGGCGTGATCACGCTGCGCTTTTATCATTTCAGCGCCGCCCAACAACGCAACCTGGATTCCGCCACACGCCTGCTCTGTTTCGGTGAAGCACGCCGCGGGCGCAACGGTATCGAGATCTACCATCCGGAATATCGGGTATTGACCGACGAGGCCGACTCCGGTGCCGAGCCCGGCCTCACGCCGATCTATCCAAGCACCGAAGGCCTGCACCAGGGCAGTTGGCGCTCGCTTACGTCGCAGGCATTGAAAATGCTCGACGATGGCAGCCTTGCCGAGCTGCTTCCCACCGGCTCCCACACGGCGGCAGTGCCACTTGCAGCGGCATTGCACTACCTGCATCGCCCACCGCCCGATGCACCCGTCGCGCAGCTCATGGGCGGCACTCATCCATACCAGCAGCGACTGGCCACCGAAGAGCTGCTCGCACACCAGCTCGGATTGCTGCTGATCCGCCAGCGGGCACGCACGCAGGCCGCACCGGTGCTGCACGACGACGGACGGCTCGGCAGGCGTCTGCTGGAGAATCTCACGTTCCGTCCAACCGCGGCGCAGGTGCGGGTCAGCGAGGAGATCCGCAGCGACCTCGTCAGTGGCCACCCGATGCTGCGGCTGGTGCAGGGTGACGTCGGCTGTGGCAAGACGCTGGTGGCGGCGCTCGCGGCGCTGACCACGATCGGCGCAGGCTGGCAGGTAGCGATCATGGCTCCCACCGAGCTGCTCGCCGAACAGCATCAGCGCAGTTTTTCAGCATGGCTCGAACCGCTCGGCCTGCGTTGCGTGCTGCTCGGCGGGCGACTGTCGGCACAACGGCGGCGCGCAGCGATCGGCGGGATTGCCGACGGCACGATCCACCTCGCGGTCGGGACGCAGGCCCTGTTCCAGGAGCAGGTGCGCTTTTCCCGTCTCGGCCTGGTGATCATCGACGAACAGCACCGCTTCGGCGTACACCAGCGGCTTGCGCTGCGCGACAAGGGGAACAGCGACAGCGTTGCACCACACCAGCTGGTGATGACGGCAACCCCGATCCCGCGCACGCTGGCGATGACCGCTTACGCCGATCTCGACTACTCGCTGATCGATGAGCTGCCACCGGGACGCACGCCCGTGACCACCGCGGTGCTGGCAAACACGCGGCGTGCGGATGTCGTCGAGCGCGTACGTGCAGCCTGTGCCGAAGGTCGTCAGGCGTATTGGGTCTGCACGCTGATCGAGGAATCCGAAACCCTGCAGGCGCAGGCCGCGGCAGCCACCGCCGGCGAACTCGCCGCGCAGTTGCCACAACTTCGTGTCGGCCTGGTCCACGGTCGCATACCGACACGCGAGCGGCTCGCGACGATGGACGCGTTCAAGCGCGGCGAGATCGACTTGCTGGTGGCGACCACGGTGATCGAGGTCGGCGTGGACGTACCACGCGCCTCTCTGATGATCATCGAGAACGCCGAGCGGCTCGGGCTCGCGCAGTTGCATCAGTTGCGTGGTCGTGTCGGACGCGGCAGCATCGCCAGCCACTGCGTGCTGCTCTACCAGCCGCCGCTGTCACACCTCGGGCGCGCGCGCCTCGAGGCGATGCGTGATACCAGCGATGGTTTCGTGCTCGCCGAGCGCGACCTCGCACTGCGTGGTCCCGGGGAACTGCTGGGAACGCGTCAGACCGGACTGATGGGTTTGCGCTTCGCGGATCCGCAACGTGACGCCGTGCTGCTGCCCGAAGTACGCTCAGCCGCCATGCAGTTGCTGGAGCACCATGCCGAGCTCGTCGCACCGCTGCTCGAACGCTGGATTCCCGGGCGCACACGCTACGCCGATGCCTGAAGCTGCTGGCCGCACAGCCGTCCGCGGTGGCTCCGTGTGCCCACGCAGACCTTCAACTACACTTGGCGCATCGGGCCAGGAATGACAACGATGCAATTGGCGCAATCCGTGAGCCGCGTGCTCGATGACGGAGCAACCCACTGGACGCTGGCCGCAGCAACTGAACCAGGCACCGTCACGAGGGTGCAGGCAACCCTGCTGCAGGATGCGGTCGGACCGGTGCTGATCCTGATGCCGGCCGACGCGCTGCTCGACCTTGAAGCGTTGAACCGTTTCAGTGGCCGTGAACTGCTTGCAGCCGACGAGGCAACCGTCGCTGCGTGCTGTGCGGCACAGGGCTTGCCATCACTTCCCGCCCTGCCGCGAGTGCTGCAACTGCCGATCATCGCGGATCGTTCGCTTTGTTCGCGCGGCGAACTCGAACTCGACGCAGCCGGCGTGCGCATACGCATGCCGGCAGCACATTTCGCTGCGCTGCTCGAGCACGAGACCTGCAGCAGCGCGGATTTCTGCGTTGCACTGAGCACCATCGATCCGGGCGGCATCGATGCATCGGATGACGACAATGACATCGGCAACGCGGTCGCACGCTTCACCTCGCGCCGCGTCGAGCGACGCCTGGAAGACACCCTCGACTTTCCGCCGCTGCCCGAGATCGCACACCGCATCATCCGCATCAGTGCCGACCCGTACGCGAGCGTCAGTGATCTTGCCCGCGTGGTGGAGATCGACCCGGCGCTCGCCGCGCAGGTCGTGAGCTGGGCCTCGTCACCGTATTACGCCGCACCCGGCAAGGTCCGGTCGATCCAGGATGCGATCGTCCGCGTTCTCGGCTTCGATCTCGTGATGAATCTCGCACTCGGCCTTGCCCTCGGCAAGACGATGCGAATGAGTGCTGATGGTCCACACGGCTATCGCACGTACTGGGTGCAGGCGGTCCACGGCGCTGCGATGGCCGAAGGCCTTGCGAAAGCGATGCCGTCGACCCTGCGTCCCCCGTTGGGGTATATGTATCTGAGTGGTCTGCTGCACAACTTCGGCGCGCTGATTCTCGGCGAACTGTTCAAGCCGCAGATGCAACTGGTATGTCGCTATACCGACGCCAACCCGCACCTCGGGCACTGGTACGTGGAGCGTTTCCTGCTTGGCGTCACGCGCGAACAGATGGCGGCCCGGCTGATGCGCTTCTGGCATCTGCCGGAAGCGGTGTGTGCCACGCTGCGCTTCCAGCACGCGCCGGAACAGGCGGGTGAACACGAGACGGCAGCGAGGGTGCTGCAGGTCGCAACGCGTCTGCTGCGCCAGCACGGCATCGGCAGCGCACCGCTGGAACCGCTGCCGGATCAGGCCTTCGCCGCGCTCGGCATCGATCGCGGCGCCGCACTCGAAGTCAGCGAGTACATCCGCAGCGCTCGCGAGCAGCTCGCTGCGATCGCCCGTGATCTTGCGGCCTGAGGTGACTCACGCCGCACGCGAACAACCCGGTTTCAGGCCAGCAACGGTGGCAGTTCGAGCTGCAGCCGTGCCTTGTGCTCGACTTCGGCACCGCTCAGCGCGAAGCCGCGCAGCACCCCGTCGGGACTGCGGAATTCGGCGATGAAGTCCGGGGCCGTTCCGGTGATCGACCACGCACCGTCTGCAGCGGCTGGCGGTGCTGCAACGACCAGCGGGCAGGCCGGCGTCTTCAGCGTGACCGCCATTCCGGGGTAGCCAACCGCAACCGGGTTGCCCGCAAGCGTTTGCGCCAGGCTGCGCGCACACGCCATCAGCGGCGCCACATGGTGCAGGACATGGCCCTCCACCTCGGCGCAATCGCCAAGCACATACACCCCGCGCACGCTGGCCTGCAGCAGCCGGTCGACCACGATGCCCCGATTCACTGCAAGGCCTGCGGTGCGCGCCAACGCAATATGCGGACGCACACCCACTGCCGACAGTGCCAGGTCGGCTTCCACACGCCGCCCATCGGCCAGCGTGGCGACGATGCCGGCTCCGGGTCGCGCCTGATCGACCGAGCGCACCACGGTGCCGAAATGGAAACGAGCACCCCGCGCCTCCAGCGCATGTTGCAGCGCGCGCCCCAGAGGTTCCGGCAGCAACGTCGCCACGCACCAGCCGAGTGGATCGACGACTTCGGTGCTGATGCCGGCGTTGGCGAGGTCATTGCAGAATTCGCTGCCGATCAGCCCGGCACCGATCAGCAATACCTTACCGGCCTTGCCATTGGCGAGCGCACCACGCCACTTCGCGTAGTCCTGCAGGTTGTTGACGGCGTGCACCTGCAGGGCTGCGTCGCCTGCGAGCGGTGGCTGGACGACTTCTGCGCCCCACGCGATGACCAGCCTTTCCCAGGCTTCGACCGAACCGTCGGCAAGTTGCAGTTCGCGTCGGACCGTATCGATCGCTGTCACGCGCGCATGGGTACGGATCGTCGCGTCCAGCGTCTCCGCCATCGTGTTCGCGTCTGCCGTAGCGAGTTGCTCCGCTTCCAGCGCCCGCGTGAATCCGGTCGACAGCATCGGCTTGGAGTAGGCGCGTCCGTCATCGGCCGTGATCAGCAAGAGTGGCGTGCTGGTGTCGAGCTTGCGGAACTCCCGTGCGAAGGAATAGCCCGCCAGCCCGGTACCGATCACGACCAGCCGACGCGGCTGTGGCGGAGCAGCCTGCCTGGTTGCGGTCTCCACGGTGCCGGGCGAGTCGAGCAGCACGAAGTCTTCCTTCGGGGCACCACACTCCGGGCAAAGAAAATCTTCCGGCACCTGCTCCCACGGCGTACCCGGTGCAATGCCGTCGTCGGGCCAGCCTTTTTCCTCATCGTAAACCCAGCCGCAGACGATGCATTCCCACCGTGCCATCACTCGACTCCCGCCATGATTCGTTGTCGCGGCGCACGTGCCGCCCGAGGATGTCGAGCCGCGCATGGCGTCACGGGAATCCTAGCATTGTACGCGCAGCCCGACCGACCGAGCGAATCCGCCGGATCGATCCGCAGGATCGATGGTCGTCCGATGTTTCGTTGTCTCACCAGCACTCGCTGGCTATCGTGCGAACTCTCGACGTGCCCGACGGAAACACGATGACAAACAGCTTCGCACCGTTCATAGACAATCGCCATTCGGCAGAGACCAGTCTGGTCAGGCGCTATCTCGCCGCATCGGGCGACGAACTGGATGCACGCACGCGGAGGCAATTCCACGACTGGCTGGCGCGGGCGAGCGTACAGGAAGGCGTGCGCCTGTTCCCGCTCTTCGAACATCGCGGAGTGGCAATTCATCTGCTCGATGAAAGCTCCCTCATGCACACGCGCACCTTCAAGTCCATCGATGGCTGCGTGACGGCCGCTCACTGCAGGCTCGCCGGCCATCTGCGCGTGGTGCTCGAGTCGGGCGGGAACAGCGGTACCGCGTTGGCTGCCTACTGTCAGCGACTGGGGATCGAAACCTTCTGTTTCGTGCCACAAGCCAACCTGCCCCTGTTGAACGGTGAGGTGTTTGCAAATCCGACCAGCCATCTGATCGCGGTGAAAATCCGCGGCATGGTCAAGGAAGCGACCCACCGCTTCGCGCAACAGCGCGGCCTCACGCTCGTCCCACGCGTCGAGTGGCGCCTCGAAGCCGCCATGTTCCGCGGTTTTTTCATTCTCGAGCAGATGCTTGCCGGCAATTGCTTCGACTGGTTGGCGCAGACCATCAGCGCGGGTTTCGGGCCGATCGGTATCTACCGGGCGCTGATGCGCCATCGCGGGGAGTTCGAGCTCCTGCCGCGCTTCCTCGGGGTGCAGCAGGCATCCAATTGCCCGATGTACCGGGCCTGGCTGGCGAGTATCGGCGGCGTGGCGACCATTCCCGAGCGCGACGAGCCGCTGCTCGTCTCGGTGATGTATGACGAGAAGCCACAGACCCACGGCACATTCGCCGCGCTGGAACGGGTGCTCGTGAACAGCGGCGGCAGCATGACGACCGTGGATGCCAGCGAGCTGGACGAGTTTCTCTCCAGGCGCTTCGATGGCCGCACGCCGCTGCAACTGCTGCACGATAACGGCGTGCTGGTGGCGATACGCAACGGCGAAGTCGTCGAAAAGGCGGGCCTGTTGGCGCTGGCGGGTGTGGTGAAGGCCATCGATGCCGGAGTAGTGGCTGCAGGAAGCCGGGTGCTTTGCAGCCTGACCGGCGCCGCCGGCGGTGGTGGCGGCAACGCCGTCCCCGAGCACGTCATCGACAGCCTGGCGCAGGTCGACCAACTGCCGTTGCCGTAACGCCCGACACGGCTCGAGAGGGTGGAGCAGGACCGGTGCGAAGCTGTGTCACCACGCCGCCGCACCATGGGCTTCGACACCCTCGCCAGCGGGACGGCGGGAGGCCGGAAGTCCGCGAACCGTGAACAGTTTCGGATATTTGTCGCAACCGGATCGTGCGGCCTTGCGAAATGCCCGCGCAACGATTAGGTATAAGGAGGATTGCGTGGAGTCCACACCACATGTGCCGGCTGTATGCCCTGCTCGCCAGCGAACCCACCCGGGTCGGGTGCAGTCTCGCCTGTTCACAGAACAACCTCATGCGCCAAAGTGCGGGTGATGCGGACGGCGTACAGCACGCACACGGCTGGGGCGTGGCCGAGTACACGAATCGGGGCCCGGTGGTCGAACGCCAGGCCTGGGCCGCGTATGACGGCGAACAATTTCCGCAGCGGGTGGCGCAGATCCGCTCCCGCGCGGTGCTGGCTCATGTGCGCCGCGCCACCGTGGGTTCGCTCAGCGTGGACAACACCCACCCGTTCCGTCACGGACGCTTCACGTTCGCACACAACGGTACGCTCCCCGCCTTCGATCGCCTGAAACCCCGGCTGCTCGCCGCGACCGCGCAGCGGCACCGCACCGCGATCCGCGGGCAAACCGACAGCGAGCACCTGTTTCACTACCTGCTGTCACGGTGGTCGCGCGAGCGCAGGGCCGATTTGCTGGCCACGACTCGTGACGGCATCGCGCAGGTGCTGGACTGGTGCCATGAGCTTGCACCGGATTGCCCGATCGGTCTCAACGTGCTGCTGACCGACGGCGAACAGATGGTCGCTTCGCGCTACGGTCGCAGCCTCTGGTTCCTGGAGCACGACACAGCAGGTTCCTGCCACCAATGCGGCCAGTCGCACGTCGAACGCTCCTCCTGTGCAGCGTATCGAGCGGTCGAGGTGGCATCGGAGCCGATTACGCCCGGGGATGCCTGGCGGCTGCTGCCCGAAGCCTGCGTGCTTGGTATCGATACCGGCCTGGCGCTGCGCATCGAGCCGCTGGCACGCGATCCGATGCTCGCTCCGGCGCGCCTCGCTGCCGGTTGACTCTCCGGGCAGCACGATCCTGCGGACTTCGACGAGCGTTCACGTGATCCGCGCGTGACGACACGTCTCGTAATGTTTTGCGACACGCTCAGCCGACATGCAACCGGATAGAATCTGCGGCGTTTCGTCTCACGGAGACACGCGCATTGCACCCACCGCCACCCGCGGGCATCCACCCCGACGAGCCTGCATGGAAGCCCTGGCGGCGTTTCGATGCGCTCGAGCTGCCGCGGCGAACCCGCAGCTGGTTGCTCGACGAAAGCTCGCTGACCGCACGCCTGCAGGCAGCCAGTGGCAACCGTCTGCGCGTGCGGGTGCTGAACCAGCAGTGGCAACGCCCGCGCACATCGGAGCGCCATGCACTGGGCCTGCGCGCACACGAAGTCGCGCTGGTACGCGAAGTGGTGCTGGAATGCGCCGGCGAACCCTGGGTGTTTGCCCGCAGCATCCTGCCGGCAACGACCCTGCGCGGACGGCTTCGCCACCTGCGTCGCTTCGGTGAGCGCTCGCTCGGTGCGCTGCTGTTTTCCACCCGCGGACTGCACCGTGCGCCGTTCGAGCTGGCGCGTATCGACGTCGCACACCGGGTACTGCCTGCCGCGTTGGCCGGGGCTGCGCCGGTATGGGGCAGGCGTTCGGTGTTCCACGTGCACGGCGCACCGCTGCTGGTTGCGGAGTTCTTCCTGCCGGCCTGCCGACTGCCCTCGCTATAATCCGTGCGCCCTTCGCGAATGACCGGTACATGAACCTGCTCGAGCGCCTGTCGCTGTATCTGCAACTGATCCGTTTCGATCGCCCGATCGGCAGCTTCCTGCTGCTGTGGCCGACGTGGTGGGGGTTGTGGCTGGCCGCCGAAGGCACGCCCTCGGCTGCGAACCTGCTGATCTTCACCGCGGGCGTGTTCCTGATGCGCTCGGCCGGATGCATCGCCAACGATTTCGCCGACCGCGATATCGACGGTGCTGTCGAGCGCACGCGCGAGCGTCCGCTCGCCACCGGCCGGGTGAGCAAGCGCGAGGCACTCGCTCTCGCCGCGGTACTGGTGCTCGCTGCATTCGCGCTGGTGCTCATGACGAACACCCTCACCGTGCTGCTGTCGGTCGCGGGCCTGGTGTTTGCGATCGGCTATCCGTACCTGAAACGCGTTACCCACCTGCCGCAGTTTGGACTCGGTGTCGCGTTTTCCTGGGGCATCCCGATGGCGTTTGCTGCCGAACGCGATGCACTGCCGCCCGCGCTGTGGGTGCCGTTCAGCGCCGCGCTCCTGTGGAGCGTGGTCTACGACACCTTCTATGCCATGGTCGATCGCAACGACGATCTGCATATCGGCGTGAAGTCGACCGCGATCCTGTTCGGTACGGCAGACCGGTTCGTGATCGCGATACTGCAGGTGCTGGTGCTGCTGCTGTTGTGGCTGACCGGACGGCAGTTCGGGATGGGAACGCCGTACGCGGTCGCGCTGCTGGTCGGAGCCATCCTGTTCGGCTGGCAGCAGTATCTGGCGCGCAACCGGCAACGCGAGCCGTGCTTTCGCGCATTCCTGAACAACAACCTTTTCGGAGCCGCCGTGTTCCTGGGCATTGCTGCGGACTACCTGCTGCGATGAGGCAAGCCATGCGAATCCGGCCTTTCCTTGCGGTGCTGCTTGCCATCGGTCTGCTGATTCCCGGCTGCGGACTCCCGCAACGCACGGGACCGTCTGCAGCCGCAGAAGTGGATGCGGCCGAACGCATGCGCCTCGGTACGGCCCTGTTCGTGGTACTGCAGCAACGGATCGGTGGCACCTGGGCGCTGGACCCCGCGCTCGGCGCCTACGTGTCGGCAATCGGCACCACACTGGCACGCCTCAGCGAGCACCCCGAGTTCAAGTGGGAGTTCGCACTGCTCGACCAGTCGGCGCCGGGTGCGTGGGCGCTGCCGGGCGGCAAGATCGCCATCACGCGCGGCCTGCTCGTGACACTGGACGACGAAGCCGAGCTGGCGGCCTTGCTCGCGCTGGCGATCGAAGGTTCACTGCAGCCCGCCGGCATTGCCCCGGACCCGCTGCTCACGGGCGCGGCGAGCGCGCTGGTCGAGATCGGCCCCGTGCACAGCGGTGCCGCATGGCAGCAGGTGGCACTGCGTACCCATCCGCCTGCAACCGTGCCGCAGCCGGCACCCACCCGCGAGGATTCGACAATCGACGAGGCGGTGCGCCGTCAGCTCGAGCGCGCCGGCTACGCACCCCTGGCACTCGCGGACCTGCTGCAGCACCTGGCCATGCTGGCCGGTGAAGCGGATCGGAGCTACGCAAGCCTTGCCGTCCATCACGCGTCGGCAGAGCGCGCCGAAGCCGCACAGCGCAACGCGCAGAAACCCGGTGGCGGGGAACGCGGTGACGCACGCTTCCACGACCGCATCGCACGCCTTCGCCGTGATTCACCGGCCTATGCGCACTACGACCGCGGACTCGACGCACTGGAGTCGGATCGGTATGCAGAGGCTCTGGCAGCAGCCGACGCCGCGCTGCGACGGCAACCGCGCGAAGCGCTGTTCCACGAACTGCAGGCGGTTGCTGCATCCGGGCTGCAACGTCCGGCCGCAGCATTCACCGGCCTCAATCGCGCGATCGCACTGAACCCCGGCTTCTTCCGTCCGCATCTGCTGCGCGGACTGCTGCATCTGGTTCGCGGCAACCTCGAGCCTGCTGCCGAGGATCTGCTGGCCGCAAACCGCCTGCTGCCGAGTGTGGAAGCCACACTGGGGCTCGCCGAAGTCGCACGCGGGCTCGGCGATACGGCAACGGCACGCGCACGTTATGCGGAGGTCGCGGGCGGCGACTCGGCAGCGGCCAGATTCGCACGCAAGCGTATTGCACAATTGTCGGGCGAACCAGTGACGCCCTGAACGCACGCGCCACCCTTGCACCGCTCTTCTCGAGAAACAGGAATCCTGAACGATGTCACACTGCGACGACTCTCCGGGCCCCGGCGGCGAACTTGCCTTGCAGACCATTGCCATGCCGAAGGACACCAATGCCAGCGGTGACATCTTCGGCGGCTGGCTGCTGTCGCAGATGGACCTCGCCGGTTCGGTTGCGGCTGCGAAGATCGCTGCCGGGCGGGTCGCCACCGTCGCGATCGATCGCATGAGTTTCATGGTACCGGTCAAGGTCGGCGCACTCGTGAGTTGCTACACACAGGTGATGGCGGTGGGCCGCAGCTCGATCCAGGTGCAGGTCGAAGTATGGTCGCGGCTGACCACTGCCACGGGAGCAGCGCCGATCGTCCACAAGGTGACCGAAGGCACCTTCGTGTTCGTCGCGATCGACGAGGAGGGACGCACGCGGGCGCTGCCGGCGCCGGTGCCGACCAGGTGAACGTTCAGCCGAACGGTTCGAGCCTGGCGTAGGACAGCACCAGCCATTTGGCACCCGCACTGCGAAAATTGACGCTGACGCGGGCGCTCGCACCCTGACCCTCGAAGTCGATCACCACCCCCTCGCCGAAGGTCGGGTGGCGCACACTCTGGCCCAGCCGCAAGCCACCCGGGGCGGGTTCACTGCGACGTGTCACACCCGCTGCGAAACCGCCGGGGGCAGCCACCGGACGCGTCAAGGTCACGCGCGGACGCACTTCGTGCAGCAACTCCGGCGGGATTTCGCGCAGGAAACGCGACGGCGTATTGCGGGTCTCCATGCCGTGCAGGCGACGCGACTCGGCGTAGCTCAGGTACAACAACTGCATTGCACGCGTGATGCCGACGTACGCCAGCCGGCGCTCCTCTTCGAGTCGGCCCGGTTCGTCGATCGACATGCGGTGCGGGAACAGGTTCTCCTCCAGCCCGCCGATGAACACCAGCGGGAACTCCAGCCCTTTCGCTGCATGCAGCGTCATCAGTTGCACGCTGTCCTCGTGGTCGTCGGCCTGCGCCTCGCCGGCATCGAGTGAAGCACTGTCCAGAAACTGCTGCAGCACGTTGCCGCGCGGATCGTCGGGGACGAACTGCCGACACGCGCTGACCAGCTCGTCGAGGTTCTCCGCGCGCGTCAGGCCACGCTCACCCTTTTCGTTGCGGTGGAAATCGAGCAGCCCACTCGCACCGAGCACATGATCGATCAGAGGTGCGAGTTCCAGCTCGCGGGTCTCTTCGGCGAGGCGCTCGATCAATTCGATGAAAACAGCCAGCGCGTTGCGCGCGCGCGCCGGGAGATGCGACAGGACTGCAGACGCCGCGCGCCACAACGATATCCCTGCGCTGCGCGCACGCTCACGCAGCAGATCGAGCGTTGCGGTACCGATGCCGCGTGGCGGCGTGTTCACGACCCGCTCGAACGCCGCGTCGTCGTCGCGATTGCCGAGCAGACGCAGGTAGGCGAGGGCGTTGCGGATCTCGAGCCGCTCGTAGAAGCGCTGGCCGCCGTAGACGCGATACGGAATCGCGCTGCGCAACAACGCCTCTTCCAGCACCCGCGACTGGGCGTTCGAACGATAGAGCACCGCGACGTCGGCGCGCGCGTGCCCGTTGGCGAGCCAGTCACGGATGCGGTCGACGATGAAGCGAGCCTCGTCCTGTTCGTTGAACGCTGCGTACAGCGTGATCGGCGAGCCTTTCTCCCCACTCGTCCACAACTGCTTGCCGAAACGGCCACGGTTGTGTGCGATCACGGCGTTGGCAGCGTCGAGAATCACGCCGGTCGAGCGGTAGTTCTGCTCCAGGCGCACGATGTGTGTGCCGGGGAAGTCCCGCTCGAAACGGTGGATGTTCTCGATTTTCGCGCCCCGCCAGCCGTAGATCGACTGGTCGTCGTCGCCGACCACGGTAAGGCGTGCGCTCTCCCCGGCCAGCACGCGCAACCACGCGTACTGGATCGTGTTGGTGTCCTGGAACTCGTCGACCAGGATATGACGGAAGCGCTCGCGATAATGATGGAGCAGGGCCTCGTCCTTCAGCCACAATTCGTGCGAACGCAACAGCAACTCGGCAAAATCGACCAACCCGCCGCGCGCGCAGGCGGTTTCGTAAGTACGGTAGACGGTCAACATCGTCGTGTGGAAGCGATCGGAGCCGTAGTCGTCGATGTGCGCCGCGCGTCGCCCCTCGTCCTTGTGCGTGTTGATCCAGCCCTGTGCCTGGCGCGGCGGATAACGATCCTCATCGATCCCGAGATCCCGGTAGGCACGCTTCACCACGCGCAACTGATCGTCGGCGTCGAGAATCTGGAAATTCTGCGGCAGGCCGGCCTCGTTCCAGTGCGCCTTCAGGAAGCGGTGCGCCAGGCCGTGGAAGGTGCCAACCCACATGCCACGGGTCGAAAGCGCCGTCATCTCCTCGATCCGTGCCCGCATCTCGCGCGCGGCCTTGTTCGTGAACGTCACCGCCATCAACCCGTACGCGGAGAAGCCTTCGTGGTAGATCAGCCACGCAATACGGTGCACCAGCACGCGCGTCTTGCCGCTGCCGGCGCCGGCGAGGACCAGCAGATTCGCATCGGCGGCAGCAGTAACCGCCTCACGCTGGGAGGGATTGAGTCCGTCGAGGATGTCTTCCGGGTGCATGGGGTGATTCTACCCGGTTGACGACCACGCCGTTGCCGCCATGCGGTTCGGTCCGGGTCGAACGCTGCTTTTGTTATGCTGGCGACCCGCGCATATCGGCGCAGTCACGCCATGACACGTACCCCCGGCATAGCACAAGGAGAACCATGATGAACCACCCAAGCCGCCTTCTCTGTGCGGTGGCCCTTGCACTGGCCGCCGTCGGCACCACCCATGCCGGCACGCCGGCTCCGGAAGGTGCCCGCGTCTACTTCATCGAACCGACCGATGGCGCCACGGTGAAAAACCCGGTGACCGTGCGTTTCGGCCTGCACGGCCTGGGAGTGGCACCGGCCGGGGTAGAGCGACCGGATACCGGACATCATCATCTGCTGATCGACGTGGACGCTCTGCCGCCGCTCGACCAGCCGATCCCTGCCGACGCGCAGCACCGCCATTTCGGCGGCGGGCAGACCGAAGCGACGCTGGAACTCCCACCGGGTCGACACACGCTGCAGTTGCTGCTCGGTGACTATCAGCACGCCCCGCTCCAACCCCCGGTTGCATCGGAACGGATCACGATCACCGTCGAATGAGGCGCGAGGCCGCACGACCACGATGAGTACATTGCTCAGCATCGAGCGGGCCGGGCTGGCCTACGGGCTTCACCCCCTGCTCGATGAGGCCACGCTTGCGGTAACGCGCGGGGAACGCATCGGGCTGATCGGACGCAACGGCACCGGCAAGTCTTCGCTGCTCGGCGTGATCGCAGGCCGGGTCGCGCTCGACGACGGCGTGGCGCGCGTCGCCGACGGGCTGCGGGTGATCCTGGTCGAGCAGGAGCCGGAACTCGCACCTGGCCCGACCCTGCTCGCCAGCCTGCTCGCACGCGCCGCGGAACAGGTCGGATTCGACGACAGCGAGCACTGGCGCTTCGAAGCACGGCTGCGGGAGTTCCTGCAGCGCTTCGGACTCGACGCCGAAGGCGGCACGCAGCGGCTCTCGGGTGGCGAGCGCAAGCGCGCAGCGCTGGCACTCGCGCTCGCGCTCGCGCCGGATCTGCTGCTGCTCGACGAACCCACCAACCATCTCGACATCGACGGCATCACGCTGCTCGAGGAACTGTTGCTGCGCGTATCGGCGGCGATCGTGATCACGCACGATCGCGCCTTTCTGGACCGCTTCGCGACCCGGATCGTCGAGCTCGACCGCGGGCTGCTGCGCTCGTACCCGGGCAATTTCGCTACCTACGAGTCGCGCAAGGCGGAACAGCTTGCCGCCGAACAGGTTGCCGCACGCAAGTTCGACGCATTCTGGGCGCAGGAAGAAGTGTGGATCCGCCAGGGAATCAAGGCCCGACGCACCCGCGACGAAGGCCGCGTGCGACGACTGGAACGGCTGCGCGCCGAGCGTGCCGAGCGCCGCGAGCGCATCGGCAAGGTACGCCTGCACCTCGATGCCGGCGCGCGCTCCGGCAAGCTGGTTGCCGAACTCGAGCGGGTCGACAAACAGTTCGGCGGGCGTTATGTGGTGCGCGACCTGTCGCTGCGCCTGCTGCGCGGGGACCGCATAGGCCTGATCGGCCCGAACGGTGCCGGCAAGAGCACGCTGATTCGCCTGATCCTCGGGCAGCTCGCGCCCGATGCGGGAACGGTGCGGCTCGGCAGTGGCCTCGAGGTGGCCTATTTCGACCAGATGCGCGCACAGCTCGATGCGCGCAAGACGCTGATCGAGACGATCAGCCCCGGTTCGGAGTGGGTCGAGACCGGTGGCCAACGCCGCCATGTGATCAGCTATCTGGCTGATTTCCTCTTTCCTTCCCAGCGTGCGAACTCACCGGTCGGCACGCTGTCGGGCGGTGAGCGTAACCGGCTGCTGCTCGCTCGCCTGTTCGCACGACCCGCCAATCTGCTGGTCCTGGACGAGCCGACCAACGACCTGGACATCGAGTCACTGGAGCTGCTGGAGACGACGCTGCAGGGTTACGACGGCACGCTGCTGCTGGTAACACACGACCGCGTGTTTCTGGACAACGTGGTTACACAGACGCTGGTCGCGGAGGGCGATGGGCGCTGGCAGGAGTACGCGGGCGGCTACAGCGACTGGCTGCTGCAACGTCCACAGAAGGAGACTGCAAGCCTCGAGCGTACAACGACCGCGACACCTGTGCGTACCACCGAACGGCCGCAGGCAAGCACCCGCAAGCTCGGTTTTCGCGAGCAGCGCGAACTCGCGGAACTGCCGGTGCGAATCGAGGCGCTGGAACAGGAACAGGCCGGGCTGCTGGCCAGCATGGCGAACGCGCCGGCAAACGAACTGCACGCCGCATCGCTGCGCGCAGCAGCGATCGGCGAGGAGCTCGAAGCGGCTTTCGTGCGCTGGAGCGAACTCGAGGAACGTGCAAATGCCGGCTGAGTGGGACGCAACGCCCACCCGCGACCGAAGGCAACAGCTCGCAGCCGGACGGCTGATCCAAAAAAGGAGGAGATCCGACGATGGACGTGGTACTGAGCGAACGACGCGGCGCGTGCACCGTGCTCACCCTGAATCGGCCGCAACTGCTGAACACCATCAGCAATCCGATGCTCGAGCGGCTGGAGGCAGCTCTGGACGCGGAGCACGACAGCGACAGTCGCGCGCTGGTCCTCACCGGCGCCGGGCGCGCGTTCTGCGCCGGGAGTGATCTGAGCGAAGCGCACGCCGACCCGCAGGTGCGCATCCGGCGCGTCCACACGCTGATCGCCCGTCTGCGCGGATTTCCAAAGCCGGTCATCACCGCGATCAACGGCCTCGCGCTCGGCGGTGGCCTCGAACTTGCCCTCGCATGCACGTTCCGCGTGGCACGCCGAGGCGCGAAACTGGGTCTGCCCGAGATCAAGCTGGGGCTGCTGCCGGCTTATGGAGGTACGCAACTGCTGCCGCGGCTGATCGGTGAGAACCGGGCGCTGGAGATGATGCTCGGCGGCGAACCCGTGGACGGTGCAACCGCTGGCACGATCGGACTGGTGAACCGGGTATGCGAGGACAGCGATGACGTGGTCGCGGTCGCGACGGAATTTGCCGCGATGATTACCCGTCACAGCCTGGTGCCGCAGCGCGCCATCCTGCACGCCGTACGCGAGGGCGGATCGCTGCCACTCGACGAGGCACTCGCACTCGAGCGCACACTGGTGAAGGAAGTCGCCGGCAGCGCCGATACGCTGGAAGGCGTACAGGCCTTCCTCGAAAAGCGGTCACCGCGCTGGCAGGACCGCTGAAGCCGCCGGATCCGGTCGGGAGCTACGCCTGCGGTGTGCAGGCGTGCTCCGCAGCGAGGAAGCCGAACACCATCGCGGGGCCGATGGTGCCGCCGGCGCCCGGGTAGGTTTCGCCCATCACCGACGCCGAACTGTTGCCTGCCGCGTACAGCCCCGGAATCGCCCGTCCCGAGGCATCGAGCGCCCGCGCATGGGAATCGGTAACGATCCCGCCCTTGGTTCCCAGGTCTCCGGGGTACACCTTGACCGCGTAGAACGGCGGGCGCTCGAGCGGCGCAAGACAGGGGTTCGGCCCCACTGCCGGATCGCTGTAGTAGCGATCGGAAAGCGTCTCACCGCGCCCGAAGTCCTCGTCGCGACCACTGCGCGCAAAGCCGTTGAAGCGCGCGACGCTGGCCGTGAGGCCTTCGGGGTCGATTCCAATCGCACGCGCAAGCTCCGGCAACGAATCGGCGCGGGCCAGAAAGCCGTCGCGGATGGACGCCGACAGCGCCGCGTCGGGCTGGATCGAACCCGGGCGCAGCGGCCCGACCGGGTAGCGGTGGCGAAAGGTGGCATCGAAGACCAGGTGTGCCGGAATCGCTGCGGCTCCGCTGTGGTGTGCGGTGTACATGCCCTTGACGAAGTCGTTGTACGGCGAGGACTCATTGACGAAACGTCGGCCCGCGGCATCGACGACGATCGAACCCGGCAAACCCTTTTCCATCACGATCACGCGCGGAGTCGCTTCGCCCTCGACCATGAACACCGGACACCACCATGCCTGGTCCATCAGATCGAGCGCCGCGCCGGCCGCCTCGGCAATCCGGATCGCATCACCCTCGTTGCTCGGACACCCCGCCGCCCAATCGGCACCGATCGGCATCTGCTGGTAGCGCTGGCGCATCGCTGCGTTCTTCTCGAATCCACCGGCAGCAAGCAGTACGCCTTGCCGAGCCCGTACGCGCACGCTGCGTCCAGCGTGGTCGATCAGGGCACCGGCGACGACCCCGTTTTCGCACACCAGCTCGCGCAGCGGCGAGTCCAGCCACAGTGGCACCTGACGATCCAGCAACGAGAGGCGCAGGCGCGCGACCAGCGCGGCGCCGAGCGTGTACGACGTGTTGCCGGCACCGCTGAGGCGAGCGCGCAGGTTCAGGTAATAGGCGGCGGCATGCCGGGCGACCAGCAGCAGACGTGGCAGTCCGCCACCCAGCATCGTCGGAATCTCGGCGGCTTTCATGCTCAGGAACGGCAACGGACGGCGATGCTCGAAACCGAGGCGCTGCTGCGTGCGCTCGGGTCCGAGACGCAGGGCATCGAATTCCGTCGGCTCGATGGTGCGCGCTCCGGGCTTGCCGCCCGGCGCCTCGGCGTAGTAATCACAGTAGGTCGGTACCGCCTCGAACACGACGTGGCTGTGGATCGCCAGGTACTCGACCATGCGCGATGCCGCGTCTACATAGGCGGCGAGTCGTGCCGTCGGCACACGACCGGCGGTGATGTGTTCCAGATAACGCAATCCCTCGGCGTGCGAATCCGGGACCCCGAACCCGGCCATGCCGGCGTTCGCAGGCACCCAGATCGCACCGCCTGACATCGCGGTGGAGCCGCCGAAGCGCGACGATTTCTCGACCACCAGGACGCGCGCGCCCAGATCGACCGCCCGCAGCGCGGCCGTCATTCCGGCCGCCCCGGAACCGACGACCAGCCAGTCGACTTCTTTGTCCCACGTCATCCGCTTGCTCCGCCGTGTACCGGCTCCGTTCGATGTGCGCCGGAGTATAGGGCTGCGCCGACCCGATCGCCGCGCTGCTGCATTACTGGCGCATTACAGCGGGTGTTGCAAAAGGGCTGCGAAGGCACCGTCACGCGCACGCCATGTCAACGTCGAGCGCCGTTTGCGACACCCTCTGTACGAACGATTCCGCTGCACAGGCGGGCGCAGGCTGGTGTAACCTCGGCAGCACGGTGCGGCCGGCGTCAACCGATCCCGGCGCTGCACGTTCTCGTTAACGATTCGAACGCGGTGCCGACGCGCGTTGCCTTGCTGCAGGAAAGCGATGCGCCAGAGTGAGGACGGCAGCGCCGACGACGAGACGGGAACCGTGAGCGACCTGGCGACGTTCCTGCGCTCGATCGAGCGTCGTGGTTTTCTGATGGCCCGCCTGGCGCTGGGCAACGAGGACGATGCGCTCGATGCACTGCAGGACACGATGTTGCGGCTGGTGCAGCGTTATGCCGGCCGACCGCCCGCTGAGTGGCGGCCGCTGTTCTATCGCATGCTCCACAACCGCATCACCGACACGCGGCGCCGACGCACGATTCGTGCGCGCCTGTTCGGCTGGATGGAGCGCCACCGGGACGACGACGATGCGGATGAGCCGTTGGCGCAGATCGCCGACCCTGCCGTCACCGATCCGGTACGGCTGATCGGCGGTGAAGAAGCGGCGGGCGCGCTGATGGAAGCAGTGGCAGCCCTGCCGGCACGCCAGCGCGAAGCGTTCATGCTGCGTTGCTGGGATGGACTGTCGACAGCGGAGACAGCCGCAGCGATGGGTTGCAGCGAAGGCAGTGTAAAGACACATTATTCGCGGGCGTTGCACGCCCTGCAGGAGCAACTCGAGGAGCACCACGGATGAACGGAGTGGAAGGCGGGTGGCGCGAGATCCTGCGCCGACAGGAAAACCGGCTGGACGCGGGACTGCTCGAGCGTATCGGCGTCGCGCGCCGACGGGCACTGGCGGCAGCGCACCTGCCGTGGTGGCGCCTGCACGCACCGGCCCTCGGCGGTGCGGTGCTTGCGACGGTACTGGCGGTGGCCGTGTTGCTGCCGTCGATGCAGCAGCCGTTGCCGCAGCGCGGCGCAGGGTTGCCTGACGACACGGTGTTTTACGAGAATCTCGACTTCTACCTGTGGCTGGCAGAATCGGAAATGGGGGCCCATGACTGACCGGCGTTCCATCCGTCCGCTGCTCGCTGCCGTCACGCTGGCACTGCTGGCGTGCTCGAGCGCATTGGCCGGACCACGTCACGGCGAACGCGCAGCGCAGGACTCCAGGGAGCGCGAGCGCATCGAGCAACGCGAGCAGCGTTTTCGCGAACTGCCGCGCGAGCAGCAGCAACGTCTGCGCGATGCCGAGGATCGCTACCATCGCATGAGCCCGGAGCAACGCCGGGAGCTGCGCCAGCGCTGGCGCGACATGAGCGACAGCGAACGCGATCGCTACCGGCGCCGCGTCGAACGCTCCAGAAACTGAAGCAACGGGGTGCGACCGGTCGCGGCGCATGCGTCTGCTATGATCGGTACGCGCCTTCGATCAACTCTTCCCACCTCAACCGCTGCGGAACCTGATGATGGATACCCTGCTCGCGCTGCTTGCGCTGTTCAACGTGATCTCGATGCTCACCGTATTCGTGCCACGCACGTTTCCGGATAACGCCCTGCCCTGGTTCGTGTTCGGATTCGCGTTGCTGGCAACCGAACTCGCCTGGATCTGGCTGCCGCTGCAGATCATGCTGGCGTTGCTGTTCGTCGCCGGTGGGGCGCTCGGCTCGACGCTCGGCTGGATTGCCCTGGTCGTGCTGCTGCTGTCCTGGCCGGGGTTGCTGCACAGTCTGTGGCTCGGTCTCGGCAGCGGGCGTATCGTCGAGGCGGCGCTGGCGAACGCGCTCGGCACCGATTATCCGGGGCAGATTCCCCCTGCTGCCGCGTCCCGCCTGCGCAGCAGGGTCAGCTTCAATGACTGGCGCCACCCGTTCACGATGAAGCGCCCGGACGTCGAGGTCATCCGCAACGTCGCCTACGCCGACGGCGGCATCCGTCAGCAGGTCGACATCTATCGCCCGAAGGTGATTCCGCCGCAGGGCTGTCCGGTGGTGCTGCAGATCCACGGTGGCGGCTGGATCATCGGCAACAAGGAAGACCAGGCCCTGCCGCTGATGTACAAGCTGGCCAGCAACGGCTGGATCTGCGTGGCAGCGAATTACCGCTTGAGCCCCAGCGTCGGCTTTCCGACCCACCTGCACGACTGCAAGGCAGCGCTGGCGTGGATCCGCACCCACGGACGCGAGTACGGCATGGACCCCACGTTCGTCGCGGTGACCGGCGGCTCAGCCGGCGGGCATCTGTGCGCGCTGATGGGGCTGACCGCCAACCGGACCGAATTGCAGCCGGGGCACGAAGGCGTCGACACCTCGGTACAGGCCTGCGTGCCGTTCTACGGGGTCTACGACATGCTGAACCGCTCGGGAGCCCGCCCCGACACCCGCAAGTTCTTCACATTCCTCGGGGAACGCGTACTGCACGCCTCGGCCACGGAGAACCGTGAACGCTGGGAGCTCGCATCGCCGGTGAGCCAGGTCCACGCGGACGCACCGCCGTTCATGGTGCTGCACGGTTCCTGCGACAGTCTCGCACCGGTCATCGATGCACGGCTGTTCGTAAGGCGCCTGCGCGAGGTATCGAAGAACCCGGTGGCCTATGTCGAACTGCCTGGCGCCGAACACGCCTTCGAGATCATGCACTCGCCACGCACCGAACACGCGATCGACGGCGTAGAGCGCTTCCTGGAATGGGTCCGCGCCACGCGCAGCTGACCCCGACCTTTTGCGAGCGGGGCTACTTCGCGAGGGGGCTACTTCGCCAGCAGATCGACGCCGGTCAGCCAGCCGTGAGCACTGCCGAGCATCACGACCCACAGCGCCGCCCCGAGCGCCACCGCCACACCATCGCGCCACAGCGGGCCCGCAGGGTAGCGGGTGCCGCTGGCGCGATCACGCCGGCGCAACGAGCTGAAATCGAATCCGGCCCAGAGCAGGATCGCACCGAACAGCACCACGTCGACGAGTCGCCCGTTCGCCAGCAGGTGCCCGGCAGCCCAGAGCTTGGTTGCCGCGACCAGCGGATGACCTATCGCCGCCTTGATGCGGGTGCCGGGCACGAAGGCGGCAGCTGCGACGGCAAGCGCCGGCAACATCAGCAGCGTTGCCGCCGGGCCAGTCCAGACCGGTGGCGCGTACAGCAAGGGGCTCGTCTGGCGCGCCGCCGCGTAACCGGTCACGACCAGCACCAGACCGGCCAGCGAGACCAGCGAATAAAGCGCCTTCCAGCCGTTCGGGCCGAGGCGGGCCAGCATCCGTGCACGCCAGCCGTCGGCGAAGAGGCGCACCGAGTGGCTGCCGAGCAGCAGCAACAGGCCGGACAGCAGCATTTCCATCGCGGGGCCTCCTGGGCGACGCTCGGGTCGTGATCAGCCGAAGACGCAGGCGACCAGCTTGTTGCCGTCGATGTCGCGGAAATAACCACCGTAGAAGCCGTCGCCACGCGGTCCGGGTGCTCCCTCGTCACTGCCGCCGAGCTCGAGCGCCTTTGCATGCACCCGCGCCGCCGTCTCGCGATCACGCGCGGCCAGCGCCACCATGGTGCCGTTACCCACCGTCGCCGCCTTGCCGTCGTACGGCGTGCAGACTGCCAGCATCGGCGCGCCCATCTGCGTAGACCAGATCACCATGCGATCCATCTGCATCGTGCGTGTGGCGCCCATCTCGCCGAGCAGGGCGTCATAGAACGCCGTCGCGCGCGCGAGATCGTTGGTTCCCAGGGTCACGTAACTGATCATGATTGCTTTCCTCGTCGTGTCACATCGTAAAGTCGACCGTATCCGGCTTCTGCGTGTACCAGTCGACGCCATCTGCATCGCGTTCCCGGCGTACCATGCGCCGCCCGACCAGACAGTTCAGGTGCGCGAGTGTCTCGCCGGTTGCCATCACCAGTATTTCGTTCGTCAGTTCGCGCCTGAACATCACGCGGGCGCAATCGACGGCACGCCTGGGTTCTGCCAAGGCGTCGAACAGGGTGACCAACGCGCGCTCGTGCGACTCGATGATCTGCGTCAGGCGCACGTGCAGACCGAGAAAAGGCGCCAGATGCCCCGGCAGTACCAGCACGGTATCGGGGAGGCGGGCGCGGATACTCTCGCAGGAGTTCAGCCATTCCTTCAGCGGATCACCCTTCGGTTCGGTGGGAAACACGCTCACGTTCGGTGTGATCCGCGGCAGCACCTGGTCGCCCGAGATCAGCAGCTTCAGCCCCGGGCAGTACAGCGAGACGTGCTCCGGCGAGTGGCCACTGCCGACGATGACCTGCCAGTAGCGATCGCCGATCTCGATGGTTTCGCCGTCGACCAGCCGCCGGAAGCTGTCGGGCAGTGCGGAAATGCGGCTGCCGAAGCTGCCGAAACGGCTGCGGTAGGTATCGAGCATCTGCTCGTCGTAGCCGGCGGCGCGGTAGAAGCGGATCGCAACGTCCGGCGCCGGCTGGCCGGTGTAGTCGGCCAGCGTGTGACACATCAGGAACTCTTCACGCGAGACCCACAGATCGCAGTCGAAGCGGCGCGTCAGCCAGCCGGCCAGACCGATGTGATCAGGATGCAGGTGGGTGCAGATCACACGGCGCAGCGGCTTGCCGCCCATGAACCCCGAGAACAGTCCCTCCCAGCGCGCACGCGCTTCGGGCACGTCGAGACAGGTATCGACGAGCGTCCAGCCATCACCGTCCTCGAGCAGCCACAGATTGATGTGATCGAGCGCACCCGGCATCGGGAAGCGCAGCCACCACACGCCATCGGCGACCTGCAGCGGCTCGGTCGGCGCAGCCTTGGCTCCCCAGGGAAATACCAGGCCGCGCAGCTTTTCATGGGTGGTGGACGGCATGTGCACTCTCTCTCCGCGATACTCCTGCTGCCGGCATGTTAGCGCGGATCACGCTGCGGCGACTCGGGCAACGCAAAGGCGATCAGCTGATCACTGTGCGCCTGCTCCGGAAAACCGAAATGCCCGGCCGCAGCGATCACGACGAACTGGCGGCCGTCGCCCGCACGGCGGTAGATCATCGGTGTGGCGTGTCCTCCGGCGGGCAATTCTCCCTTCCACAGCTCCTCGCCGGTTTCGCTGTCGAAGGCGCGCAGGTGGCGGTCGGGGGTAGCGGCGATGAAAGTGAGCCCGCTGGCCGTCACGCTGGGCCCGCCGATGTTCGGCGCTCCGCGCAGGCGTGAAAACGGCCATGGCGCCAGGTGCTCGAGCGTTCCCAGCGGCACTTCCCAGCGCTTGTCCCCACTCGCCAGATCGATCGCACTCAGCGTTCCCCACGGCGGTGCGTTGCACGGCACACCGAGCGGTGACAGCAGCGGTTCGATGCGCAGGCAGTACGGGGTTTCGAGCTGCGGGGCCACCAGCGACTCCTTGCCTGCTGCCTCGCACTGGTCGCGCGGTATCAACTTCAACTCGGCAGGCATGAACAGCGTGTTCAGGATCAGCAGTCCGCGCCCGGGATCGATCGCCGGTGTGCCCCAGTTGTTGCCGCCCATATCGCTCGGGTAGAACAGCGTTCCGGCCAGCGAGGGCGGGGTGAACATCCCTTCGTTGCGCAGACTGCGGATCTTGCGCTGGCACGCGCCACGATCCCAGAACGTGAAGCCCCAGGCATCGTCGGCGTCCAGACGGTGCGGGTGCAGCGGTGCGGGCTTGACCGGAAACGGCTGGGTAGGTGCCAGGTATTCCCCGGGCACCTCCCAGTTCTGCGGCACCGGCCGCTCCTCGACCGGGAACAGTGGTTCACCGGTTTCGCGATTCAATATGAACAGGTGGCCCATCTTGGTCGGCTGCGCGAGCGCAGGGATGCTCCTGCCGTCACGGCGCAGATCGAACAGCGTCGGCTGCGCCGGCGTGTCGAAATCCCAGATGTCGTGGTGTACCGCCTGGAAGTGCCACACCAGCTCGCCGCTCGTACCACGCAGGGCAACCACCGAACTCGAGTAGTGGTCGCTGCCGTTGCGCAGACCGCCATAGAAGTCGGTCGAGGTGTTGCCGGTCGGGAGGAACACCAGGTCGCGCTCGGCATCGACCGAAATGATCGACCACACATTCGGCGTACCGCGCCGGTACAGGGGCTGGCCCGAGTCGTCGCGTGTGTGGCTTTCGCCCGGGGGAATGCCGTCCCAGTACCACAGCAGCCGGCCGCTGCGTACATCGAAGGCACGCACCACGCCACTCGGCATGTGGTTGTGGGTACGATCGAGCACGAACGCACCGGTGATCACCCGGTCGCCGATCACGGCCGGCGGCGAAGTGACCGAGTATTCGTATTCCTCGAGCGCACCGAGCCCGGCGCGCAGATCGACCTGGCCTTCCTCGCCGAAATCGCGGCAGGGTTTGCCGTCGCGCGCATCGAGTGCGATCAGGCGACTATCGAGGGTGCCCATCAGGATACGGTGCTCGCAGGCGGCACCACGTGGCTCGGGATCCTGCCAGCTCGCGACGCCGCGGCAGTTCACCAGCACTTCACGATCGACATCGACGCCCGGGTCGTAACGCCATTTTTCCACGCCGGTCGCCGGATCGAGCGCAAACACCTTGTTGAAGGCCGTGCAACCATACAGCGTGTCACCAACCAGAATCGGCGTGAGCTGCCAACTGCTCGCCCTGGCACCCCTGTCGCCGGCTGCAAGATCCGGAGCCCGCGCCTGGCGTACGTCGCCGCTGCGATAGACCCATGCCTGGCGCAGCAGATGCACGTTGTCGCGCGTGATCTGGGTCGCTGCAGAATAATGGCCACCGCCGGGTGCGCCGCCGTAGGTCGGCCAGCCGGCTTCGGCGCCGGCTGGAAATTGCGCCGGTGTCTCGCGTCCGCAGGCGCTCAGCATTGCGAGCAGCATCACAAAGGGCAGTTTCCGGGCAGCGGATCGCAACAGTGTGTCTCCCTGATGAGCTCGGCCCGCGCTAGAGTGAGCAGGACCGAAGCTGAATGCAAGTGTCCACAGAGCCATGCCCGTATTTGCCGTCCGCAGCCTGATCACTGCCGTAGTCGCAGCGTCGTTGCTCGCCGCCTGTGCGGGCGCGCCGGCACCGGAAGCACGCTCCACCCGGCCGGCGAGCGCTGACGAACAACGGCGCTTCGCTGACAGCATCAACACCTATCGCGTCGCCCGCCGACTCCCGCGAATCACCGTGTCGGCGTCGCTGATGGCGGTGGCTCGCGCGCACCTCGATGACCTCGAGCAGCGCCACCGGCGCGACGCGCAGTGCAATATGCATTCGTGGAGCAATGCGGGCAACTGGTCAGGGTGCTGCTACACGCCCGATCATGCCAGGGCAGCATGCATGTGGAACAAGCCCAGGGAGATCACGGGCGGGCGCTACAGCTCGCCTGGTTACGAGATCGTCGCGCATTACAGCGACCCGATCACGCCGGCGCGTGCACTGCTGATCTGGCAGGAAAGCCCCGCGCATCTGGCGATGTTGCTGAACACGCAGCAGTGGGCGCAACACCCGTGGCAGGCGATGGGTGCAGCGATCGGACGCCACTATGCCGTGGTGTGGTTCGGCGAGGAACCTGACACCGCCGCCGACTGAGGCACGACGCGCGGCACGGCCACGCCGTCCCCGAGCACGAACACCGACGCCAGGCCGCCGGAGATCGTGCGCAGGTTGGTCGTCTGGCCCTGGTAGAGCCGCGCACTGAGCAGGCGTACCTGTGCCCCATAGCTGACACAGCGCAGGTCGAACTTCAGCGCCGGAGCATCACTTGCCGGGGTGGCGCGGCGCGTCGGCGGCGGCGTGTACGCCTGCGCGATGTACTCGCCGGAGGCGACGATCTCGGCCCACACGCGCTTGGTCAGGCGTTCGCCCCGATACGCACCGCGGCTCGCGTAGCCCGCGAAGGGCTTGAAGAAATAGTGTCTGCGCGCGTTCCACAGCACGTTTGCGTCGGCGGCCGTCACGATCCGTGCCGGCGGCACGTGCGCGCCGAGCACGCGTCGCGTGCCAGCAGGAACGCCGATGTGCTCCAGCCAGACCGCATCGGACAGCAGCACCAGCCCGCGCTTGTCGGCGTAGAGCGCGTGGTGGCGCGGCGAGGGGGTCAGCACGACGGCGTCGGCCAGATACGCTGCCCGCAGCGACGCGTGCGCTGGTTCCCGCAGCGTGAAGTCGGTGCAGCGGTTGTAGACCAGATCGACCGCCTGCGCGCCGTGACGCAGCTCACCGTCGACGAACACGAGTTCCTCCGGAGCGACGATCTCGCAGTCGATCCCGGCACGACGGAACAACGCACGAAACAGCAGGAACTCCGGGTACAGGAACTGCTCGACCGGACGATCGTCGACGATGCGCACCCGGCGCAACGCGCGCTCACCGCGCGCCAGTCGCCATTCGTTGCAGAAATCCTCAAGCCATTGCGCCGGCGCATCGCGCCCGCTGGTCGGCATCGCGAGTGCCCGCCCCATTTCCGCGCAGGCGTCGCGCTGGCTGTCGGCAAGCAGCGCCGCCAGATAGGCTCCGCCCGCATTGGTGTTGATTTCGATCAGCTTCGCCCCGTCGGGCTCGGGATGGAAGTCGAACGCCATCATCGCACTCAGGGTGTGCTGGTCCGGCCAAGGGCTGTCCGCGAGCGCGACTTCCTGGAAGGCAGGCAGCGCCATCACCTCGTGCGCTGCGTCGACGGTCGCGCGCATTGCGTGCCACTGCGCGGCATTCGCAAACACGGGGTAGGGGGCGAACAGGTGTTCGCGGCCGATCAGGTATTGCGGCAAACTGCCTTCACGCAGCAAGGCCTCGCGAAAATGTCGCTCCAGCATCGCGACATCGAGCGAGATGCAGTGGCACTGCGCGTTCAGGGTATCGGGCATCGGACGCGATCGGGCAGGGTAGGCGGCGAATTATAAGCAGCGGACCGGGCACGCAGTGCCGGTCGGTACAATTCACCTCGGCCGGACCGGATCACTCGCTGGCGCGCTACTCCACGGTGACCGATTTCGCGAGATTGCGCGGCTGGTCGACATCGGTACCCTTCATTATCGCCACGTGGTACGAGAGCAGTTGCAGCGGCACGGTGTAGACCACGGGTTCGAGGATCTTCGATACGTGCGGCATCTGGACGACGGTCATCGTCGGGCTGTCGGTGAAGCCGGCTTGTTCGTCGGCGAACACGTACAGCCGCCCGCCGCGCGCCTGCACCTCGGCCAGGTTGGAGCGCAGCTTTTCCAGCAACTCGTTGTTCGGTGCAACCGTGACCACCGGCATCTGTTCGTCGACCAGTGCCAACGGCCCGTGCTTCAGTTCGCCCGCGGCGTAGGCTTCGGCGTGGATATACGAGATTTCCTTGAGCTTCAGCGCGCCTTCCATTGCAACCGGATACTGCACGCCACGCCCCAGAAACAGCGCGTGATCCTTCTCGATGAAGTCCTCGGCGACGGCGCGGATGCGCGCATCCAGACCCAGCACCTGCTCCACCAGTGCCGGCAGGGCGTGCATCGCTTCGACGATGGTGCGCTCCTGCGCCGTGTCGGCGCCGGCACGTTTCGCCAGCACCGTGGTCAACAGCATCAGCGCCACCAGTTGCGTCGTGAAAGCCTTGGTCGAGGCGACGCCAATCTCGGGGCCGGCTTCGGTCATGATCGCCAGATGCGATTCGCGCACCAGCGACGATTGTGGCGCGTTGCAGATCGCCAGCGTGGAGCGGTAGCCGAGGGTGTGTGCAAGACGCAGCGCCGCAAGCGTGTCCGCTGTCTCACCCGATTGCGAGATGGTCACGAACAGCGTGTCCTTCGCCACCACGAGCTTGCGGTAGCGGAACTCGCTCGCGATCTCGACCGCGCACGGAATACCTGCGTACTCCTCGATCCAGTAACGCGCGACCAGCCCGGAATGGTAGCTGGTACCGCAGGCGACGATCTGTACCGCGGCGACGTTCGCGAAAACCTCGTCGGCCGCGACACCGAAGGCCTGTTCGTAGACATGGTCGCTGCCGATGCGCCCGCGCAAGGTGTTGGCGATGGCACGCGGCTGCTCGTGGATCTCCTTCAGCATGAAGTGGCGGAATGGCCCCTTGTCGGCATGATCGGCCGCGTCGCCCAGGCGTTCCACCGGGCGGTGCGTGTCGCGCCCCGCGGCATCGAACACGCGCACGCCGAGCGTGGTCACGTCGGCGATATCGCCTTCCTGCAGGAAAATCACGCGATCGGTGACCTGGCGCAGCGCGATCTGGTCCGAGGCCACGAAATGTTCACCGATACCGATACCGATCACCAGCGGACTGCCCTGGCGCGCAGCCACCAGGCGATGCGGCTCGTCGCTCGCGATCACCGCGATCGCGAAGGCACCCCGCAACTCACCAACGGCACTGCGCACCGCGTCGAGCAGGGACAAGCCCCGCTGCGCACGCAGGTGATCGATCAGGTGCACGATCACTTCGGTATCCGTCTCCGAGACGAATTCGTAGCCCGCCGCCTGCAACCGTTCACGCAGCTCGTTGTGGTTCTCGATGATGCCGTTGTGCACCAGCGCAAGCCGACCGTTGCTGGCGTGCGGGTGCGCGTTGGCTTCGCTCGGACGCCCGTGCGTGGCCCAGCGCGTATGGGCGATCCCGGTCGTGCCATCGAGCGCGGCACGGTCCACGCTGTCGCTGAGCGCGGCGACCTTGCCGGTACGCTTCACGCAATCGATACGACCGCTCGCATCGAGCAGTGCAACCCCGGCCGAGTCGTAACCGCGGTATTCGAGGCGCCGCAGCCCCTCGATCAGGATTTCGGCTACAGGTCGCTGGGCGACGGCTCCGACGATTCCGCACATGGTCCTTTCCTGTTCTCGAGGTGTACGTCAGGTTTTGGCCGGGCGTTTCCAGCCGACAATATTGCGCTGGCGCCCACGCGCGACCGCCAGCGTTTCATCCGGTACCGCCGAAGTGAGCACTGACCCCGCACCAACGGTCGCGTTGCGCCCCACCTCGACTGGAGCAACCAGCGACGTGTTCGAACCGATGAATGCGCCGTCGCCGATCGTGGTGCGGTACTTGTTCACGCCGTCGTAGTTGCAGGTGATGGTGCCGGCGCCGACATTCACGTGCTGGCCGAGTTCGGCGTCGCCTACGTAACTCAGATGATTGATCTTGCTGTGCGGGCCGATGGTCGCCTGCTTGGTTTCAACGAAATTGCCTACACGTGCACCCTCGGCCATGCGTGTGCCCGGGCGCAGGCGCGCAAAGGGGCCAACGCTGCAGCCGGCGTCGACCTCGGCGTTCTCGAGCAGCGAGTTCGGATGCACCGTCGAGCCGGTTCCGATGCGGCTGTTGCGCAGCACACAGTTCGCGCCGATGCTGACGTAGTCACCGAGTTCGACCTCGCCTTCGATGATCACGTTGATGTCGATCGTGACGTCGCGCCCGTGGTGCAGACGCCCGCGCAGATCGAACCGTGCCGGATCACGCAGCGTGACGCCGGCCAGCAGCAGTTCGCGCGCCTTGCGCGCCTGCCAGGCTCGCTCGAGCACGGCGAGCTGTTCGCGGTTGTTCACGCCCGCGACCTCCTGCTCGTCGCTCGCGGTGAGCGGACGCACACCAACGCCCGAACGCGCGGCCATCGCGATGACGTCGGTCAGGTAGTACTCACCCTGCGCGTTGTCGTTGCCGAGTGCGGGCAACCAGTGATGCAGCCGCGCGTTCGGCAACGCCATGATGCCGGTATTCACTTCCCGCACGGCGTGCTGGGCGACCGTGGCGTCCTTGTGCTCGACGATCGCCGCAACGCGCCCGTCGGCATCGCGCAGGATCCGTCCGTAGCCGCTGGGATCATCGAGCTCGACGGTCAGCAGGGCCAGCGTCCCCTCGTTCGCGATCGCGACCAGTTCGCGCAGCGTGGACTCACGCACCAGCGGCACGTCACCGTAGAGGATCAGGGTGGTTCCATCACGCGCAAGCAGCGGCAGCGCCTGCTGAACCGCATGACCGGTACCGAGTTGTGCTTGCTGCACTACCCAGTTCGCCGATACGTCGCCCAGTGATGCACGCACCCGCTCGGCACCGTGCCCGATCACGACGTTCAGGCTGCGCGGCACGAGGGCCAGCGCCGAATCGATCACATGCCGCAACAGCGGCTGGCCGGCGAGAGGGTGCAGGACCTTCGGCAGGTCGCTGACCATGCGGGTGCCCTGACCCGCGGCAAGGATGACAATATCGAGATCCACGATTCACTCCAGCGAGGCACACCAGCCCGACCGATGCGGGCCGTTGCAGACCACAAGAGCGTAGCAGACCGTGACGAATTTACCTTGTGATGGCGGCTACGAGACGCCACACGGGCGTCAACGGCGTCAACCGCGACCCATCTTCTTGCGCATTCCCTGGAGGGTGCGCAACTGGGCCACGGCCTCGGCAAGCTGGGCCGCCGCACGGCCGTAGTCGAACTCACCCTGCTGGTTCGCGAGTGCGGCTTCGGCGACTTTCTGTGCCTCGATCGCTGCCGCCTCGTCGATGTCGTTCGCGCGCACCGCCGTGTCGGCAAGGATCGTCACCGTGCTCGGCAGCACTTCCAGAAAGCCGCCCGAGACGTAGTAGATCTGTTCCTCGCCGGCTTGCGTGATCACGCGCACCGGTCCGGGTTTCAGTTCGCTCAGCAGGGGTGCATGACCTGGCGCAATCCCCAGGTCACCCAGCGCACCGTGGGCGACGACGAGCTCGACGAGCCCGGAAAAGATCGCCTTTTCCGCACTCACGATGTCGCAATGTACCGTCATTACCATGTCTGGTGCTCCCGGTCCCTGATTCGATCAGAGCTTCTGCGCCTTCTCGATCGCTTCCTCGATGCTGCCGACCATGTAGAACGCCTGCTCCGGCAGGTGGTCATACTCGCCGTTCAGGATACCCTTGAAGCTGGCGATCGTATCCTTCAGCGACACGTACTTGCCGGGGCTGCCGGTGAACACTTCGGCGACGAAGAACGGTTGCGACAGGAAGCGCTGCATCTTGCGCGCGCGTGACACGACCTGCTTGTCGTCTTCCGAGAGTTCGTCCATGCCGAGGATGGCGATGATGTCCTTCAGTTCCTTGTAGCGCTGCAGTACCGACTGCACGCCGCGTGCGACCGAGTAGTGCTCTTCGCCGATCACGAGCGGGTCGAGCAGGCGCGAGGTCGAGTCGAGCGGATCGACGGCAGGGTAGATACCGAGCTCGGCGATCTGACGCGACAACACCAGCGTTGCGTCGAGGTGCGCGAAGGTGGTCGCGGGCGAGGGGTCGGTGAGGTCGTCGGCCGGAACGTAGACCGCCTGGAACGAGGTGATCGATCCGGTCTTGGTCGAGGTGATGCGCTCCTGCAGCACGCCCATTTCCTCGGCCAGCGTGGGCTGGTAACCCACCGCCGACGGCATGCGGCCGAGCAGCGCGGATACCTCGGTGCCGGCCAGCGTGTAGCGGTAGATGTTGTCAACGAACATCAGGACGTCGCGGCCTTCGTCGCGGAACGCTTCGGCCATCGTGAGGCCGGTCAGCGCCACGCGCAGACGGTTGCCCGGTGGTTCGTTCATCTGGCCATACACCAGCGCCACCTTGTCCAGAACGTTCGACTCCTTCATTTCATGGTAGAAGTCGTTGCCCTCGCGGGTACGCTCGCCCACACCGGCGAACACCGAGTAACCCGAGTGCTCGATCGCAATATTGCGGATCAGCTCCATCAGCGTCACGGTCTTGCCCACACCGGCGCCACCGAACAGACCGATCTTGCCACCCTTGGAGATCGGCATGATCAGGTCGATGACCTTGATGCCCGTCTCCAGCAGTTCGACCGCCTGTGACTGCTCGGCGTAGGTCGGCGCAGCGCGGTGGATGGGCATGCGCGCCTGCTCGCCGATCGGACCCTTCTCGTCGATCGGGCGACCGAGCACGTCCATGATGCGGCCCAGCGTTTCCTTGCCGACCGGCACCTTCAGTGCACCGCCGGTGTTGCTGACGTCGAGCCCGCGGCGCACGCCTTCGGTGGAGCCCATGGCGATCGTGCGCACGACGCCGTCACCGAGCTGCTGCTGCACTTCCAGCACCAGGTCGCGGTTCGCCACCGTGAGCGCGTCGTACACGGCCGGTACGGCGTTGCGGGGGAACTCGACGTCGATCACGGCGCCGATGACCTGTACGATCTTTCCACTGCTCATCTCATGTTCCTCATCAGTCTTGTGATTGCGCCGCCGGGGCGCATCCGAGGTATCTGCCAATCCTTCGCGTCGTATCGGTGCCCCGTCTCAGGAAACCGCTGCAGCGCCGCCGACGATCTCGGCGAGTTCCTGCGTGATCGCCGCCTGGCGCGCCTTGTTGTAGACGAGCTGCAGATCGGAGATCAGTTGTCCGGCGTTTTCCGTAGCGTTCTTCATCGCGACCATGCGTGCGGCCTGCTCGCAGGCGAGATTCTCGACCACAGCCTGGTAGACCTGGGATTCGATATAGCGCGTGAACAGCCCGTCGAGCAGCTCCTTTGCGTCCGGCTCGTACAGATAATCCCAGTGATGCTTGAGTGCCTGGTCTTCGGATGCCTCGAGCGGCAGGATCTGCGCGACCGTTGGCACCTGCGTCATCGTGTTGACGAATTCGTTGCTGGCGAGATAAAGGCGATCGATCTTCTGCTCGGCGTAGGCGTCGAGCATCACCTTCACGCCGCCGACCAGATCCGTGGGCGCAGGCTCGTCACCGAGGCCGCGCATCGCCGCGATGATGCGCCCACCCATGCTGCCGAAGAAGCTGGCGCCCTTGCCACCGATCACGCACAGGTCGATTTCGATGGCCTTGTCGTGCCACTCCTTCATTGCCCGCAATACGGTCTTGAACAGGTTGATGTTCAGTCCGCCGCAGAGCCCGCGGTCGCTCGAGACGACGATGAAGCCGACCCGGCGTACCTCGCGCTCCTGTATATAGAGGTGGTGATACTCCGGCGTCGCATTCGCAATGTGCCCCACGACCGCACGGATACGCCCGGCGTACGGCTTGCCGCGTGCCATGCGATCCTGCGCCTTGCGCATCTTGCTGGCCGCCACCATTTCCATCGCCTTCGTGATCTTCTGCGTGCTGGCCACGCTGGCGATCTTGGTGCGGATTTCCTTTGCGCCTGCCATGTGCTGCCCTCGGGTTGCTTACCAGGCCTGGGTGGCGACGAATTTGTCCAGCGCCTCTTTCAGGGCTTTGGCGGTGTCCTGGCTGTAGTCGCCGGTGCTGTTGATCGAGTTCATCAGGGCACCGTATTCGCTCGCCATGAACGAATGCAGCGCGGCCTCGAAGTCGAGTACTTTCTTGATCTCGATGTTCTTCAGATAGCCTTCGTTCGCGGCAAACAGCGACACCGCCATCTGCGCCACCGAGAGCGGCGAGTACTGCTTCTGCTTCATCAGCTCGGTCACGCGCTGTCCGTGCTCGAGCTGGGCACGGGTCGCTTCGTCCAGGTCGGAGGCAAACTGCGCGAACGCAGCCAGCTCGCGGTACTGCGCGAGCGCAAGACGGATACCGCCACCGAGCTTCTTGATGATCGTGGTCTGCGCCGAGCCGCCGACCCGCGATACCGAAAGACCCGCGTTCATCGCAGGACGCACACCGGCGTTGAACAGGCTGCTTTCGAGGAAGATCTGGCCGTCGGTGATCGAAATCACGTTGGTCGGTACGAACGCCGACACGTCGCCAGCCTGCGTTTCGATGATCGGCAGCGCGGTCAGCGAACCGGTCTTGCCCTTGACCTCGCCGTTCGTGAACTTCTCGACGTAGTCGGTGTTCACGCGTGCGGCACGCTCGAGCAGACGCGAGTGCAGGTAGAACACGTCACCCGGATACGCCTCGCGGCCCGGCGGACGACGCAGCAGCAACGAGATCTGGCGGTACGCCCACGCCTGCTTGGTCAGGTCGTCGTAGATGATCAGCGCATCCTGACCGCGATCGCGGTAATACTCGCCCATCGTGCAGCCGGCAAACGGTGCGATGTACTGCATCGAGGCCGGATTCGACGCGCTCGCGACGACGACGACGGTGTGCGCCAGCGCGCCGTGCTCCTCGAGCTTGCGCACCACGGCGGCGATCGAGGACTGCTTCTGGCCGATGGCCACGTAGATGCACTTAACGCCGGTGCCTTTCTGGTTGATGATCGTGTCGATCGCGATCGCGGTCTTGCCGATCTGGCGGTCACCGATGATCAGCTCGCGCTGGCCACGGCCCACCGGCACCATCGAGTCGAGCGCCTTGAGTCCGGTCTGCACCGGCTGCGATACCGACTGGCGCGTGATCACGCCGGGAGCGACCTTCTCGATCGGGTCGAACAGCTTCGCATTGATCGGGCCCTTGCCGTCGATCGGGTTGCCGAGCGCGTCGACCACGCGACCCTCGAGCTCCGGGCCGATCGGCACTTCGAGCACCCGGCCAGTGCAGCGACAGGTCTGGCCTTCTTCCAGACCCTTGTACTCGCCGAGGACCACTGCACCCACCGAATCGCGCTCGAGGTTCAGCGCCATGCCGTAGACGCCACCCTGGAATTCGATCATCTCGCCGTACATCACCTCGCCGAGGCCATGGATGCGGACGATACCGTCGGAGACGCTGACGATCGTGCCTTCGTTCTGTGCCTGCGTGCTGACATCGAGCCGCTCGATGCGCTGCTTGATGATTTCACTGATTTCCGTGGGGTTCAGTTGCTGCATCTGGATTTCCTTTGATTCCCGTCAGGAATTCATTGCTTCGGATAGCTTCGCAAGGCGACCGCGTACGGAACCGTCGATGACCATGTCGGCCGTGCGGATGACCACGCCACCAATAAGAGCCTTGTCGACAGAGCTGCTCACGCGCACCGTGCGCTGCAGCTTCTTGCCGATCACGTCGGCGAGCAGTGTCGCCTGTTCCGGTGCGATCTCGAACGCACTGGTGACTTCGAGATCCACCGATTGCTCCTGCGCGGCCTTGAGCGCAAGAAACAGCTCATGCACCTGCGGCAACAGCGGCAGACGCTTGTTCTCTGCCAGCACACGAATGAAGTTGCGTGCTGGTACCGGCAGCGCGTCGTCACCGCACACCCCGATCAGCACATCGGCCTTCTGCGTGGCGGTAAGCGACGGTGAGGCAATCAGCGAAGCCACGCGTGGCTCCAGGGAAACCTCGGCCGCCGTCGCCAGCGCGCTGGTCCACGCCGGCAGCGCCGCGCTCGCGAGCGCCTGCTCGAATGCTGCCCTGGCGTAAGGGCGCGCGAGAGTGATCAGTTCTGCCATGTGTCGCGCCTCGGTCAGAGTTCGCGGGCAAGCTGGTCGACGATGTCGCGGTGCGCGCCGACGTCGATGGCCCGGCCCAGGATGCGCTCGGCACCGGCCACCGCCAGGGCACCGACCTGCACCCGCAACTGCTCGCGGGCCCGGTTGGTTTCCTGCTCGATGTCCGCCTGTGCGGCACCCTTGATGCGCTCGCCTTCCTCGCGGGCGCGATCCTTTGCTTCGTCGACGATCTGCGCCGCGCGGCGGTTTGCCTGCTCGATGATCGAGGCAGCCTCGACCTTCGCATCCTTGAGCTGGCTGGATGCACGATCCTGTGCCAGCTCCAGGTTGCGATTGGCCCGCTCTGCAGCTGCCAACCCATCCGCGATGCGCTCCGTGCGCGCATCCATGGCCCTGCGGATGAAGGGCCAGATGAACTTCATGCAGAACCACACGAAGATCAGGAAGGTGATGGACTGGCCTATCAGTGTCAGATTGATGTTCACGCCGGCACTCCTGCGATCGGATTAACCGCTGTCAAGCGGACCGCTGCTGATCGCTGTCCGATCAGACGGCGAAGATCAGGTACATCGCGATACCGACGCCGATCATCGGCACGGCGTCGAGCAGACCGGCCATCAGGAACATCCGGCCCTGCAGCATCGGTGCCATTTCGGGCTGGCGAGCGGATCCTTCGAGCAGCTTGCCGCCAAGGATGCCGAAACCGACGGCGGTGCCGGCAGCACCCAGACCGATCATCAGTGCAGCGGCGATGTAGGTCAGAGCTTGTTCCATGATGTACTCCCAACAGGTATGAAGATTTACGGGTGAAGGTGGATCGGAATCAGTGTTCTTCCGGAACGTCGTGTGCCATCGCCATGTAGACGACGGTCAGCACCATGAACACGAAAGCCTGCAGTGTGATGATCAGGATGTGGAACACGGCCCACGCCCATTGCAGCACACCGGCCAGCGCGCCAAGCAGCACGCCGGAGCCATACAGGATGGCAATCAGCACGAAGATCATCTCGCCGGCATAGAGGTTGCCGAACAGTCGCAAGCCGAGCGAAATCGGCTTGGCGATCAGCGAGACGGTTTCCAGCACGAGATTGACCGGAATCAGGAAGACGTTGAAATACCACTTCGGTGCGTGGAACGGGTGCAGCGTGAGCTCCTTCACGAAGCCGATCACGCCTTTCTCCCTGATCGTGAAGAAGACCATCAGGAAAAACACCGTGAACGCCATGCCGAGCGTGACGTTGGGGTCGGTGGTCGGCACGATCTTGAAGTACAGATGCGGATTGCCGCTGACGGTGGCCGCTGTGCGAGGCAGCCAGTCGATCGGAAGCAGATCCATCAGGTTCATCAGGAAGATCCACACGAAGATCGTCAGCGCCATCGGTGCGATCAGACGGTTCCTGTGATGGAAGATGTCGTTTACCGTGTTGTCGACGAATTCGATGATCATCTCGACGGCATTCTGCAGACCGCGCGGCGCGCCCTGGTTGGCTGTCGCCTGCAGCGCGACGCGACGGAACAACCAGCAGAACAGCACGCCGAGCACGATGGACCAGCCCATGCTGTCGAGGTGGATCGCCGTGAAACCCATCGCACCGGCCTCTTCCGGACAGTGCGCGAGCGTCCAGGCAGTCTGCTCCATGACGTGCTCGCCGTCGCAATAGCTGCCGGCCGGGAGCTTGCCATAAGTCATGTTCGTCAGATGGTGGGTGATGTACCCACTCAGAGTTTGGGCTTCTGCCGACATAAGGCTCCTCTGACTCCCCGTCCGCCCGTTGTGCTGGCCTGTGTCAAAGCTCGCGATGGCGGGCGAGCAAGACCATGTTCATGACATACAGGGCGATGTACGCGCCAAAAAACGCGGCTGCATGCAGCGGCCGTACAGCGACGAACACCGCGGCGAAGCCTGCGCCAGTCAGCAGAAACTTGCCTGTCTCGGCGCGATAAAACCCGCGCGCCACTTCCCGTGCGACAGCGGCTCCACGGTGCCGGAACACTCTCCAGCCGAACCACACCTGGGGCAGCAGGAAGAGCAAGCCGCCGATCAGCAGCGATCTTCCGGCCAACGGATCGACCAGACCCGCCGCCACTGCGGCTACGATGAGTAAACCGAATTCTGCCAGCCACACCCGCCACAACGATGGCCGTGGCGGCGAACCCGTGATCCTGCCTGGCTTCATCCCCGAGCACCACCGGCATGCACCGGGCACCTCGTCACAGGGTAAACCGGGCGCCAGATCGGGGCGGGATTATATGGATATGCCTCGGTGCGTTCAACCGGGCTCGGGGCGGAAATAACGTAACAATCCGTCAAGCTGGTCGAGACTCGAGTAACTGATCACGAGCCGCCCCTTGCCACCGGACCGGTGCTCGATCGCGATGCCCGCACCGGTAATCTCGGACAGTTCGCGTTCGAGCCGACGGATATCGGCATCGGGCTCGACCGCGGGGGGTTTGCTGCGCAGTGGGGCCTGCATGCGCCGCACCAGCGCCTCGGTCTCACGGACCGTGAGGTCCTTTTCCAGCACCTCGCGTGCCACGGCGAGCTGCTGCTCGGCTGGCAAGGTCAGCAGTGCACGTCCGTGTCCCATCTCGAGCCGCCTCGCCTCGAGATGATCGCGCACCTCCGGCACCAGCCCGAGCAGGCGCATCGTATTGGTCACGGTGGTCCGCGACTTGCCCACCGCCTCGGCGATCTGCTCGTGGGTCAGGCCGAACTCCTGCTGCAGGCGCTGCAGGGCAACCGCCTCCTCGACCGCATTCAGGTCTTCGCGCTGGATGTTCTCGATCAGCGCCAGCGCCATCGCCGCCTCGTCGGGAACGTCGCGCACGATGGCGGGAATATCCGCCAGCCCCGCCATCTGGCTCGCGCGCCAGCGCCGCTCTCCGGCGATCAGCTCGAACTCCCCGCCGGGCATCGGCCGCACCACGACCGGCTGCAGCAGACCCTGGCTGCGGATCGAGTTCGCGAGTTCCTCCAACGCCTCCGGGTTGAAGTCACGCCGCGGCTGGTAGCGACCGCGCCGGATCATCTCGACCGGCAACTGCCGCAGGCTGTCGCGCTCGCCGCTCCCTGTCGAATCTCCTGTCCGCGCTGTCGGGTCGGACAAGCCAGCACCGATCAGTGCATCGAGCCCTCTGCCGAGTCCACGTTTCTTCACTGCCATCACTGTTCCTCGTGAGAGCTGGCCGACGGTCGCGCTTCGCCTGTGGTTGCGGTGATCGGTGGACTGGCGGTGGCACTTCTTCCGTGGCGACGCAGCATCTCGGCGGCTGCGGCCAGGTACGCGATCGCACCACGCGAGGCAGAATCGTAGATCAGGGCCGGCTGGCCGTGGCTCGGTGCCTCGGCCAGACGCACGTTGCGCGGAATCAGCGTCGCATAGACACGCGAACCGAAGTGCCCGATCAACTGCATCGAAACCTCGTTGGTCAACGAGTTGCGGGCGTCGTACATGGTGCGCAGCAGTCCGTCGATCTTCAGTTGCGGGTTCAGGGTCTTCTGCACGCGGGTGATCGTGTTCAGCAGCGACGACAGGCCTTCGAGCGCGTAGTACTCGCATTGCACCGGAATCAGCACACTGTCGGCCGCGACCAGCGCATTGATCGTCAGCATGTTCAGCGACGGCGGGCAGTCGATCAGTACGTAGTCGTAATCGTTCCTGACGCGCGCAAGCGCATAGCGCAGCCGGTTTTCCTTGTTGCTCACACCGAGCAGCTCAACCTCGGCGGCCGTCAGGTCGGCGTTGGCCGGCAACACATCGAAAGGCGCTTCGGGCGCGCGCTGGCGAACCTGCTCGACGGTTCGCGACTGCATCAGCACCTCGTAGACCGAGGCATCGAGCGCGTGTTTGTCCACACCACAGCCCATGGTGGCATTGCCTTGCGGATCGAGGTCGACCAGCAACACGCGCTGGGCGTTCGCGGCAAGCGAGGCGGCCAGGTTCACGGTGGTCGTGGTCTTGCCCACGCCGCCTTTCTGATTGGTTATCGCGATGGTGGTCACGGCACGGTAGCTTCCTGGCGCTCGATCCTGACCAACTGCCGTTGTACCTCGATTCCGGGAACGCGCAGTTCGATCAGCGAGCGCACAGTATACGGTGTGAGCACCCCGACAAGCTCGTCAGCGCCCAGACGTCCCTTCATCGCCAGCAGGCAGCCACCCGGCGCGAGCAGGTGGGCACTGACTCGCAGGATGTCTGCCAACGGCGCAAACGCGCGGCTGGTGATGCAATCGAAACCGGCCGGATCACGAAATGCTTCGGCGCGCGCATGATGCACGCTGACATTGCCAAGCCCGAGCGCGACCTTGGCCTGGAACAGAAAGCGCACCTTCTTGCCGTTGCTGTCCAGCAGATGGAATTCGTGTTCGGGAAACCAGATCGCGAGCGGAATTCCCGGCAGTCCTGCACCGCTGCCGAGGTCCAGGACGCGCCGCCCTGTCAGGTGAGGGGCGATGCTGAGGCTGTCGAGCAGGTGACGTGAAACCATCGCGAGCGGATCGTCGATCGCCGTGAGGTTGTAGGCGCGGTTCCAGCGAGCCAGCAAGGCGATGAACGCAAGCAGACGCTCGCAGCGCGCGGGGTCGACTGCGAGACCGAGGGTGCGCAGTCCGGCATGCAGCGTATCGGCAAGTTCGGGATCCGTGGCGGCGACGGAGCGGCTCATGCGCTGGCGCTGCCGGCAGCGGCGCTGCGCTTGCGCAAGTGGATCAGCAACAACGAAATCGCTGCCGGCGTCACACCAGGGATGCGCGCGGCCTGCGCCAGCGTTTGCGGACGAACGGCAACCAGCTTCTGGCGCACCTCATGCGACAGCCCGGCAACCGCCTGATAGTCGAAATCCGCGCTGAGCACCGTATTTTCGTGCCGGCGCAGGCGCTCGATCTCCTGCTGCTGGCGTTCGATGTAACCGGCGTATTTGCACTGGATCTCGACCTGCTCTGCAACGTCGGCGCTCACACCACTGTCACCGCTGATCGCTGCGATATCCCGATACGACACTTCCGGGCGGCGCAGCAGTTCGATCAGACGGTATTCGCGCCCGAGTTCGCGCTGTCCGAGATCGCCATAGGCAAGTGCCTCGGCGCTGCCGGGACGCACCAGAGTGTGCTGCAGGCGTGAGCGTTCGCCTTCGATCGCATCACGGCGCACGCAGAACGCCTGCCAGCGCGCATCGTCGACCAGCCCGAACTCACGGCCGATGGCGGTCAGGCGCAAATCGGCGTTGTCCTCGCGCAGCAGCAGCCGGTGCTCGGCACGGCTCGTGAACATGCGATACGGCTCACTGGTACCGAGCGTCACCAGATCGTCGACAAGCACTCCCAGGTACGCCTCATGACGGCGTGGGTACCAGGGCTCCCGCCCCAGCGCCCGTCTGCCGGCATTGAGACCGGCCAGCAGCCCCTGCGCGGCCGCTTCCTCGTAGCCGGTGGTGCCGTTGATCTGCCCGGCAAAGAACAACCCTCGCAGGTGCCGCGTCTCGAGCGTGTGCCACAGGCCGCGTGGATCGAAAAAATCGTACTCGATCGCGTAACCCGGGCGCGTGATGTGTGCACGCTCAAGGCCGCGGATCGACGCCACCAGACGCAACTGCACGTCGAACGGCAGGCTCGTCGAGATCCCGTTCGGATACAGCTCGTTCGAGGTGAGGCCTTCGGGTTCGAGGAAGACCTGGTGCGAATCCTTGTCGGCAAAACGCACGATCTTGTCTTCGACCGACGGACAGTAGCGCGGGCCGGTACCCTCGATCACACCCGCGTACATCGGCGAACGATCGAGCGAGGCGCGAATGATGTCGTGTGTGTGTGCGTTCGTATGCGTGATATGGCAGCACACCTGGCGCGGATGCAGCGCGGGATGCCCGAGAAAGCTCATGACTGGAACCGGGTCATCGCCGTGCTGTTCCTGCATCACGCTGAAGTCGACGCTGCGCGCATCGATGCGCGGCGGCGTGCCGGTCTTCAGACGCCCGACCGCAAACGGCAGTTCGCGCAGCCGTTGCGACAGCCGGTCCGAGGCCGGATCACCTGCACGCCCGCCGCCGTAGTTCTCCAGTCCGATATGGATCTTGCCACCGAGAAAGGTGCCGGCGCACAGAACCACGGCCTCGGCACGAAAGCTGATTCCCATCTGGGTGAGCACACCACAGACGCGATCACCCTCGACGATCAGATCGATGACCGGCTGCTGGAACAGATCGAGGCACGGCTGCGTCTCGAGTAGCGAGCGGATGGCATGACGGTACAGCACACGGTCGGCCTGGGCGCGGGTGGCGCGCACGGCCGGACCCTTGCGGGAATTCAGCACACGGAACTGGATCCCGGCGAGGTCGGTAGCCCGTGCCATCGCACCGCCCAGTGCGTCGACCTCACGAACCAGATGGCTCTTGCCTATACCCCCGATCGCCGGATTGCACGACATCTGGCCCAGTTGCTCGATGCTCTGCGTGAGCAACAGCGTTGGCACGCCCATGCGCGCACTGGCAAGCGCTGCCTCGGTGCCGGCGTGACCGCCACCGACGACGATCACGCCGTACTGCGTCGGATGGTTCATGGGCTTACCTCGGGAAGCGGGGCGCGATTATATCGTTCGGCAATTCCCCAAGAAGGTATTTATACATATATGAATGAAGAAGGAAGAAAAGGAAATGGTTGTAACTGAGCCGGTTCATGGTTGTGGAAAAACGGCGTTTGTCGTTCAAACCCAACAGCTTGCAGTCTGTTCCAGGATGGGGATTTGCTGCGCGCCCGCAGGGGTGATACCGCTGCATCGATGGTGGACGATTTGCGCGGCGCTTCGATGCCGTGATCTTGCGGGGTGGCTCCAGCACCGGATACAGGCAGCTTATCCACAGCTTGCTGGCGGCGTGTTGGTTCCGATGGAGACGGTGCCTATACTCCGGCGAGCAATGGAAGAAGAGGCCGATCAGGTGAGTGATTCCTGCGTCATCCGTTGAAAGAGTGGGATCTGAACCGGGTTCAATAGTTCGTTTCGAGGGCATGACCATGAACTTCGTTGGCAAGGCAATACCGATGACACGCGACGGGCTCGATGCGGCGTTGTATGCGCTGCGGATGAATCCGGGTGAGGCGGCGGCACTGTGGGCGGTTTTCGAGGTCGAGACGGCGGGTCTGACGCAGGGTTTCGGGTTCCGCGTCGACCGCAGGCCACAGATACTTTTCGAAAGACACAAGTTTCGCGGATTCACCGACAGGCGGTTCGATGCAAGCGAACCGGCCATCTCGGGTCCTGCGGGGGGCTACGGAAGTCTTGCGCAGCAGTACGAGAAGCTGGAACGAGCACTGGAGGTATGTCGATCGGCAAACCTGGGCGAGGAGCCCGCATTGAAGTCGGCGTCGTGGGGAGTCGGACAGGTCATGGGATTCAACCATGAACTCGCGGGATTCCCGAGTGCGGCGGCGATGGTAACGGCGATGGTCGCCAACGAGGATGCACAACTGCTGGCCATGGCGAACTTCCTACGCAGCACCGGCTTGGATGCAGCACTGCGCGCGAGGAACTGGGAGAAGTTCGCGCGCGGCTACAACGGCGCTGGCTACGCGGCGAATCACTACGACGTCAAGCTCGAGGTGCAATACGCGCGCTTTTCATCCGGTTTCACGCCGAATATCGAGATGCGGACCGCGCAGGCGGCGCTGCTGGTGCTCGGCCATTCCCCTGGCAAGATCGACGGCGTGATCGGCAGGCGCACGCGGGATGCACTGCGCAATTTCCAGATCGCCTCCGGGCTGCCGATCACCACGGAACTGACTCCCGAAGCCTACCAGGCGCTGTACCGGGCGGCGTTCGCGTAGAAACCCTGCTCAGGAGCAGGTCCTGTATATAAATAGATGGACATGTAATGGCGAGAAGTACCCGGAAGAAATCCGGCAATGAGTCCAGTGGTGCGACGGTGGGCTACGAAGCCCGGCTCTGGCAGATGGCCGATGCGCTGCGCGGCAGCATGGACGCCCGTACAGTACTGAATACGCGCTGACATTCAGGATTTTGTATTCCGCCCGCACTTCCAGTTTCGAGCGCGTGCGCAACAGGCTGATCACCAACCACGGCATCCTGGCAGGTGAGGTCGTGGTCGCCACGACGCCGCACCGACCGTGATGACCTGACCGCGCTGGGTGCGGCCTGAAGGTGTCGAAACCGGTGAGACCGATGTCGACGATAGAGGCTGCAAGGCGTTTCAGCAGACGCTGTTGGCAGCGATGCGGCCTCGCGCGTCGCGGTAACCCAATCTGTACGCGTTTGGTTCCGCCCAAGCCTATGCGCGAGCCGTGATTACGACGGGCGCTGAGCACTTTGATTTCCGCAAGCACTTCTATGGGCGCATCAGCGACTTCGACAGCAGGAATTTGAATGCGCCTGCGGCGCAGATATTCGACGCAGCCAGGTCGCACCGATACGGGTGCTTTCCCGCCAGATCGAGGGCACGCAAGGCTCGCTGCAGGACCTGCTCGCCGCCGCACCATGGATTCCTGCGGATGAGACGCTGTGGAAGATCGAGTGTTTTCGCGACTTTCTCGAAGCGCGCAAGGTGCTGCATCCAGAACCGCGTCGTTGCGCTGTTCACCGGCAACGCGCGGCCGGATTTTCCCTTTACAGCACGACATCGGATTGCACCAGGGCTCTCTGGAAGTGGACCTACTTTCCAATACAAAAGCTCTCGAAGATCCGCCCCAGCAGGTCGTCGTTGCTGAAGTGTCCGGTGATTTCGCCGAGGTGGTGCTGCGCGTCGCGCAGGTGTTCGGCGAGCAGCTCGGCGGCGGCATGGTCGTCGAGCGCGTAGAGTCCGGCGTCCACGGCGTCGCAGCAGCGCTGCAGTGCGTCGAGGTGGCGGCGGCGCGCGGAGAAGTCACCGGCAGACACATCGTGGTAACCGGCGAGGCGTTTCAGGTGTTCGCGCAGATCGTCGATGCCGGCGCCGGTCAGCGCGGATACGGCGATCGTCGGTGATGTGGCGCCCGGACGGGTTCCCGCCGGAAGTCCGGAGAGGTCGCATTTGTTCAGCACGACGCTGAGTGGTGGCAGTTGCCCGTGTTCGGCGCTGAACAGTTCCTGCAGCAGCGCGTCGGGCTGTGCTTCGGCGGTGCTGTCGACGACCAGCAACAGGTGATCGGCGCGGGCGATTTCCTGGCGTGCGCGACGAATGCCTTCCTGTTCGACCGCGTCGGGGCTGTCGTGCAGGCCGGCGGTATCGATGATGTGCAACGGCAGGCCGTCGATGGCGATCTGCTCGCGCAGCACGTCGCGCGTGGTGCCCGGTACGGCGGTCACGATCGCGGTGTCGCGGCCGGCGAGCGTATTCATGATGCTGGACTTGCCGGCATTCGGGCGCCCGGCGAGCACCAGCGTGATGCCGTCGCGAACCAGCACGCCGTTGTGCGCGGTGGCGTGGACCGCGAGCAGTTGCGTACGCAGCGCGTGCAGGCGGCGTGAGACGTCGCCGTCTGACAGGAAGTCGATCTCTTCGTCGGGAAAGTCGATGCTTGCCTCGACGAAAGTGCGCAGGGAGACGAGTTGCTGCAGGAGTTCGTCGACGCGCGCGGAGAAGGCACCCTGCAACGAACGCATCGCGTTGCGCGCACCCTGTTCGGTCGCGCTGTCGATCAGGTCGGCGATGGCCTCTGCCTGCGCGAGGTCGAGGCGGCCGTTCAGGAACGCGCGTTCACTGAACTCGCCCGGTCGCGCGAGTCTCGCGCCGAGGCGCAGCAAACAACGCAGCAGCATATCGGTGACGACTGCACCACCGTGACCCTGGAATTCGGCAACGTCCTCGCCGGTGAAACTGTGCGGCGCCGCAAAGAAGAGGGCGATGCCGTGGTCGATCGTGGCATCGGCGGCTTCCGCGAGCGGGTCGCGGAATTCGCTGAAATGCGCGTGGCGGGCAGGAGGCAGCACGCCGCAGACACGGGCGAGGATCGAGGCGGCCTGAGGTCCCGAGACGCGAACGATGCCGATGCCGCCGCGCCCCGAGGCGGTCGCGATCGCGGCGATCGTGTCGGTAGCGGCCGCGGGGTTCATCGCATCAGCAGGGCCAGGGCGTTCAGGGGGCACGCTCGATCTGGCGGGTGATCACCCACTGCTGGGCCATCGACAGCAGGTTGTTCACGAGCCAGTAGAGCACCAGGCCTGCCGGGAAAAACAGGAAGAACACCGTGAAGATGACCGGCATGAACTGGAAGATCTTCGCCTGTATCGGATCGGGCGGCGGCGGGTTCAGCTTCTGCTGGAAGTACATCGACGCGCCCATCAGCAGCGGCAGTACGAAGTAGGGATCCATCGCGGAGAGGTCACGAATCCAGAGCGCGAGCGGTGCGTGCCGCAGCTCCACGCTCTCGAGCAGCACCCAGTACAGCGACAGGAACACCGGCATCTGGATCAGGATCGGCAGACAGCCACCGAGCGGGTTCACCTTTTCCTTGCGGTAGAGCTCCATCGTTTCCTGCGAGAGCTTCTGACGGTCGTCACCGTAGCGGTCACGCAGTTCGAGCATTTTCGGCTGGAGCTTGCGCATCTTCGCCATCGACTTGTAACTGGTGGCGGAGAGATGGAAGAACACGGCCTTTACGAGCACCGTCAGCAGCACGATCGCGGCGCCCCAGTTGCCGAGGCCGGCGCCAAGGTCGACGCTCCAGCCAGCGATATGCAACTGGCCGGTGGCGAAGAAGAACAGCAGCGCGAACAGCGGTTGGGCGATCCACCACAGCCAGCCGTAATCGACCGTGAGTTCGAGGCCAGGCGAGATCTGGCGCAGTTGGTACTGGTCCTTGGGGCCGGCGTAGAAACGTGATGTGAAGCGACCGGTGGTGCCGGGAGCAATCTCGATTTCGGGCGATGTGAAGCGGCCGATGTTGTCGCCATTCTGGGTGTGCAGCATCGCGAAGCTGTTGGTCTGCTCGGGCGATGGAATCCAGGCGCCGATGAAGTAATGCTGGACCAGTGCGATCCAGCCACCCTGGTTCGCCGCCTGCCACGGTGTTTCGGCGATGTCCTTGAACGTGAACTTGCGGTACGGCTCGTCGGCAGTGTGGGTGGCAAAGCCGATGAATGGCTGCACGCCGAGCTTGCCGCCGCTGGCGCCCGGATCCGGGCGGCCGTCGCGCTTGAGTTGGGCAAACATGGCGCCGCGCCATGGTTGGGACCCGGTGTTGTCGATCAGGTAGTCCATGTCGACGACGTAGCTGCCGCGATGGAACACGAAACGCTTGGTGATCCGGGCGCCGTCGACGGCCTCGTATCGAAGGTCGACCGCGAGCGTGTCCTGTCCCGCCGCAAGCTCGTAGCGGGCGTCGGCTGCGATGAAGCGCGGACGGCCCTGCGCGGTGTCGGTGCCGTTGGCGCCGATCAGGCCGCTCATGGCGGTGTATACCGCACCGGGGTCCTGCTGCATCAGCACGAACGGCTGATCGGGACGGTCGATGTTGGCGCTGTGCTGCGGTAACGCGACGCGGGTGATGTCGCCACCGAGCAGCGAGATGTCGAGGATCAACGTGTCGGTCACGACGCGTATCGTCGTGGCCGCTTCGGTAGTCGTGGGCGCGATGGCTTCGGCGCTCGGGGTGGCCCCAGGCAGGTCGGGCGCACCGGTATTGGTGGGTGCGACTTCGGTGGGGATCGCGGCCGGATCGAGTGCGGGTGCGAGCGAAGCCGGAGCCGTACCCGCGTCGGTGACCACGCTGGCCGCAGGGGTGTGGTCAGCGCGGTACTGCATCCACTCGATCAGGGTGAATCCCGAGACCAGAATGAGCGCGACGATGATCAGGTTGCGTTGAATATCCATCTAGGTATGGGGTTCCGGTCTGGTGTTGACGGAGGGCGCGCGGTCCGGGCGTGGTGCGGGCACGGGATCGTAGCCGCCGTGGTGCCAGGGATGGCAGCGCGAGAGGCGACGCAGCGCCAGCCAGGCGCCGACGAGGGGGCCGTGGCTCAGGATCGCGTCACGCGCGTAGCGGGAACAGGTTGGATCGAAGCGGCAGTGCTGGCCGATCCACGGGCTGAGCAGATAGCGGTAGGCGTCGATGACGCCGATCATCACGGCGACGCAGGCGCGTCGCACGATCGAGACGGGGTTTGCTGTGCTGCCTTGCCGAGCCGGGTCCATGACTTCGCCAGACTCCTGCTGATGGTGGCGTTGTCCAGGTCAGCGATGCCGCGCCGTGCCAGAACGATGATGTCGAGACCTGCCAGCATCTCCTGGTGATGCCGGTAGGATTCGCGGATCAGCCGTTTTACCCGGTTGCGCGAAGAGGCCAGCCGACAGTTCTTCTTGCCGACGACGATTCCGAGGCGTGGGTGATCGAGCGCATTCGGGCGCGCGAGGACCAGCAGTTCGCGCAACGAAACGCGCGTTTCGGCACCGTCGAAAACAGCTTTGAACTGTGCGCTGTCGAGCAGGCGCAACTGCTTCTGGAAGCGTGCGCCTGCCATGCATCGCGTGAGCCGTTCGCTCAGGCCGAAAGCCGCTTGCGGCCCTTGGCACGACGGCGGCTGAGTACCAGCCGGCCATTGCGGGTTGCCATACGGGCACGGAAGCCGTGGGTGCGCTTGCGCTTCAGATTGCTGGGCTGAAAAGTTCTCTTCATGGTGCGTTCGCCTCGCTCCTGGAGCGGATCGTCGAAAAAGACGCGGGATTCTAGTGAAATCCGCCGATGGGAGCAAATGAAAGCGGTGCTCTCCGGCGGGAATTTTGCGTGGATGGGACGGATCGGTGGCGGGTCGATGATGTGATGTGAACAGGGTATCAGGGCGCGACCTCACGGGTGCGGGTCGGTCTGTGTACAAGTCGGAGATAAGACGGCATATCAACGGGCTACACGATGAACAAGGAGTGCAAAGGCAGTGCAGTGATCGGTACGTGCGGTGGGGTGCGGCTTGCGGCGCATGCGCTGGAGAACAGGAAGCAGACAGGAGATCCAGAAGATATCAACAGGATATACACATTTTCGTCATTCGGAAGCCAGTCTGATTCTCGTTCGTGCGCGCTTTTATGTTCTTGTAATGACCTGATTCAAAACAGGAAAAATTCAAAGTTAAAAATTTTCCTGTGGGTGTGTGTATAAGTTCTGTGGAAAACGATACACTGCGCGCGCCGAGTTATTCAGGGTCACGGGCGAGGCTTCGTGGGCTCTGTTGCGCGAGAGAGATGATCAGAAGAATATGGATGTGACCTGGCAGCGCTGCAGCAGTTTTCTACGCGATGAGATGTCGCCGCAGCAGTTCAATACGTGGATCCGGCCGTTGCGGGCACAGGAAACCGCAGTCGAGCTGCATCTGATCGCACCGAACCGGTACGTGAAGGATTGGGTTCACGAGAAATACTTCGACCGTATCCGGCAGCTGGTGATCGAGGTCTCCGGTGGGCGGATCGCGTCGGTGCAGCTCGATACCCAGAGTGCGGCGGATGCATTGCAACGGGTGCCGTTGCCGGCGACGCAGCGCGCAGCGCCACCGTCGGCGGCACGTGATTTGCCGGCAAGCGCTGCGATGGGGGCAGTGCCGCCCCCGCCACCGGTGGCGATGAGCCGCAAGTCGGATGCCGAGATCACGCCCGGGCACAACAGTTTCCTGATCGACAACTATACGTTCCAGAGTTTCGTCGAAGGCAAGAGCAACCAGCTTGCGCGGGCGGCTGCACAGCAGGTGGCGCTGAACCCGGGAGGAGCCTACAACCCGCTGTTCATCTATGGAGGCGTGGGTCTGGGCAAGACGCACCTGATGCACGCGGTCGGCAATGCGCTGCTGGAGCGCAATCCGAGCGCACGGATCGTCTACCTGCATTCGGAGCGGTTCGTCGCCGATATGGTCAAGGCGTTGCAGCTCAACGCGATCAACGATTTCAAGCGCTACTATCGATCGGTCGACGCGCTGCTGATCGACGATATCCAGTTCTTCGCGAACAAGGAGCGTTCGCAGGAGGAGTTCTTTCATACCTTCAACGCGCTGCTCGAAGGTGGGCAGCAGATGATCCTGACCTGCGATCGCTATCCGAAGGAGATCAATGGGCTGGAGGAACGGCTGAAGTCACGTTTCGGCTGGGGGCTTACGGTTGCCGTGGAGCCGCCGGAGCTGGAAACGCGTGTGGCCATATTGATGAAGAAGGCCGAGCAGGCTGGCGTCGAACTGCCGGCGGATGCGGCGTTTTTCGTTGCGCAACGGATCAAGTCGAACGTGCGGGAACTCGAGGGGGCGCTGAAGCGCGTGATCGCGAGCGCGCAGTTCATGAACCGACGCATCGATATCGAACTGGTCAAGGAATCGCTCAAGGATCTGCTCGCGCTGCAGGACCGACAGGTCAGTCTGGACAACATCCAGCGCACCGTGGCCGAGTATTACAAGATCAAGTTGTCCGATCTGCTGTCCAAGCGGCGCAGTCGGTCGGTGGCTCGACCGCGGCAACTGGCGATGGCGCTGGCCAAGGAGCTGACCAACCACAGCCTGCCCGAAATCGGCGAGGCGTTTGGCGGCAGGGACCATACGACGGTCCTGCACGCGTGCAGGAAGATCAGGGAGCTGCGGGATTCCGATACGGATATCCGCGAGGATCACAAGAATCTCTACCGACTGTTGTCGACCTGAAGTATCCGGCGGGCAGCGCGGCGGCCCGATCACCACCATGGAGACCAATACATGAAATTTGCGATTTCCCGGGAGGCGCTGCTGAAGCCATTGAGTCTGGTCGCCGGTATCGTGGAACGACGCCAGACGTTGCCGATCCTGTCGAACGTGCTGATTGCGCTCGATGGTGACCGGTTGACGCTTACGGGTACGGATACCGAAGTCGAGTTCATGGCACGCATCACCCTGCCGGAACCGGGCGAGAGTGGCGAGATCACGGTTCCGGCGCGCAAGCTGGCAGATATCTGCAAATCGCTGCCGGATACGGGGCGTCTGGAGTTCACGCTCGACGAGCAGCGCCTGCTGCTGCGTAGCGGTCGCAGCCGGTTCACGTTGTCGACCTTGCCGGCAAGCGATTTCCCGAACACCGAGCCGGCGTCGGGCACGGTGCAGTTTACGCTGAACCAGTTGCGGCTCAGGCAGTCGATCGACCGCATCGCGTTTGCGATGGCGCAGCAGGATGTGCGCTATTACCTGAACGGCATGCTGTTCGAAGTGACGCCGACGCGCCTGCGAACTGTTGCTACCGATGGACACCGGCTGGCGATGGCGACCTTCAACGCCGAGCTCGACGGCGTCGGCTCCGATATGCAGGTGATTCTGCCCCGCAAGGGCGTGCTCGAGTTGCTGCGCCTGTTGCAGGATCCTGCGGAGGACGTGCGGGTGGTGCTGGGCACGAACCACTTCCATGCGACCACGCCGGAGTTCACGTTCACGTCGAAGCTGGTCGATGGAAAGTTTCCGGACTACGAGCGGGTGCTGCCGCGCGAGGCCGACAAGCGCATGATCGGTTCGCGGGTGGAGGTGAAGGATGCACTGACGCGTACGGCGATTCTTTCGAACGAGAAGTATCGGGGCGTGCGGCTCGTGTTCGATGACGGCAACCTGCAGATCCTGGCGAACAATCCCGAGCAGGAGGAGGCCGAGGAGCAGGTGGGCGTCAGTTACAGCGGAGCACGCGTGGAAATCGGCTTCAACGTGAGCTACCTGCTCGATGTCCTGGGTGCCTTGGGCAGTGAGGAAGTGCAGTTCCAGTTTTCGGATGGCAGCCGCAGCATTCTGATCGAGGATCCGGCCGCCGGTGGCGAGGCTTTGTACGTCGTGATGCCGATGCGCCTCTGATTTTTGCCGCTACCGGATGTCGATTCGGCAATTGCGCGTCAGCGAGTTCCGGAATATCAGGCAGGCGGAGCTCGAGCTGCGCAGGATCAACCTGCTGTGCGGTCCGAACGGCTCCGGGAAGACGAGTGTGCTCGAGGCGGTGTATCTGCTGGGCTCGGGGCGCTCGTTTCGCTCTGCGCGGCTGGATCCGGTGATTCGACACGAAGCTCGCCGTTGTACGGTGTTCGCGACGGTGCTTGGCGATGCGGATGAGCCGGTGCCGGTAGCGATGGGGGTGACACGCGACCGCGATGGCACATTCAGCGGACGAGTTCAGGGGCAGTCCATCCGCAGTTCAGCAGAGCTGGCCGTGCGGCTGCCGTTGCAACTGATCAATTCGTCTGCATTCGACCTCATAGAGGGCGGGCCGAAGGTCCGGCGACAGTTTCTCGACTGGGGTGTGTTCCACGTGGAACAACAGTTCCACCGTGTCTGGCTCGATGTGCACCGCTGTCTGCGGCAGCGGAACGCATTGCTGCGCCATGATAGAATCCCGGCCGCTGAGCTTGCCGTGTGGGATGCCCGACTGGCGGCGGGAGCGAGCCTCCTCGATACGTTCAGACGGCGATACTTCGATGACTTCTACCCGGTCTTCCAGCAGACACTGAAGGAACTGTTGCAGATCGACACACTCGAGCTGGCCTATTTTCGCGGTTGGGACGCGGGCCGTGAGCTGATCGACGTGCTGAGCGAGCACACCGAGCGGGATCACGCACGCGGGTTCACGCTGAACGGGCCGCATCGGGCCGATGTGCGGGTCCGCATGCGTGGATTGAGCGCGGCCGAAGTTCTGTCGCGTGGCCAGCAGAAGCTGGTGGTTGCTGCAATGAAGCTGGCGCAGGGGCGCCTGTTCATGGATCGGTCCGGGCGAGACTGTGTGTTTCTGGTTGATGATTTGCCAGCCGAGCTGGACCGGGAGCACCGAAAGCAGCTGTGTGGGCTGTTGGCCGAACTGCAGTGTCAGATCCTGCTGAGTTGCGTGGATGCCGACGAGCTGCACGACTGCTGGGCTGGCGTCGCTCCCGAGCAAATTCAATTGTTCCACGTGGAACATGGCGTGTTTCGCACGCCCAACTGAGGAAGATGATGGTGGACAACACGGACAGCATGGTCGATACCGGATACGACGCAGACGCCATCAAGGTGCTGAAGGGGCTGGATGCCGTACGCAAGCGTCCCGGGATGTATATCGGTGACACCGACGATGGCACGGGTCTGCACCATATGGTGTTCGAGCTTGTCGACAACTCGATCGATGAGGCCCTCGCCGGTCATTGCAATCAGATCCAGGTCATCCTGCACCCGGATGAATCGGTCAGCGTGATAGACAACGGTCGTGGCATTCCGACCGACATGCATGAGGAAGGTGTCTCTGCAGCCGAGTTGATCATGACCACGCTGCACGCCGGCGGCAAGTTTGGCGCCGAAACCGGTGGCTACAAGGTGTCCGGCGGGCTGCATGGTGTGGGTGCTTCGGTCGTCAACGCACTGTCGTCCGAACTGGTCCTGCGTATCCGGCGCAACGGCAAGGTCCACGAGCAGATCTATCATCATGGCGTAGCAGTCGCACCCCTCGCAGTGGTCGGTAACACCACCACCAAGGGTACCGAAATCCGTTTCCATCCATCGCCTGCGACCTTCCGCAACATCGAATTCCACTTCGATATTCTTGCCCGGCGCCTGCGTGAGCTGGCGTTCCTCAATTCGGGACTACAGATCCTGCTGAAGGACGAGCGTTCGGGCGAGGAAATCCTGTATGCATATGAAGGCGGGGTGCATGCCTTCGTCGAATTCCTGAATACGAACAAGACCACGATCAACCGCGTGTTGCACTTTCGCAGCGAACAGAACGGGATCGGCGTCGAAGTGGCGATGCAGTGGAACGACTCGTATCAGGAAAACGTATTCTGCTACACGAACAATATTCCGCAGCGTGACGGCGGTACCCATCTGGCCGGCTTCCGTGCGGCGCTGACCCGTAACCTGAACAGCTATATAGAAAAGGAAGGCCTTGCCGCGAAGGCGAAGATATCGACCACCGGTGACGACGCGCGTGAAGGCCTGACCGCAGTGGTTTCGGTCAAGGTGCCCGACCCGAAGTTCTCGTCGCAGACCAAGGACAAGCTGGTGTCCTCCGAGGTCAAGAATGCGGTTGAACAGGCGATGAACGAGAAGTTCGGCGACTATCTGCTGGAATCTCCGGTAGAAGCCAAGTCGATCGTCGGCAAGATGATCGACGCAGCAAGGGCGCGTGAAGCCGCCCGCAAGGCGCGTGAGTTGACACGGCGCAAGGGTGCGCTGGATATCGCCGGTTTGCCGGGCAAGCTGGCCGACTGCCAGGAGAAGGATCCCGCGCACTCCGAACTCTTCCTCGTCGAGGGCGATTCCGCCGGCGGCTCGGCAAAGCAGGGGCGTGACCGTCGCCATCAGGCCATCCTGCCGTTGAAGGGCAAGATCCTGAACGTGGAGAAGGCGCGTTTCGACAAGATGCTGTCGTCACAGGAAATCGGCACGCTGGTCACCGCGATGGGCTGCGGGATCGGCAACGACGAGTTCAATGCGGACAAGCTGCGCTACCACCGCATCATCATCATGACCGATGCCGACGTGGACGGTTCGCATATCCGCACCTTGCTGCTGACCTTTTTCTTCCGGCAGATGCGCGAACTGATCGAGCGTGGCTACATCTACATCGCCCAGCCACCGCTGTACAAACTCGCCAAGGGCAAGCAGCAGCAGTACCTGAAAGACGACGATGCCCTGAATCAGTACCTGACCCAGTCGGCCCTCGAGAATGCCTCGCTGCATGTGAATCGTGCGGCGCCCGGTATCAGCGGCGAGACGCTGGAGTCGCTGGTCGCGCAGTATCGTCGCGTGCTGCGGATCATCGATCGCATGTCACGGATCTATCCGCAGCGGGTACTCGACGAACTCATGATGGTGCCCGCCTTCGAAAGCGCCTGGATGGACGATCGCGAGCGGCTGCAGCAATGGCTGGACCGTCTCGGTGATCGCTTTGCCGGTGAGCGTCGCTCCGGGGACGATGTATTCAGCTTCCATGTATATAAAGACGAAGAACGACATCAGTTGTTGCCGGCAGTGGAGGTCATCAGCCATGGTGTCGCCACGGAGTATGTGTTGTCGCGCGATTTTCTGGCTTCCCCGGAGTACCGTGAAATCAGCTCGCTCGGCCAAACGCTTTCGGATCTGATCGAAGCGGATGGTTTCGTTCGACGCGGCGAACGTGAGCAAGCGGTCACTACCTTTGCAGTTGCCTTGGAATGGTTGATGGGCGAGGCGCGCAAGGGCTACACGATTCAGCGCTACAAGGGTTTGGGTGAAATGAACCCGGAACAACTCTGGGAAACCACGATGGACCCGGAGGCGCGTCGGCTGCTGCGCGTGACCATCGAGGACGGCATCGCAGCCGATCACCTGTTCACGACGCTGATGGGCGACGATGTCGAGCCCCGGCGCCATTTCATCGAGCAGAATGCGTTAACAGTATCAAATCTGGACATCTAGGGTCATGTAATCCTCACCAGGTGTCGCAAAACTCCGTCAGCGCGCGGTGATGCCTCCACATCGGGGAGGCGTGTGCCGCCAGGACGCGGTGTTCGAGCCTGCAGGGATGCATTTGGGCGTCTCACGGGTGTGAAGGCATCACCGCACGCTGCCCGCATGCTGATCGAGGGCTTTTGCGACAGTCTCTGGAGCGCGGATTCAGCGGAATACGGCATATGAAAGTCTGGCTCTCGCTCGATATCAATCTGGAGCTCGCCGACGTGGCGGCACACGCACGGCGCGCCGAAGCGCTTGGCTGTGACGTGGTCTCGATTGCCGACGTGGCGCACGATGCGCTGCTCGGAGCGCATGCAGCGATCACCGCCACCTCGCGTGTGGCGGTGGCCACCAGCGGACTGGTGTGTTTTGCACGCAGCCCGATGGTCACCGCCGTGGCTGCGTGGAATCTGGCTGCGCTGTCGGGTGGGCGTTTCCGCCTGGGGCTGAGCTCACTGGTTCCGCAGATGCTGGTTGGCCGCTACGGTGTGCCGTGGCATCCGCCGGCAGCCCGTATGCGCGAATACCTCGGTGCGCTGCGAGCGATCTGGCACTCGTGGCAGGACGACGTTCCGTTGCTCTTCGAGGGCAAGTACTACCGATTGAACCGCCAGAACACCTGGACCCGGCCCAAACCGCTCGCCGACGCGCGGATCGCACTGCATCTCGGTGCCATCGGTCCGCGGATGAGCACGCTTGCCGGAGCGTGCACCGACGCTCTGCTCACTCACCCGGTAGCCACGAACCGGCGGTTCATTGCAGAGGTCACACAGCCGCTCGTTCGCGAAGGCGAACGCAGCGCCGGCAAGCCTGCAGGCAGTACGGCGTTGGTCGCAGCGCCAGTCGTTGCGGCGGGCAACACCCTGGCAGAGGCAGAGAGGCAGCGTGAACAGCGGCGCGGGATGCTTGCAACCAACCTGTCCACCCCGCAGTACTGGGGAGCGCTCGATCTGTACGGCTGGAGATCCACCGGCGAGAAGTTGCGCGCACTGGTGCGCGAGGGGCGTTGGGATCTGCTGGGCGGGGAGCTCAGCGAGGAACAAGTGGATGCGTTCGTGCCAACCGCGGTCTGGGATGGGCTGGCGGATGAATTGCGCCGTCGCTTCGGCGGTCTGGTCGATGGCATCTGCCTGGCGTTGCCGGTGGATGATCGCGACGACGCCCAGCTCGCCCGCGTGATCAGGGAGCTGCAGCAGGCCTGACGCTGTTCAGCCTTGCGTTGCGAAGCGCTCCAGTTGTTGCTCGATCCAGTCCTGTGCCTGGCGCGTGAGGCGGCCGGCGTCACTGCCCGCACTCGGCAGCGGAGCACTCACCACGACATTGATCACGCCAGGCGTCTTCAGGAAGCGTCGGGCGGGCCAGCATTTGCCGGCATCGTGCGCAACGCACACGATTTCCACCCCGGCCTGGATCGCGAGCTGGGCGGCGCTGCGAGAAAAGCGCAGCGGTTCGCCGGCATCGACCCGCGTTCCTTCGGGAAAGATCAGGACGCTGCAGTCGCTCGCCAGGCGCTGTACCCCGCTTTCGATCACCTGCCGGAGTGCAGCGCGCGGATTGCCCCGATCGATCGCGATCGGGTTCAGCATCTTCAGCGCCCAGCCGAAAAACGGGATACGCAGCAACTCGCGCTTCAGCAGCACGCAGAGCCGCGGGAACAGTGTGGCGAGGAAGATCGTCTCCCAACTGCTCTGGTGATTGGCGACGACCACGCAACCGTGTGTGGGCAGGTTCTGCAGGCCCTCGACGCGGTAATGCACACCGCAGGCAAGGCGGCACCAGCGCAGCGAAAAGTGGTTCCACAGCGTCACCAGACGGAACCGCTGCGGGAACTCGAGCCACGGTGCAGCGACCAGGATGACGATTCCCCAGACGATCACTGACAGACCGTATCCGGCGTAGAACAGCACCGAGCGCAGAAACGCCACCAACATGCGTGGTTCAACCTTCGTTGAGGATCGCGACCACCGCGGCCGCCAGATCATTGAATACCCTTACGTCCGCATCGCCTGCGCCGAATGCGGCGCTGGTCGCGATGCCGTTGCCCGTCGACACCAATATTGGTCGACACGCCTTCGCACGTGCCAGCTCGATGTCCTTCATCGAGTCCCCGATCACGACGCTGCCGGCGAGCGAGCAAGCGTATTCGCGTTCGGCGGCGTCGAGCAGTCCGGTGGCCGGCTTGCGACACGTACAGCCGTCCTGTGGCAGATGCGGGCAATAGAAGATGCTTCCGATCCGTCCGCCGCGCTCTTCGACGAGCGCACACAGCTTCTGGTGCATCGCCTCCAGTTCGTCCAGCCCGAACAGCCCACGGCCGAGTCCCGACTGGTTGGTGGCAACGACGATTTCGTAGCCCGCGCGCGACAGTGCCGCAATCGCCTCGATGCTGCCGGGTATCGGTTGCCACTCGTCGCGGGTCTTGATGTAGTCGGGCGAGTCGAAATTGATCACCCCGTCGCGATCGAGGATGACGAATTTCATGCCGACACCGCGAGCAGCGAGACGTCGGCCACGCCGAGGAATGCAGCGCGCAGGCGCGCAAGTACCGCATAGCGGTTCGCACGCAGGCGTGCATCGTCGCAGTTCACCAGTACCTGTTCGAAAAATGCATCGACCGCGGTGCGCAGCGTCGCGAGCCGGCCGAGCACGCTCGTGTAATCGCCGGCCTCGAGCTGCGCGGCACTGCTCGCGATACACTGATCGAGCTCGTGTGCGAGTCTGAGTTCAGCGGCCTCGTGCAGCAACGCGGGGTCGATCTGCGACGGAATTTCTCCAGGAGCCTGCTTCGCGAGGATGTTCGCGACGCGCTTGTTGGCAGCAGCGAGTGCTGCTGCTTCGGGCAGTGCCGCAAAACTCGCGACGGCGCGCACGCGCCGATCGAAATCCAGCGGTCTGCTGACATTGCGTGCCTGTACCGCCAGGAAGCACTCGACCGCGATGCCCGCGTCGGCGTACCACGCACGCAGCCGCTCGAACACGTAGCCGCGTACCGCGTCGACGACCGTGTCGCGCGCGGGAAGCGTCTGGTGCCCGGCCGCAGCCTGTTCGATCACTGGCAGCAGGTCCAGATCGAGTGCGTTCTCGATGATCGTGCGCAACACGCCGAGAGCGGCACGGCGCAACGCAAACGGATCGCGTGAACCGCTCGGGGGCTGACCGATGCCGAAGATGCCGGTCAACGTATCCAGCCGGTCGGCCAGCGCGAGCGCGATCCCGACGCCACCGTGTGCCAGCGCATCGCCCGCGTGTCGTGGCAGGTACTGTTCGCTGAGCGCTGCGGCCACTTCGGGTGCCTCGCCGTCGTGTACCGCGTAGTAGCTGCCCATGATGCCCTGCAGTTCGTCGAACTCGAGCACCATTTCGCTGACTAGGTCGGACTTGCTCAGCACTGCCGCCCGGGAGCACAGCGCCGGGTCTGCACCGATCGAGCTGCCGATCGTGTGCGCCAGCCGAGCGACGCGCTCGGTCTTGTCCCACAGCGTGCCCAGTTCGGTCTGGAACACGATGGTGCGCAGTCGCTCGCGACGGGCCGCCAGCGTGGTGTGAAGATCCTGCTCGTAGAAGAACGCGGCATCGGAAAGCCGCGGGCGGATCACGCGCTCGTTGCCGTCGATGACCTTCTGTGGTTCGGTGCTCACGATGTTCGCGACCGTCACGAAATACGGCAGCAGGGCTCCCGTCGCGTCCACGACGTGAAAATATTTCTGGTGCTGCTTCATCGACGAGATCAGCGCTTCGGCAGGTACCTGCAGAAAGCGTGGCTCGAAACGCCCGGCGAGCGCGCACGGCCACTCGACCAGGCTGCACACCTCGTCGAGCAGTTCGTCATCGATCACCGCATCGCCACCGAGCGTGGCTGCCTGCGAGCGCACCTGCTCGGCAATGATCGAGCGCCGCTCGCGGTAATCGGCGATCACGTGCCCGCGGTCGCGCAGTGCGCGCTCGTAGTCGCCGGCAGCAGCCAGCGTGATGCGTGTGCTGCCGTGTACACGGTGCCCGCGCGTCTCGCGCCCGCTCGTGATTCCCAGGACCTCGCCCGCAACCACGCCATCACCGTGCAACAACACGACCCAGTGCACGGGTCGCACGAACTCCACGCGACGCGCTCCCCAGCGCATGCGTTTGGCGATTGGCAGAGCGGCGAGCGCCGCCTCGACCTGCGTCGGCAGCAGGGCAGCCGTAGCCTGACCAGGGATGTGCTGGCGCCATGCCAGCCGCTCGCCACGCTCGCCGCCGATGCGCAACAGCGCGTCGACGCCGACACCGCAGCCGCGCGCAAAACCGAGTGCCGCAGCACTTGGCTTGCCGTTGGCGTCGAATGCGGCTGCCACGGCAGGGCCGAGCTTCTCTGCCACGGCATCCGGCTGGGTCGTGGCGACGTCCTCGATGTGTACCGCGAGCCGGCGCGGGGTGGCGTACCAGCGGGTTGCGCCGTGTGCGATGCGCTGTTCGTCGAGGCGTGCAACGAGCGCGTCCGCGAACGCCTCCGCCAGCGTGCGCAGGCTCTTCGGCGGGAGTTCCTCGGTACCGATCTCGACCAGCAAGGGGGCGGTGTTCATCGGGTGGTCTCTCCCGCGGCCAGCAGTTCGGCGCGCAACTCCGGCGCTGCCAGCGGGAAGCCGAGCGCCTTGCGCATATCGTGGTAACTCCGTGCCACGGCACGCGCGAGCGTGCGTACACGCAGGATGAAGCGCTGGCGCTCGGTGACCGAAATCGCGTGGCGAGCATCGAGCAGATTGAACGTGTGCGATGCCTTCAGCACCTGTTCGTAGGCCGGCAGCGGCAGTTGCGCATCGATCAGGCGCAGGCACTCGCTCTCGTGCTTGTCGAAGCTTGCGAACAGGAACCCCACGTCGGCTTCCTCGAAGTTGTAGCGCGACATTTCCACTTCGTTCTGGTGAAACACGTCGCCATAGGTTACCGGGCCTTGTGGCCCGTTCGCCCACAGCAGGTCGTACACGCTGTCGACACCCTGCAGATACATCGCGATCCGCTCGATCCCGTAGGTGATCTCTCCGGTGACCGGAAAACACTCCAGTCCGCCGACCTGCTGGAAATACGTGAACTGCGTGACCTCCATGCCGTTCAGCCACACTTCCCAGCCGAGGCCCCAGGCTCCCAGGGTGGGTGACTCCCAGTTGTCTTCGACGAAGCGGATATCGTGCACCGCCGGGTCGATACCGAGAAAACGCAACGATTCGATGTAGAGCTGCTGGAAATCGTCCGGCGAAGGCTTCATCACGACCTGGAACTGGTAGTAGTGCTGCAGCCGGTTCGGGTTGTTGCCGTAGCGACCGTCCTTCGGGCGACGCGAAGGCTGTACGTACGCAGCGTTCCACGTCTCCGGTCCGATCGAACGCAGGAATGTCGCCGGATGGAAGGTGCCGGCGCCGACTTCCATATCCAGCGGCTGCAGCACCACGCAGCCCTGCCGTGACCAGAACTGTTGCAGCGCGAGGATCAGATCCTGAAAAGTGCGGGGTGCCGCCGGGGAATTCGCCGATACCATGGGTCACTCGCTACCGATCGGGCAAAAAAGACGCATATTATAGAAAGAAGACGGTATCTGGACGACTGCAACTAGTGCGTGATCCACAAGCGTTGCTGCTGACTGCCTGGCTGGCGCTGACCGGTGCACTGCCGTGGCGGGTGCGGCGCGTGTTCGCGTGGCTGATCGCTGCCGTGCTGTGGGTGTTCGATACACGCAGCGCGCGCACCACGCGGCGCAACCTCGAGCTGTGCCTTCCCGAACTCGACGAGCGTGAACGTCTGCGGCTTGCACGGCGCAGCCTGTGGCATACCGCGTTGCTGGCGTGTGAACTGGGCCTTGCCTGGCGTGGCCCGGCTGCGCGCTGGCAACGGCGGCTACTCGCCGTCGAGGGACTCGAGCACCTGGAACGTGCGCAGGCGGCGGGCAAGGGCGTACTGATGCTGGTGCCGCACTTCGGCAACTGGGAGGTGCTGGGGCAGTTCGTGGCTGCGCGTGGTCCGGTGATCGCGCTGTATCGTGAGGCACGTCAGAGCGCACTGGCAGCGGCTGCCTTCGCCGGGCGTGCGCGCACCGGTGCCCGGCTCGCGCCGACCACGCGTGCCGGTGTGGCGCAACTGCTGCGTTCGCTGCATGCCGGCGAGACGCTGTTCATACTGCCAGACCAGCAGCCGGACGAGTCGGGCGGTGTATTCGCCGAATTTTTCGGCATTGCAGCGTTTACGCCGACGATCGTTGCCGCCCTGCTGCGACGCACCGGCAGCGGCTGCGTGCTGGGTGCCTGCGAGCGCCGTCGCGACGGCTTCGTGATCCGCTTCGAACGCGTCGATCCGGCGGTTGCGGATCCCGACCCGGTGTGCGCCGCGACCGCACTCAATGCGGCAATCGAGGCGCTGGTACGTCGGGCACCGGAACAGTATCAATGGGAATACCGTCGTTTCGCGCGACGTCCTCCGGGTGCGCCGAAGCTCTACTCCCGGTCGCAGCCGCCGGCCTTGCGCAGCAGCGCGTAATAGAATCCGTCATGGCGATCGATGGTCGGCAGCAGTTGCCGTCCGTGTCGGCGCGCACAACCCCAGGGCACATCGAGTTCGACTTCGGATGCATCCGGGGTGGCATCCAGAAAATGCGCGATGGCGTGCTCGTTCTCGCTCGCCAGCACCGAGCAGGTCGTATACAGCAGGCTGCCGCCTGGAGCCAGACACGGCCACAGCCCGCGCAGGATCTCGCGTTGCAGCATGGCGGCCGCGACCACCTGCTGCGGATTGCGCAGGATACGGATGTCGGGGTGGCGGCGGATCACGCCGGTGCCCGAGCAGGGCGCATCGACCAGGATGTGCTGGAACGGCTCGCCGTCCCACCACGTTGCGGGATTCGCGGCATCGCCGAGCAGCAGCACTGCCGCAAGCTGCAGTCGTGCGAGGTTCTGGCGCACGCGTTCGAGGCGTGCGGCGCTGGCATCGAGCGCCACCAGGCGCAGCGTCGGGTAGCGCTCCAGCAGATGACAGGCCTTGCCGCCCGGTGCGGCGCAGGCGTCGAGCACCCGCTGACCGCTACCGCAGCGCAACAGCGTCGCAGCGAGTTGCGCACCCTCATCCTGCACGCTGACGATGCCTTCGGAAAAGCCCGGAATCCGCGTGACGTCGCTTGCCTGTGCGAGCACCACGGCATCATCCGCGATCGTGCCGGCGTGTGCTGCGACGCCCGCGGCTGCCGCGCTCGTGAGCCACTGCGCACGGGTGCTGCGCGCCGCATTCACGCGCAGCGTCAGCGGAGGTGTGGCGTTGCTGGCGGCGACGATGTCCGTCCACTCGCGGGGCCAGTCCTCGCGCAGTGCGTCGATCAGCCAGCGCGGATGAGCCAACTGCTGGGCGTCGTCGAGTCGCGCTTCAAGTTCGCTGCGCCGCGCCTGGTGCGCACGCAGCACGGCGTTCACCAGCCCGCGCGCCCAGCCCTTGCCGATCGTGGTACTGGCGGCGACGGTTGCGCTGACCGCGGCGTGGTCGGGCACGCGCATATGACGCAACTGGTACAGTCCCGCCAGCAGCAGTGCCCGCAGATCCGCGTCGCGCGCCTTCAGCGGGCGTGCGAGCAGTTGCGCAAGCAGTGCGTCGAGTTCGAAAAAATGCCGGCACACACCGAAGGCGATTTCGCGTGCCAACGCACGCTCGCGACCCTCGAGCGCTCCGGTGAAGCGTCCCAGCGCTTCATCGAGTGTGCTGTTCGTGGCGATCACCGCTGCGATCGCACGTGCTGCGCATGTGCGTGGCACCTCAGTCGCCCGCTGCAGCGCCAAGGAGGGTTCCGGGACGAAACAGCGCGGCACGACCGTTCAGCAGCGCCGCCGCGTCCATTGCCCTGGCGCCCGCGAGTTGCAGATGTGTCAGCCGCAGCGCCCCGTCACCGCAGGCGACGACGATACCGTCGCGCTCTGCTGCAACGATCTCTCCGGGTTGTGCGACCGTGGTGGCAGCACACGGCTCTGCAAACCACACCCGCAGCACCTCGCCCGCGACCGTGGTCTGGCAGACGTTGGCGGGATTGAATGCCCGCACCCGGCGCGCCAGCACGGCTGCCGGAAGCTGCCAGTCGAGCACGGCCTCCTCGCGACGCAGCTTCGGTGCATGGCTTGCCAGCCGATCATCCTGCGGCTGTGGCGTGAGCCTGCCCGCGATCAGTTGCTCGAGTGTCTCCAGTATCGCGTCCCTGCCGATGCCTGCCAGACGCTCGCGCAGGCTGCCCCCGCTGTCGGCGTCGCTGATCGCGCACGCGCGTGCCAGCAGCACCGCACCGGTATCGAGCCCGGCGTCCATCTGCATGATCGTGACGCCGGTTTGGGTGTCGCCGGCCTCCATCGCACGTTCGATCGGAGCCGCACCACGCCAGCGCGGCAGCAGCGAGGCATGCACATTGATGCAGCCATGGCGTGGCATTGCGAGCACTGCCGGCGGCAGGATCAGGCCGTACGCCGCAACGATCATCAACTCCGGTTGCAGTGTGGCGAGCTCCGCCTGCTCCTTCGCGCCCTTCAGGGAAGCAGGCTGGTACACGGCCACGCCGTGGCTGTCCGCCAGTTGCTTGACCGGCGGCGGTACGAGGCGCCGGCCACGCCCGGCCGGACGATCGGGCTGGGTGTACACCGCGACGATCCTGCACAACGCGGAATCGAGCAAGGCCTGCAGGATCGTGGCAGCGAAGTCGGGTGTGCCGGCGAAGACGCAGCGCACTGGCGATGTGCTCATCGCACGGGCTCGCTCACGCTCATGCGGGCTGTCGGTGCAGCTTTTCCAGCTTGCTGCGGATGCGCTGGCGTTTCAGGTTGGATAAATGGTCGACGAAGAGCTTGCCGTCCAAGTGGTCCAGTTCGTGCTGGATGCACACGGCGAGCAGGCCATCCGGGCGCAGTTCGAACGCCTTGCCGTCGCGATCGAGCGCGCGCAGCACGATGTTTTCGGGGCGCTGCACCGGTTCCTGGAAACCCGGTACCGACAGGCAGCCTTCGGTGAACTCGCGCATTCCGCCGGGCAGCACGGTTACCTCGGGGTTGATCAGCACCAGTGGCTGGTCGTTGTCTTCGGAGACATCCATCACGACGACCCGCTTGTGCACGTTGACCTGGGTCGCGGCGAGACCGATTCCCGGTGCGGCGTACATGGTTTCGAACATATCGTCGATGAGTTGCTGCAACGACGCGTCGAAATGTTCGACCGGCCGCGCGATCGTGCGCAGCCGACGGTCGGGGAACTCGAGGATGTCCAGAATTGCCATGGTCCGATCGTGTCTGCTCTGGCGGGATGGGTTGCAGCGTGCCGCAACCGTAGTCACGACATCGAGCGTGTGTCCGTGCGCACAGTCTACCCGAAGCTGCGCTGCGAACTCGCGCACAGGCTGCTCTATACGCAATTTGGCCAGCTTTGACTACACTTCTGCCAACCCCGCTCGGCCATGCCCGGGGGCCGCTTTCCGCGCAGGGACAACGCAATGAAAAAGTTTTTTCTTGGGGTGGTTGTCGGCAGCCTGCTCGCTGCCCGGCTGTTTGCAGCCGATGGCAGCCTGCTGCGCGACGATCATCCTGATGAATACGTCGTGCAGCGTGGGGACACTCTGTGGGACATTTCGGGTCGCTTCCTGACGAAGCCATGGCTGTGGCCGGAGATCTGGCACGCCAACCCGCAGATCGCGAATCCGCATCTGATCTACCCGGGAGACCGCCTCACGCTGGTCTATGTCGACGGCCAGCCACGGCTGGTGCTGAATCGGGGCGCGGGCGGCATCGTGAAGCTCGGACCGCAGGTCCGCTCGAGCGCGCGCGACGAAGCGATTCCTGCCATTCCATTGGAGGAGATCAACGCGTTCCTGACGCGCAGTCGCATCGTCGAGCCCGAAGATCTGCGCAATGCGCCTTACGTGATCGCAGGGGCCAACGGACACGTGATCACCGGTGCGGGAGACCGTTTGCACGCACGCGGCAGCTTCCCGGATGGCGAGCACAATTACGGGGTGTACCGTGCCGGTCAGCTCTTCGTCGACCCGCAGACGCGCGAGGTGCTGGGTCGGGAAGCGATCGAGATCGGTGGTGGCCGCCTGATCGCCGAGGACGCCGATATCGGAACGCTGTCCATCGAACGCAGCAACGAGGAGATGCGGGTCGAGGACAGGCTGTTGCCTGCGGTCGAGCAGAAGATCACCGCCACGTTCTACCCGAGCGCTCCGAGCACGGAGATCGCGGGCGTGATCATGGCGGTCGAGGATGGCGTCAGCAATGTGGGACGGCTCGACGTGGTGATGTTGAACCGCGGCGGGCGCGATGGTCTGGAGGAAGGCAACGTACTGACGATCCACAAGATCGGTGAACTGGCGCGTGATCCGCTGACCAAGGAACTGGTGCGCCTGCCGGATTCGCCTGCCGGCACGTTGATGGTGTTCCGTGTATTCGAGAAGATGAGTTACGCGCTGGTACTGGATGCGTCCCTGCCGCTGCGTGTCAACGATCGGGTCAGCAATCCCTGACCCTTGCTGCTGCGGGCGCCAGCCCGCAGCGGGTGCCGGCAGGATGCCGGTGCCAACGCGACACGGAGGTCGCATTCATGTCCGACGAGTACGAAACCCGTTGCCTGCTGTCCCTGCTGGCCTTGCCCGGCGTGGGCGAGGCCAGCGTTCTGCGTCTGCAGATCGAGGCAGGATCCGCGGCAGCGGCGCTGCAGATGAGTTCCGAACGATTGCGTGAGCTGGGACTGCGACCCGATGCGGTTGTGGCAGTGACTTCGTTGCGTGGACGACCGGATGTATCCAGCGCGCACGTTTGTGAGTGGCTGCAGCGCCAACAGGTCGCCGCCCTGGGTTTCGCGAGCGATCACTACCCCGCGCTACTGCGCCAGACGGCGTCTCCGCCACCGCTGCTGTTCGTGCGCGGGGCGCTGCAAGCGCTGCAGACACCGCAGGTGGCGATCGTCGGCAGTCGCGGCGCCACCGTTTCGGGGTGTCAGATCGCCCGCGAGATCGCTGCAGGTCTGGCGCATTACGGGCTTACGGTCACCAGCGGACTCGCGCTTGGAATCGACGCTGCCGCGCACCAGGGCGCCGTCGATGCCGGTGCTCGCAGTGTCGCGGTGCTTGGCTGCGGGCCGGACCGCATCTATCCGGCGCGGCATCGGCGTCTGGCGAGTGCGTTGCTGGAACACGGTGGAGCCCTGGTCAGCGAGTTCGTGCCTGGCACACCCCCGGAACCGGGCAACTTTCCGCGTCGCAATCGCATCATCAGTGGGCTGAGCCTCGGTGTGCTGGTGGTCGAGGCGGCCTTGCCGAGCGGCTCGTTGCTGACCGCCCGTTGTGCGCTCGAGCAGGATCGTGACGTGATGGCGGTGCCCGGACCGGTGCGCAGCCGCTACAGTCGGGGTTGCCACGAGCTGCTGCGCAATGGAGCGGCGCTGATCGAAACTGCGGAGGACGTGCTGCAGGCACTCGGTGATCGGTTCCGACCGAACGTACCTGCGCCCGCCACGGCCCCCGCTCCCGAAGCCGATGACGCGCGACCATCGGGGCTCGACCGTGACGAGCAGCGTGCCCTCGAGGTGACCGCCGATGTGGCGACCCCGACCGATCTGATCGTCGCACGCAGCGGTCTTTCCGCACCGGCGTGCACTGCTGCGCTGGTGCGGCTCGAACTGCGCGGGCTGGTCGTGAGTACCGGCGAGGGTTATACCCGCATCCGCTGAGTGCGTGTGGTTGCGCTTGTGGCGCTACCGAGCTTCGGCTAAGTTGCGCTCGCATTTCCCGGAGCGATACGGTGCCCCTGCTGAACCGCCTGCACCTCGAGCGTGCCGTGCGCGTGCTGCGTGGCGGCGGTGTGATCGCCCATGCGACCGAAGGGGTATGGGGGCTGGCCTGCGACCCTGCCGTGCCGCAGGCCGTGACGCGGATCGTGCAGCTCAAGGGCCGGCGCGCCGACAAGGGATTCATCCTCGTTGCGGGCAGCGCGCGCCAGGTGATGCCGTTGCTCGCTCACCTCGATGCCACGCAGCGTGACGCCGTCTTGCGGAGCTGGCCAGGCCCGGTCACGTGGATCGTTCCCGCAGTCCAGGAAGTGCCGCGCTGGATCACTGGCAAACATCGCAGCATCGCGATCAGGGTGAGCGATCACTATCAGGTCGCAGCGCTTTGCGAGCTGTTTGGCGGGCCGCTATTGTCCACATCGGCGAACCTGCACGGGCGCCCGCCCGCGCGTACGGCGCTCGGGGTACGACACTGCTTCCGGGGCGGCATCGATTATGTGCTCCCGGGGGAACTGGGCGGGCGGCGTCGCCCCAGTGCGATCCGGGATGCTGTGAGCGGACGCGTGCTGCGTCCGGGCTGATTTGCTCGACGACGAGGTGTGCCGAAGATGAGCGATGTGGTGGTCGACGTGAACGCAGTGGAGCGCTATCTGCGCACGCTGCAGGATCGACTGTGCGCGGGGCTGGCGGCGCTCGATGGCAGGGCCGGGTTTCGCGAGGACGGCTGGCAGCGTCCGGGTGGTGGTGGCGGGCTCACCCGTGTGCTGGCGGGAGGGCGTGTGTTCGAGCAGGCTGGAGTGAACTTCTCGCGTATCGAGGGAGACGCACTGCCGCCGGCGGCCACCGCGAGACGGCCCGAGCTTGCGGGCTGCGCGTTCACGGCCACCGGTGTTTCGCTGGTCGTGCATCCGCTCAATCCCTACGTGCCGACCTCGCATGCCAACGTGCGCTGCTTTGTTGCCACCCGGCCCGGAGCGCAGCCGGTATGGTGGTTCGGTGGTGGCTACGACCTCACCCCGTATTACGGTTTTCGCGAAGACTGCGAGCACTGGCATCGTTGCGCGCGCCGCGCCTGCGAACCCTTCGGCGCCGAGGTATACCCGCGGTTCAAGCACTGGTGTGACGAGTATTTCCATCTGAAGCATCGTGGCGAGCCGCGCGGCATCGGCGGGCTGTTCTTCGACGACCTCGACGACTGGGGCTTCGCGCGCTGTTTCGAGTTCCTGCGCGCCGTCGGCGACTCCTATCTCGACGCCTATGCGCCGATCGTGCGACGTCGTGAGCCGCTGCCGTGGACCCAGCGCGAGCGCGATTTCCAGCTCTACAGGCGCGGCCGTTACGTGGAATTCAACCTCGTGCACGATCGTGGCACGCTGTTCGGGCTGCAGTCGGGGGGGCGTACCGAGTCGATCCTGATGTCGCTGCCACCGCTGGTGCGCTGGGAGTACGACTGGCACGCCGAGCCGGGCAGCCCGGAGGCAGAACTGCTGACGACCTATCTGAAGCGGCAGGACTGGACATGAAGCGCCAGTGCAGGAGCGACCCACGATGAGCGACCGCTACGTCGTTGTCGGCAACCCGGTTGCACATTCGCGTTCGCCGCTGATCCATACGCGCTTTGCGTTGGCGAACGGGCAGGACATGGAATACCGCCGGCTGCTGGTACCACGGGATGGTTTCGAGCAGGCTGCGACCCGCTTTTTTGCCGATGGCGGCAAGGGCATGAACGTGACCGTACCGTTCAAGCTCGATGCATTCCGGTTTGCACAACGTCCGAGTGCACGTGCCGCGCGCGCGGGCGCGGTCAACACGTTGTGGATCGCCGAAGGTCGTGTCCATGGTGACAACACCGACGGTCCTGGCCTGGTGCGCGATCTGGTCGACAACCACGGCTGGACGCTGCAGGGTGCGCGGCTGCTGCTGCTCGGTGCCGGCGGTGCGGTGCGCGGCGTGCTCGCGCCGTTGCTCGCGTGCGGGCCGGCGGCAGTCACGATCGTCAACCGCAACGCCGAACGTGCGTGCGAGCTTGCCGCCTCGTTTGCCGATGCGGGCAAGGTCACTGGCTGCGGCTACGATGCGCTCGCGCTGGCCGGTTCCGGCAGCTTCGATCTGGTGATCAACGGTACCAGCGCGAGTCTGCAGCAAGAGGTGCCACCGGTCCCGGACGCGGTGCTGGTCGGTGCTGCCTGTTACGACATGGCTTATGCAGACAGGCCCACCGCATTCCTTGCAGCTGCGGCCGCGGCCGGGGCGCGTGCCTGCGCCGACGGTCTGGGGATGCTGGTCGAGCAGGCGGCAGAAGCCTTCCTGTTGTGGCGCGGCATACGTCCCGCCACCGCCAGGCTGATCCGTGATCTGCGCCGTGGTGTGCTGATCCGCGCAGCACACGGCAGCGACGATTCGCGCGCGTTGGCGGGGCTGCTTCATGAGTACCGACAGTGCATCGGTGTAGAGCCCGGTGCACCGGGTGCCGGCGTCGAGCGCCTGCCACCATCCAGCCCAGGCGATTTCGCGGCGCCCGGTGAAATCGCGCTGCTCGCGCTGTGCGGCGAGGAAGCTGCGGGCTGCGTCAGCGTGTTGGCGCTCGGTGAAGGTGCCTGCGAGATGAGGCAGCTCTGGGTGCGCCCTGCGTATCGTGGCGGTGGCACCGGCCGTGCGCTGGCGTCTGCCGCGATCACGGCGGCGCGGGCTGCGGGTTGGCGTACGATGCGCTTCGTCCTGCAGGCGGGCCAGCACGAGGCGGCGACGCTGTTGCCGACGCTGGACTTTCGCCCGCGAGCGTCATATCACGAAGGTGCGCTAGCCCCCCGGCTGCTGTGGGAGCTCGAACTGGGGGTTGCGAGCATGAAGGAGGAATCACGATGAGCCATGTGCGTCGTTTCATCGCCGGTGCGGCATGCCCGTCCTGCGGCGGCATCGACAAGCTGTTCGTCATCGCCAACGACGAGCAGATGATCTGCGAGTGTGTCGCCTGCGGCTTTCGCGACAGTCGTGCGCGTGACGCCGAGCCGGGAACGCCCGAGTATGCGCGTGGCCTCGGGCAGAGTCGCCCCGATGAGCCACAGGTCGTGCGCATCGTCGAACCCTGAAGTGGAAAGCGTACGGTAGATCGCACTCCCGGGGGTGTCGCAAAACATCACGAGGCGCGTTGTCATGTGCCGGTCATGTCAGTGTGCGAGAGGCTCTTGCGACAGACTCTTCAGCGCCAGCGCGCCAGTGCATGCGTGAAGACGAACAGCACGCAGGCAGCGCCCGCGACCGACGGGCCGGCCGGGGTGTCGAACACATACGAGGACCACAGGCCGACACCGACGGCCAGGCTGCCGAGCAGCGCGCCGCCAAGCGCCATCTGCTCGGGTGAGCGTGCGAACGCACGGGCGGCTGCCGCCGGGATGATCATCAGTGCGGTGATCAGCAATGCGCCGATCACCTGCATCGCGACTCCGACCAGGGCGGCGAATGCCAGCATCTGCAACAGACGCAGTCGTTCGACGGCGACGCCCTCGATGCGGGCGAGTTCCTCGTCGACTGCCATCGACAACCAGGCATGCCAGCAGGTCCTCGCCACCAGCGCCGTGCACAGCCCGACCGCGCAGATCACACCGATGTCGGTGTACGAGACCGCGAGCAGGTCGCCGAACAGATAGCTTTCCAGGCTGGCCCGCCGCGGCGAGAGCACCGATACGGCGATGATGCCGAAGGCCAGCGTGCCGTGTGCGATTACGGCCAGCAGCGTGTCGGAGGCGAGCAAGCGGCTGCGCTGCAGGCGTGCGAAACCCAGCGCAACCAGCAGGCACAGGATCAGTGCGCCGACGGTCAGGTCGATACCGAGGAACAGGCCGAGTGCGACGCCGAGCAGGGATCCGTGAGCCAGCGTGTCGCCGAAAAAAGCCATCCGTCGCCACACGAGAAAACTGCCGAGCGCACCGCCCGTCAGTGCGATCGCGATGCCTGCGATCAGTGCACGCAGCAGGAAATCATCCATGCCCGTCGCCCACCACCTGCCCGTGGATGTCGTGCTCGTGGTCGTGATGGTGTGCGTAAAGGGCCAGGCCATCGACTGCACGGCGCCCGAACAGTTGCAGGAACTCCGGGTGTGCGCCGACCACTTCCGGCTTGCCGACACAGCAGACGTGCCGGTTCAGGCACAGCACGGTATCCGTGGCGGCCATCACCAGGTGCAGGTCGTGCGAGATCATCAGCACGGCACAGCCGTGGCGCCTGCGCACCGTATCGATCAGCCGGTACAACTCGGCCTGTCCGCTGACATCCACGCCCTGGGCCGGTTCGTCGAGCACCAGCAGTTGCGGTTTGCGTAACAGGGCGCGCGCCAGCAGCACCCGCTGGAATTCGCCACCCGACACGGCCGCCAGCGGCGCATCGAGCAACCCGCCGATGCCGATCTCGGCAGCCGTCGCGGCGAGTGCGGCAGGGTTGCGTTCGGCGAGGCGCAGGAACCGCCTCACGTCGAGCGGCAGGCTGGGGTCGATCGCGAGCCGTTGTGGCATGTAGCCGATCCGCAGTCCGGGTCGGCGCCATACGCTGCCGCTGCTCGGTGTGATGAGTCCCATCAGCACGCGCAGCAACGAGGTCTTGCCGGCACCGTTCGGCCCGATGATGGTCAGGATCTCGCCCTCGAACAGCGTCAGCGATACGCGGCTCAGGATCGCTTCTCCCCGAACCTGCCAGTCGACCTCGTGCGCTTCCAGGAGGCGTTCTGCACTGTTCATGGTGAAGCGCTGCTGCTGCAGGCAGGACACAGCCCGAGCACTTCCAGCGTCATCGACTCGACGCGAAAGCCGACTCCGCTGGCGTAAACATCCACCACCTGACGGATCGATGGCTGTTCGGTCTCGAGGGTGCGGCCGCAACCACGGCATATGTACAACTCGTGGTCGTGCGGGCCGACCCCGATCTGACAGCCGATGTATGCGTTGAGTGACTCGACCCGATGCACCAGTCCTTGTTCGCACAGGAACTCCAGGGTGCGATACACCGTCGGTGGACCGGGCCGGCGTTTGCCGTCCGTGCCACCGAGCAGGTCGAGCAGCGCGTAGGCACCCACCGGTCGGTGGCTTTGCCAGACCAGACGCAACACCTGCTCGCGCAGGCCCGTGAGTCGCGCGCCACGTTCGCGGCAGGCACTTCGCGCTCGTGCCAACGCATCCTCGATGCAACGGGCATGGTCGTGCACCGCGAACGCGGTAACTGCAGGCGCAGCGTCGGCAGTCGTCAATGACCTGTTCATCGCGTTATATTGTAACTCCATCTTCCGGAGACCGCGCATGCCCCCACGCATCGTCGCGCGAACTGCAGGCTTGCTGCTGCTTCTGCTTGCCTGCGCCGGGCCGGTGCGCGCTGCAAACGCAGAGCGGCCGCTGGTCGTGGGGAGCATTCGCCCGCTGTACCTGATCGTGCTCGCCGTGGCGGGAAATCGCGTCGACGCGCGGCAATTGCTCGACGCAGGCAGCTCGGCACACGATTTCGCGCTGCGCCCCTCGCAGTTGCGGCTGCTCAGCGATGCGCGGCAGGTGTTCTGGATCGATCCGGCACTCGAGCATCCCTTGCAGCCGCTGCTGGCACGGCTGCAAGGGCCGCGGCGCGACACCGCTCTGCTGCCGTTGCTTGGATTGCCCCCGCGAGCCGACGGCGTGGTCGACCCGCATGTCTGGCTGGATCCGCGTCTTGCGCTCGCGCTGGCGACGCATATCGAGCGGGTGCTGCTCGCGCGCGGCCTGATCCAGGAGGGTGAGCTGGACCTTGCCGCGTTCGCCGCGAGCATGCATGAAGCCGAAACGCGCATGGCGGCAGAACTCGCAGGGCTCGAGAAGCGACCGTTCGCGGCGATGCACGACGGCTACGGCTACTTCGTGCGCCGCTTCGCTCTGCGACCGCCGACCGTGCTGGCGCTCGATGCCGAGCAACAGGTCGGTGCGCGCACGCTTTCGCGCATGCGTCGTGAAGTGCGCGATCACGCGGCGCAGTGTCTGCTTGCCGAGCGCTCTGGCGGCAATCGGCGGCTCGCGCAGGCGATCGCCGCGGGAAGCGGGATTCCCGTGGTCGAGCTCGACTCCCTGGCGGCGGACGTGCCACCCGGGCCCGATGCGCTGGCGCGCTTCCTGGTCGACTTCGCACGTGGTGTCGCCGGGTGCCTGCGTGGCGCCGAAGCTGGCAGTGAAGCGAGGTAGTACACGATGGCTGACGCAACACCGACCGTGCAGCCCGCCCTGATTCTCGTCGACGGTTCCTCGTACCTGTACCGCGCGTTTCACGCGTTGCCGCCGCTGATGACCGCAGCCGGTCGGCCCACCGGGGCCGTGCGTGGCGTGGTCGCGATGTTGCGCAAGCTGTGCCGCGAATACCCCGGAGTGCCGGTCGTGGCCGTATTCGACGCCAAGGGGCCGACCTTTCGCGAGCGCATCCATCCCGGCTACAAGGCGAGCCGCCCGCCGATGCCGGACGATCTGCGCGTGCAGGTCGAGCCGCTGCACGCCATCGTGCGTGCGATGGGTCTGCCACTGCTGTGCGTGTCCGATGTGGAGGCCGACGATGTGATCGGCACGCTGGCGACGCAGGCCGCGGCCGGAGGCGTGCGGGTGCTGGTCTCGACCGGAGACAAGGATCTGGCGCAACTGGTCGATGGGCACGTCACGCTGGTCAATACGATGAACGACACCTGGCTCGACGTCGCCGGTGTGCAGCAACGTTTCGGCATCGCTCCCACGCAAGTCGTCGATCTGCTGGCGTTGATGGGGGACAAGATCGACGACATTCCGGGCGTACCCGGTGTTGGCGAGAAGACGGCGCTTGCTCTGTTGCAGGCGCTCGGCAGCATCGACGCGATCTACGCCGATCTCGACGCGGTCGCGGCGCTGCCGTTGCGTGGTGCCAGATCGTTGCGCGAGCGACTGGATGCCGGTCGCGAGCAGGCCATGCTGTCGCGCGAACTGGCGACGATCCGCACCGACGTCGTGCTCGATTACGACTGGCGTACGCTGGTCGACACGCAGCCGGATCGCGAGGCCCTGCTGCACTGGTTTGCCGAGCTCGAATTCCAGACCTGGCGCGAGGAGCTGCTGCGCGAGGACGGTACGGTTGCGGATACCGGGCCATCCGGCGCCACCGACCGCGACTATGAAGCCGTGCTCGATCGCGCGGCGCTCGAGCGCTGGGTCGCGCGCATCGCTGCCAGCGAGTGCTTTGCGATCGACACCGAGACGACCAGCCTCGATTACATGGCGGCGCGTGTGGTCGGTGTCTCGCTCGCGGTCGAGCCAGGCCAGGCTGCCTACATTCCGTTCGGGCACGACTATCTCGGTGCGCCGGAACAGCTCGATGCCGTCGAGGTCTTCGCGGCGTTGCGCCCGCTGCTCGAAACCGAACGACCGCGCAAGATCGGGCAGAACCTGAAATACGACATCAACGTGCTGGCCAACCACGGCATCGCGCTGCGCGGGATCGGCTGGGACACCATGCTCGAGTCCTATGTGCTCGATTCGGTCGCATCGCGCCACGACATGGACACGCTCGCGCAGCGTCATCTGGGCCAGCGCACGATCCGCTACGAGGACGTTGCGGGCAAGGGCGCGAAGCAGATCGGCTTCGAGCAGGTAAAGATCGACGATGCGACGCGCTACGCGGCAGAGGACGCCGATGTCACGCTGCGCCTGCACCGGGTACTGTGGCCGCAGCTCGAACAGCAGGAGCGCCTGCGTGCGGTGTTCGAGGAAATCGAGATGCCACTGGTGCCGGTGCTGTCGCGTCTCGAGCGCCAGGGGGCGCTGATCGATGTGTCGCTGCTCTCTCGCCACAGCCATGAACTTGGCGAGAAGCTGCTCGCGATCGAGGCGCGCGCACACGCGCTGGCGGGCCAGCCGTTCAATCTGGGGTCGCCGAAGCAGTTGCAGGAAATCCTGTTCGACAAGCTCGGCCTGCCGCGCATCGGCAAGACCCCGACCGGCCAGCCGTCGACCGCCGAGCCCGTGCTGCAGGAACTCGCGGAACGCTTCGAGTTGCCGCGTGTGATCCTCGAATACCGCACGCTCGCGAAGCTGAAGTCCACCTACACCGACCGCCTGCCGCAGCAGGTGTCTGCTGCCACCGGGCGTGTGCACACCTCGTACCAGCAGGCGGTTGCCGCAACCGGGCGGCTGTCGTCGACCGACCCCAACCTGCAGAACATTCCGGTGCGCACTGCCGAGGGGCGGCGTATCCGTCAGGCTTTCATCGCGCCGCCCGGCTACCGCCTGCTCGCGGCCGACTACTCGCAGATCGAGTTGCGCATCATGGCGCATCTTTCCGGTGACCATGGTCTCATCGACGCGTTCGAGCACGGTCACGACGTGCACCGCGCGACCGCGGCAGAAGTGTTCGGCCTTGCCATCGACGCGGTCGGCGCCGATCAGCGTCGCAGTGCGAAGGCAATCAACTTCGGGCTGATCTACGGCATGTCGGCGTTCGGTCTGGCGAAGCAGCTCGGGGTCGGGCGCGCCGAGGCGCAGGCGTACATCGATCGCTACTTTGCCCGCTATCCGGGCGTGCACGACTACATGGACCGTACGCGCCGGCAGGCAGCGACGGATGGTTACGTCGAAACCCTGTTCGGGCGGCGGCTGTATCTGCCCGATATCCGTTCGCGCAATCCCGCCAGTCGTCAGGCGGCGGAGCGCACCGCGATCAACGCACCGATGCAGGGCAGCGCAGCCGACATCATCAAGCGCGCGATGATTGCCATCGATGCCTGGTTGCTCGACAGCGGCTTTCCGGCGCGCATGGTGCTGCAGGTGCACGACGAACTGGTGTTCGAGGTACGCGAGGATGCAGTTGCCGGACTCGGTGAGCGGGTGCGCGCGTTGATGTCCGGTGCCGCCACACTGGCGGTGGAGCTGCTCGTCGATATCGGCAGTGGCAGCACCTGGGACGAGGCGCACTGAGCGTTGCGCCCGGCGCGCCTGCTCAGTCGTGCGTGGTGGTCGTGAACCAGGCGTCGAGGCGAGCACGTGCCTCGTCGATCCCGCTGCCGTCGAGCGCTGAAAACAGTTGCACCGTGGTCGCCGGCACGGTGGCCAGCTCCCGGCTCACCGCAAGCAGGGCGGACTTCGCGGCACCGCGCGCGAGCTTGTCGGACTTGGTCAGCAGCACATGCAGAGGGATCGCGAGCGCAGCCGCCCAGCGGATCAGTTGGCGGTCCTGCTCCTTCAGCGGGTGACGCACGTCCATCAGCAGCACGATGCCGGCCAGCGACTGGCGCTCGCGCAGATAGCCCTCGACCAGCCGCCCCCAGGCGCGGCGCAGTTCCTCCGGGATGCGGGCGAACCCGTAGCCCGGCAGGTCGACCAGCCGCCGCTGCTCGTCGAGTGCAAAGAAATTGATCTGCTGCGTCCTGCCCGGCGTCTTGCTGGTGCGTGCGAGCTTTGTCTGCGCACAGATCGTGTTGATCGCGCTCGACTTGCCCGCATTCGAGCGGCCGGCGAACGCGACTTCGGCGCCATGATCCGTGGGGCATTGCGCCAGGCGCGCGGCGCTCAGCATGAAGGTGGCGCGCCGGTAATCGGGTGCGTTCAAGGGTACCGGCAAAAGGCTACTCCTGACGTTTCATGTTCGAAACCTGCTTTGCTATACTGCGCCGGCCTCACGTTCCGGCCAGTCTAGCACGCCCCTTGCGGGTGGCCGGTCCGAAGCAACGGTATCCACAAACCTGTATTGCAGGAGTCGATGATGAACAAGTTCGCGGTTGCTGCTTTTGGCCTGGTCATGGCGTCTTCGTTTGCGTACGCAGACCGTAGCGTCGATGAGCTCTATCCCAAGACCTGCACGATGTGTCACGCACAGGGAATCGCCAATGCACCGAAGACCCACGATGCCGCTGCATGGCAGCCCCGCCTGCAATCTGTAGGTGGCACGGTCGATGGTCTGGTGGAGGTCGCGAAGAAGGGCCTGAACGCGATGCCGCCGAAGGGCATGTGCAACGACTGCACCGACGGTGAGTTCAAGGCGCTGATCGAGTTCATGATGAAGCCGGCGTCCTGAGGCGTGCCGTCGCACCCCCGTTGACAACAAAGGATCCGAGATCGTGATCAAGAGAATCGCAATGGTGGTTGCTGCGTGCACGCTGGCGGGTCATGTACTTGCGGCGGGCGATGCGGAAGCGGGCAAGGCGAAGGCCGTCGCGTGTGGTGCCTGTCACGGTGCCGACGGCAACAGCCTGGTGCCGAACTTTCCGAAGCTCGGCGGGCAGCACGCCAGCTACCTGCTGAAGCAGATGCACGACATCAAGAGCAATGCGCGGCCGGTGCCGGAAATGATCGGCCAGCTCGACGCGATGAGCGATCAGGATATGGAAGACATCGCGGCGTACTATGCGTCGCAGGCGTCGACGCGGGGTGCAGCGAAGGAAGCGTTGGTCGAGCTCGGTGAAAGTATCTATCGGGCAGGTGTACGCGAGAAGGGCATTGCGGCGTGTGCTGCCTGCCATTCTCCGACCGGAGCCGGTAATGGGCCGGCCAGGTATCCGATGCTCAGTGGCCAGCATGCGGACTACATCGCGACCGCGTTGCGCAAGTTCCGCAACGACGAGCGCACCAACGACGGCGACACACGCATCATGCGTGATGTCGCTGCCCGCCTCAGTGACAAGGAGCTCGAGGCGGTTTCCAGCTACGTGTCCGGGCTGCACTGACACTGAAGTACCGTACCGCAAACGGGTAGGAATACCCGTTTGCGGTATTGTCGTGGGCGCATTCTGAAACGATTCTTCGCCTGCAGTGCCCCATTTCGCAGGCGGGTACCGTTGCCGCCACACCGGAGAGGAGACAGGACGCATGAAGCGTTTCTTTGCCGTTCTTGCCCTGCTGTTGTGCATTCCCGCCGCACTTGCCGTAGAAAACCCTGCGCCGCGCTACGTCGAGGGTACGCACTACGTGCGTCTGGCGCAGGCGATGCCGACGGCCGATCCGCAGAAGATCGAAGTCGTCGAGGTGTTCTGGTATGGCTGCATCCATTGCTACCACCTCGAACCGCTGATCGAGACCTGGCGGAAGACGCTTGGTGCCGATGTCGACTTCCACCGCTCGCCGGCAATCTGGAACCAACTGATGGCCGTGCATGCGCAGGCTTTCTATGCGGCGCAAGCGCTCGGCGTGCTGGACCGCATGAGCGGTCCGCTGTTTGCCGCGTTGAACGCGGAGGGATCGGAGCGCAAGCGGCTTGGCAATGTCGATGAGCTTGCCCGCTTCTTTGCCGAACACGGTGTACCGGAAGAGCAGTTCCGCAAGACGTTCAACTCGTTCGGTGTCGAGAGTGCGGTGAAGCAGGCGGATGCGCGGGCACGCGGCTACGGCATCACCGGCACGCCGGAGCTGATCGTCGCCGGCAAGTATCGCGTTTCGGGTCGCACCGCTGGAGCGCCGGCGGAGATGCTGAAGGTCGTCGATTTCCTCGTCGAACAGGAGCGCGCTGCGCGCTCGGTTCGATAAATCGCCATATCGCGTCTATTCTTCTTGCCGTACGGAGCGGCGACCATGAGGTCGTCGCTGAACTTCGGCCCGCACGACACACAGCGGTGTCAGCGGTGGTGTCCTGCCGAGAGGCGGAAGGCGACGATGGCAAAAGTCAAACTCACACGCGAAATGGTCGAGCGTATCGAGAAAGCTCTCGATGAACGCAAATTGGCGGCTGCCTCGGCAACCCCCGACGGCGGCGGTCGCCGGCGTAGCAGACGTGGTGGACGGCGTGCTTCGGATGAGGCAGGCGCAGCGAGCACGGTGGAGTCGGCTACTCCCGGAAGCTGAAGATCTTTCCGGGATTCAGGATGTTGCGTGGATCCAGCGCATGCTTCAGCGTGCGCATCAGTTTGATTTCTGCCGCCGAGCGCGAGTAATGCAGAAAGTCCCGCTTGTCGGTGCCGATGCCGTGTTCGGCTGATACCGAACCGCCGATCGCGGCCAGTCCCGAGTAGACGATCTCCTCGACCTGGTGGCGCAGTTCCGGGTCCTCGCGCCCGATACGTACCGCGACGTGCAGGTTGTTGTCGCCGAGGTGACCGAAAATCACCCAACGCAATTCGCCGAGAAGCGAACGCAGGCGCTCCCCGGTGTGCTCCAGATACGCCTCCATTGCCGTCACCGGCAGGCTGATGTCGAATGCCGCCATCGGCAGCAGTTCGAACAGCCCGCCGATGTTGTCACGAATTGCCCAGAACGCTGCCCGCTCGCGCTCGTTGCGTGCCAGTACAGCGGCATCCACCAGGCCCTGTTCGCTGGCTCGTGCGAGCGTCGTGAGGAAGTGTGCTGCTTCCTTATCCGGTTCGCTGCCGGTCGATTCGATCAGCACATGGAACGCATACTCATCCCCGAGCGGGGGCGGGCCCAGGTGCGGTCCACGGCAGGCGATGCGGTAGAAGCTGTTCCACATCACCTCGAAGGCGCTCATCCGCCCGCCGAGCTCGCGCTCGATGAACGAAAGCAAAGCGATCACCTGCGCCAGCGAGTGGGTGGCCACCAACGCCGTGTTGCATGCCGGCATCTGTGGCCGCAGTCGCAATACGGCGCGTGTGATCACGCCCAGCGTGCCCTCGCTGCCGATGAACAGATGCTTCAGGTCATAGCCGGCATTGTTCTTCAGCACGCCGTTCAGCATCGGCAGCACCGTGCCGTCGGCAAGCACCACCTCCAGGCCGAGCACCTGCTCGCGCATCATGCCGTAGCGGATCACCTGGTTGCCGCCCGCGTTGGTCGCGATGTTGCCACCGATCGTTGCCGACCCTCGTGCTCCCAGATCGAGCGCCATCAGCAGGCCTTCGGCCTCGGCTGCCTCCTGCGCTGCCTGTAACGTTGCGCCCGCCTGAACGCTCATCGTGCGGGCCTGTGCATCGACGCTTTCGATCTGTCGCATGCGCTCCAGCGACAACAGGATTTCGCCCGCCTCTGCCCGCGTGCCGCCGACCACGCCGGTACGCCCGCCTTCGGTCACGACGGGTTGCCCTGCCGCGTGGCAGAGCGCCAGCACGCGAGCGACGGCGGCAGTCGACTCCGGCTTCAGCAGCGCACGTGCCAGGCACGGTGGCATGCCGGGACCGTTGCGCTCGTGCAGCGCTTCACCGCTGAGTACGCCGCCTGGCCCCAGAGTCGTGCGCAGCGCTGCGATCAGATCGCTCACGGCAGGCGCTCTTCAAGCGGGATTGAATGCAGGCATCAGAACTTCGATCAGCCGCGGGCCGCGTGTTCCGATCGCTTCGGCGAATTGCGCAGCGAAGCTGGCAGCATCGTGTGCGCGCGTCGCTGCGACACCCATCGACTGCGCCAGCGCCACGAAATCGATATCCGGCTTGCCGATATGCAGCATCGAGCGCGCATTGGCGCCCATGCCGGAAGCGCCGACGCGCAGGAATTCGAGCTGCAGGATCGCGTAATCACGATTTGCAAACAGCACGACCGTCACGTCGAGCCGTTCGCGCGCCAGCGTCCACAGCGCCTGGATCGTGTACATGGCGCTGCCATCACCTTCCAGACAGATGACCTTGCGATCGGGTGCTGCGATCGCGGCCCCGACGGCTGCCGGGATACCCCAGCCAATCGCTCCGCCCGTCTGCGAGATCCACTGGTGTGCACGTGCGGTGCGCGTGCGCGCGAACACTTCCATACCGCAGGTGACGCCTTCATCGACCAGGATGGCGTGCTCGGGTAACAGCGCGGCGATCACGTCGGCGACCACCGACGTGTCCAGCGGCCCGGATTGCGGCAGTGCGGGCAACGCGAGCTCGCAGCGTGGCGGCTCGACGCGAACCGTACGCAAGGCCGACGCCAGCCGTTCGAGCGCATCGATCCGATCCTGGTGCGGTTCCGCGAGTACCAGTACCTCGCAGTCCTCGGGCGCGACCCGGCCCGGAACACCGGGGTACGCGAAGAACGACGCCGGCTCGCGTGTGGCGACCAGGATCAGCTTGCGCACGCTCTTCAGTTGCTCGATCACCATCTCGGCGAGGTAGGTGATGCGCTCGCACTGCGGCTGTCCCGCCCCCCACGGCAGTCGGGTCGCAAAGGTTTCGACCGCGATCCTTGCCCCGGTCGTGGCGGCGATGGTCGCCGCAAGTTCGAGCTCGGCATCGTGAACGTGGCCGCCGATGACGATCATTGCCGGCTCGCCGCAGCGCAGTGCGCCGGCGCAGGCCTCGACCGCGTCGTCGTAGGCGTAGCGTGCCGGCGCTGCAGTAGCCGGTGCAGCAGGGCCGCTGCTGCATTCGCCCCACGATACGTCCGCAGGCAGGATCAGCGTTGCGACGCGCCCCGGCGCCTCGTTTGCGGCGGCGACCGCGTTCGCTGCATCCTGCGGCAGCTCGTCGCTGGACGCCGAGGAATGAACCCAGCGCGACACCGGAGCGGCGACGCCGGCGATGTCGGATGTGAGCGGGGTGTCGTACTGCAGGTGGTAGGTCGCGTGGTCCCCGACGATATTCACGATCGCCACTTCGGCACGGTAGGCGTTGTGCAGGTTTGCAAAGCCGTTGCCGAGCCCGGCACCCAGGTGCAGCAGCGTGGCAGCGGGCTTGCCGGCGATGCGCGCGTAGCCGTCGGCAGCGCCGGTCACCACCCCCTCGAACAGCCCCAGCACACAGCGCATCCCGGGAACACGGTCCAGTGCGGCGACGAAGTGCATCTCGGAGGTGCCGGGGTTCGCGAAGCAGACCTCGACGCCGGCGTCGAGCAGTGTGCGCACCAGCGCCTCGGCTCCGTTCATGGCCTTGCTCTCCACTGACTGAGGGTGGCGGCAGGATAGCGCACTACCCCGCTGCGGCGCAGCCGTCAGCGGCGCGCTACGCATATCGATGATCGGAGGCCTTTGTGACAGCCTCCGAAGACGAGCGCAGATGCATCAGCCCTTCCTGCGCCGTGGCCGCGACCAGCCGTCCATCACGCGCAAATATCGATCCGAGGTTGAAACCACGCCCGCCACCGCTGCGTGGGCTGCGCAGTTCGTAGAACATCCAGTCGTCGGCCCGGAAGTCACCGTAGAACCACAGTGCGTGATCGATGCTGGCAGTCTCGACGTGCGGGTGATCGAAACCCATGCCGTGCGGCAACAGCGAGATCGCCATCAGGAAGCTGTCCGACATGTACGCGAGTACCTGCGCGTGCAACGCCGGATCGTCGCCGAGCGTACCGTCGGCGCGCATCCATACGCCGGTGTGGGGGGAGTGGCCTTCCATTGGGCCGTTCCAGCGCGGAATCAGCGGTCGGTAGTCGATCGGATTCCAGCTCCGCACCGGCTGCTGGGCGGCAAGCTCCCGCGACGCAACCGAAGTGAAATCATAGTGGCGCTGCAGTGACTCCGGAGGCGGAACCCCCTGCATCATCGGTGCCTGATGCTCCAGGCCGCTCTCGGGTCGCTGGTACGAGAGCGACGCATTGAAGATCGCCTTGCCCTGCTGGCGTGCCACCACCAGTCGCGTGCTGAAACGTCGCCCCTCGCGGATCGGATCGACCGCGTAGATGATCGGCCGCGACGGGTCGCCCGGGCGCAGGAAGTACGCGTGCAGCGAATGGACCCGGAGTCCCGCCGCAACGCTGCGATCGGCGCAACTCAGCGCCTGTGCGAGGACCTGCCCCCCGTATACGCGGGGGTTGCGACTTTGCGGGGTCGTGCCGCGAAAAAGATGGGTATCCAGTTGCTCGAGATCGAGCGCACCGAGCAACCGGTCCAGATCCTCGCTCATATCATCCGTCCTTGCTCACGATGCCCCGACAACAGCAGCTTCCGGCAATGGTATCACCACGGGTAATGGTGATAAGTTTGGGCGTCCCCGGCCACCTGACTGGAGAAGGCTTCGACGTGAACGATCCCGACCCTTTCCGTAGCGAAGTGCGTGCCTGGCTGGAGCTGAACTGTCCGCAGTCGATGCGCGGGATGCCCCGCCAGGGGCAGTCGTCCGAGGAAACGGTGTGTTGGGGTGGGCGGCGCTGGGTGTTTGCCAGTGAGGACCAGCGCATATGGCTCGAACGTATGGCGGAGCGAGGCTGGACCGCTCCCGAGTGGCCGCGCGAATACGCTGGCGGCGGGCTCGATCACGCGCAGGCGAAAGTGCTGCGCGAGGAGCTTGCCCGTGTCCACGCCCGCCCGCCGCTTGCCAGCTTTGGCCTTTCGATGCTCGGACCGGCGTTGTTGCGTTTCGGCAGTGACGAGCAGAAGAGGCGTTTCCTGCCCCCGATCGTGCGTGGCGAGATCCGCTGGTGCCAGGGCTACAGCGAGCCTGGCGCGGGGTCGGACCTCGCGAGCCTGCAGACGCGTGCCGAAGACCGCGGCGACCATTACCGGGTAAACGGCCAGAAAATCTGGACTTCGTACGCCGACCAGGCCGACTGGATCTTCTGCCTGGTTCGCACCGATCCGCTGGCCGCAAAGCACGAAGGCATCGGTTTCCTGCTGTTCGACATGGAGTCGCCGGGGGTCAGTACCCGGCCGATCACGCTGATCAGCGGCAGCTCTCCTTTCTGCGAGACCTTCTTCGACGACGTTCGTGTGCCGAAGCACCAGCTTGTCGGCGAGGTGAACAAGGGTTGGGATATCGCCAAGTACCTGCTGACGCATGAGCGCGAGATGATCAGCGGACTGTTCGGCGCAGGTGGCGCCGGGCAGGCCAGCGTGGCCGAGATCGCGTGCGAGCGCATCGGGCTGAGCCACGGCCGGCTCGCTGATCCTGGTCTTCGCCACGACCTTGCACGACTGGCGATCGACTCCGAGGCGTTTGCCTCCACGCTGGAGCGTGTGGTCGATGAAGCGAAGGCAGGGTTTGGTACCGGCGCCGCTTCGTCGCTGCTGAAGTACCAGGGCACCGAGCTGAACAGGCAGCGTCATGAACTGTTGATGGCCGTCGGCGGAGCCGAAGCACTCGGCTGGGAGGGGCAACGCTTCAGCGAAGGCGCGCTCGCGCGCGGCTGGCTGCGCAGCAAGGGCTCATCGATCGAGGGCGGTACTTCGGAGATCCAGTTGAACATCATTGCCAAGCGGCTTCTGGGGTTGCCGGCATGAGCTCGGAGATCGCGCCGCTGGTATACGACGAAGACGAACGCCTGCTCGACAAGGAGGCGGGCGCGTTTCTGAGCGAACACGCGGGACCCAGGGAGCTGCGCCGGTTGCGCGACACGCACGACCCCGATGGATTCTCGCGCGCCTTGTGGCGCCAGATGGTCGCGCTCGGCTGGGCAGGGCTGCTCGTCGACGAACGATACGGGGGACTCGGCTTCACGTACGCCGGTGCCGGCATCCTCAGCGAGCACTGCGGACGCACGCTGGCCGCCTCGCCGCTGTTTGCGACCGCGATCGTCGCTGCCACGCTGATCGGGCGCCTGGCGTCGGCACGGCAACGACAGCAACTGTTGCCCGCGCTTGCCGCCGGAGAGCGGCTGTGTGCGCTGGCCATCGACGAGCGGGCGCGCCACGACCCGAGTGCGATCGAGCTGAGCGCGACCGCCGATGGCGGTGGCTTTCGCCTCGACGGCGAGAAGTGCTTCGTCATCGACGCTCACGTGGCGGATCTGTTGCTCGTCGTCGCTCGCAGCGACCTGGCTTCAAGCGGAACGGCGGGTTTGTCGGTGTTCGCCGTGGCGCGTCAGATCCCGGGTCTGCACGTCGTACGCACGCGGCTGCTCGACAGCCGCAACGCGGCGACTCTGCACTTCGCCGGCGTGCGTGTAGGTGCCGACGCACTGCTGGGCGAACCGGGGCAGGCATGGCCCGCGCTGGAATACACGCTCGACGTCGCACGCGTCTGCGCTGGCGCCGAGCAGCTCGGCATCGCCGGTGAAGCCTTCGCCCGCACGATCGAGTACCTGAAGCAGCGGCGCCAGTTCGGCCGTGCCATCGGCGAGTTCCAGGCACTGCAGCATCGTGCTGCGCAACTGTTCTGCGAGATCGAACTGGCGCGCTCGGCGGTGCTGCGTGCGCTGCGCGCGGCCGATGCCGGTGAGCTGCGGCTGGCCGCGCTTGCCAGCGTGGCGAAGGTCAAGGCAGGCGATGCCGCCACGCTCGCGGTCAACGAGGCGGTGCAGATGCACGGTGGCATCGGCATGACGGATGCGATCGACATCGGCCTGTTCATGAAGCGGGCGGCAACCTTGCGGCAGTTGTTCGGTGACAGCTATTACCACACCGACCGCTACGCGACACTGGCCGGCTACTGAAGGATGCCGTGGTACGCGCAAACGGATCGTCGTATGCAAGGAGTCACTGCATGAGCGTATGTTTCGATGGCAGGGTGGCGATCGTGACCGGAGCCGGCGCCGGACTGGGGCGCTCGCACGCCCTTGCGCTGGCAGCGCGCGGGGCGAAGGTGGTGGTGAACGATGCAGGCGGGGCCAGCGATGGCAGCGGTCGGTCGGGGACGGTCGCGGAAGCGGTGGCAGCAGAGATCCGCGCTGCGGGCGGTGAGGCGATCGCGAGTGGCGCCAGTGTCACCGAGCGTGGCGAAGTCGATGCGATGATACGCCAGGCACTCGACGCCTGGGGTCGCGTCGACATCCTGATCAACAATGCCGGCATCCTGCGCGACAGGAGTTTTGCAAAGACCGACATCGACGATTTCCGTGCCGTCGTCGAGGTGCACCTGCTGGGCGCGGTGCACTGCACGGCGGCCGTGTGGGAGGCGATGCGGGCACAGCAGTACGGGCGCATCGTGATGACGGTCTCGTCGAGCGGTCTGTACGGGAATTTCGGTCAGAGCAATTATGCTGCCGCGAAGATGGCGCTGGTCGGGCTGATGAACACGCTGGTGATGGAGGGCGAGAAACACGGTATCCGCGTCAATTGCGTGGCGCCGGTGGCTGGCACTCGCCTGACCGAAGGGCTGCTCGATCAGCAGGCCTTCGAGCTGCTGACACCGGAGGCGGTCACGGCGGGTGTGCTGGCGCTGTGCGCCGAGCGATCACCGAACCGCATGATCCTGTCGGCCGGTGCAGGTGGCTATGCGAGCGTCCATATTTATGAAACCCTTGGCGTACATCTGGCGCCCGAAGAGCAGACACCGGACAATGTGCTGGCACGACTCGCCGCGATCGAGGATCGCAGCGGCGAGCAGGAATTCCGCCAGGGTTTCCAGCAAAGCCTCAAGTTCGTTCGTGCCGCGGCGCAGGCCGCGGGCATCGTCATCTGATCAGCACGGAGAAGCAGGAACATGACAGACGCAGTCATCGTAGCAAGCGCACGTACACCGCTCGGCAAGGCCTTCCGTGGCCTGTTCAACGATACCGAGGCGCCGACCATGGGCGGCATGGCGGTGCGCGCCGCAGTGGAGCGCACCGGCGTGGATCCGGCAGAGGTGGACGATGTGATCATGGGCTGTGCGATGCCGCAGGGCACCACCAGCCTCAACATAGGACGCATGTCGGCACTCTCCGCAGGCTTGCCGGTGACGGTCAGCGGCATGACGATCGACCGTCAGTGCTCCTCCGGCATGATGGCGATAGCCACCGCGGCGAAGCAGATCCTGTGTGACGGCATGCAGATCGTGGTCGGCGGTGGGCTCGAGCACATCAGTCTGGTGCAGAACGAACACCAGAACATGTACCGCCGCGTCGATCCGCGCCTGAAGGCGCTGCACCCGAACGCCTATATGCAGATGCTGCAGACTGCCGAGGTGGTCGCGAAGCGCTATGGCGTTTCGCGCGAGCAGCAGGATGAGTACGCGCTGCAGAGCCAGCAGCGCACCGCAGCGGCCCAGAAGGCCGGACTGTTCGCCGACGAGATCATCGAGGTCACGACGAGCGTCGCGGTGAAGGACAAGAACACCGGCGAGGTGAGCCACAAGAACGTCACGCTGGCGCTCGATGAAGGCAACCGCGCCGATACCACGCTGGATGGGCTGCGCAGTCTGAAGCCGGTGGTGGAGGGTGGTTGCATCACAGCCGGCAACGCCAGCCAGCTCTCCGACGGGGCCGCAGCCTGCGTGGTCATGGATGGGACGCTGGCAGCGCGGCGCGGCATCCAGCCGATGGGACTCTACCGCGGCATCGCAGTCGCCGGCTGCGAGCCTGACGAGATGGGCATCGGACCGGTGTTCGCGGTGCCGAAGCTGCTGAAGCAGCATGGCCTGAAGATGGACGACATCGGGCTGTGGGAGCTGAACGAAGCCTTCGCAGTGCAGGTGCTCTACTGCCGTGACCGGCTCGGCATCCCGAACGAGCGCCTCAACGTGAACGGCGGAGCGATCTCGATCGGTCACCCGTACGGCATGAGCGGCGCGCGCATGGTCGGACACGCACTGCGCGAGGGCAAGCGTCGCGGCGTGAAGTACGTCGTGGTGACGATGTGTGTTGGTGGCGGCATGGGTGCAGCAGGCCTGTTCGAGGTGCTGTAAGGCAGCTCGCGACGCGTTCGGGGTGCGCGCATGGCGCGCTGGTTGATCGTCGCCGGGATGGCGCTGCTGGTGCTCGGGATCGCGATGCAATACGCACCGTGGCTGCTCGGGTGGTTCGGCAAGCTGCCCGGCGATCTCGACCTGCGCAGTGGCCGCACGCGGGTCTTCATTCCGATCACCTCGATGCTGCTCGTGAGCCTCGTGCTGACCGTGATCCTGAACCTGCTGCGGCGCTGAGCCGGCATTCGCGTCGCCACCATGCCTGGCGATGTTTTGCGACACCCTCTGCGGTCCCGCCAATGCGATTGGCATCCGGGCAGTGCACGCGCCTGTTGACCGCGATTCTGACCGCGTCGCAGACTGCGCACCGGGCAACCACAACAGGAGCATTCGAAGATGGCCATCTACCACCGTGCAGGACTGGTGCACTGTGTTCTCGCCGCAACCCTGACCTTATCCGCTGCGTCGTTGACGGCCGGCGTCACCGACATGAAACAGGGCAAGGGAGGCAGCGTGGTGCAGGGCGCGGCAGGCACCCAGGGATCGCAGGGCGACACCGGTCTGCGCAAGTGCGCGCAGCCGCTCGGCGCCATTGCGGTCGTCGAACCGCAGGATTACGTGATGGCATCGCTCGCGCGCTTCAGCCTGCAGTCACCGACCAGCCTGATCCGCCTGATGATCCAGCAGTCGAACTGCTTCATCGTCGTCGAACGCGGCGTGGGCATGCAGAACATGATGCAGGAGCGCGCGCTGGCGGACTCCGGACAACTGCGCTCGCGCTCGAACATCGGTCAGGGGCAAATGGTCGCTGCCGATTTCCTGCTGACGCCGTCCGTGGTGTTTTCCGATAACAACGCCGGTGCGGTCGGCGGTGCGATCGGCGGTCTGCTGGGTGGCAAGGCGGCTCTGATCGGTGGTCTGGTCGGCGGACTCAAGTTCAAGGAGGCGCAGACCAGCATGCTGGTCGCCGATGCACGCTCCGGTGTGCAGGTCGCGGCAGCCGAGGGCAGTGCACGCAAGGCTGACCTCGGGCTCGGTGCGTTCATGGGCGGTGGTGGCGGTGTCGGCGGTCTCGGTGGTTATGCCAGCACGGCCGAAGGCAAGGTCATCGCAGCGAGCCTCGCGGACAACTACAACAATATCGTCGGTGTCATCGAAGGCGATCCGAACCTGCGCCGCAACGTCGGCACGCTGGGGCAGGAGGCTGCCGCCGGCGGCAGCACGCAGGCCGGCGTCGGGGCAAACGAGGGTGACGTGATCTATCCGAAGATCGACAACGTGAAGCTCGTCGCACAGCCCGCCGACGGCGCCAAGGTGGTTGCCGTGCTGCGCAAGTCCGATGAACTGGTCTACATGGGGCAGGAGAAATCCGGCTATCTGAAGGTCGAGGGCAGCATGGGCAGCGGCTGGGTGCGCAAGACGCTGACGATTCGCTGAGCCCGGGTGGCCCTGCGTCGCCACCATCGCAGCATCACGCCCTCGGTGCTGACGCAGGGTCGTCACCGCGCGCGTCGTATCCAGGCACGCGCGGACCCGACCTGGGCGCAGGTCGGCTTCAGAGGCTGTTGCGAAGGCCCTCCGAGCATCGACATGACCGGCGCGTGACACACGCCTCGTAATGTTCTGCGACACCCGGTTCATGCCGACAGGGTCTCGTAGCCATGCGAGCGCGAACCTGATCGTAGGGGCGAGCGGCGGCTCGCCCGTACGAGGGTCGTATCCAGGCGCGCGTGGCCTGGTTGCTGTCCGCGAACGCGCGGACCTCCACGATCTCGTCGTATCCAGGCGCGCGTGGCCTGGTTTGGGCGTAGGTCGGCATTCATGCCGACGGCGGCGTGTTGTGTCCTTCGTCACGATCCAGACCAGTCGACAGGCGGTTCGAATTGCCAATACGTCAAGATTCTTGACGATTATTCCGGTGTTCGCTAGGCTTCGATCCGCGCGGAATCGAGCGAGTCGGTCGCGCCCCGCACTCGTCGCCACATGGAGAGGCAAAAGGCATGGATTTCCGCTTTACACCGGAGGAGCAGCAGTTTCGACTGGAGGTGCGCCGCTTCATCGCCGATCACTGCCCGCGTGCACTTGCCGGCTACCACGAGATTCATGCCGAACACGTACCGCTGGAAATGGAATTCCTGAAGAAGATGGCCGCGAAGGGCTGGCTGGGTGCCGTGTTTCCCAGGGAGTACGGGGGTCGCGGTGAAGAGCGTGTGCCGATGTCCGAGTACATCCTGATCGACGAGCTGCACCACGCGGATTTCGAGGGCGTTGCGCTCACGATCACCTATCTCGTCGGCATCATCGGCAACACGCTGCTGCAGGTCGGATCCGAGGAGCTCAAGAAGGAGTTCCTGCCACAGATGCTGAACGTCGACATCCGCTTTGCGATTGCCTACAGCGAGCCCGACGCCGGCAACGACATCGCCGGTATCCGCACGCGCGCCGTGGACGATGGGGATGATTTCATCGTCAGCGGACACAAGCGATTCATCACCTGCGCAGATACTTCCGACTACATGTGGACACTGGTTCGATCCGAGCCGGGTACGGCACGCCACCAGGGTCTCAGCATCCTGTTGATGAAATCCGACCTGCCGGGCATCACGATCCAGGTGTTCGAGATGATGAACGGCATCCAGACCTGCGAGGTCTACCTTGACGAAGTGCGTGTACCCAAGCGCTACCTCGTCGGCGCGCGCGGCAACGGCTGGCGCTACCTGATGGAGGCCCTGTCGCGTGAACGCATGACGATGATCAACTTCAAGGCAGTCAGCGAACCTTTCGAAAGGCTGGTGCAGTGGGTGCGCACCGCCGAGATGGATGGAGAGGCGCTGGCGGTCGATCCGGTGGTGCGCCAGTCGCTCGCGAACATGCACGTGAAGATCGCCGGCGGGAAGATGCTGCAGCTCGTTGCTGGTGCCCGCGCGGCCGACAAGAACTACGTTCCCACGCTCGAGGCCGCCGCCTGCAAGATGTATCGGGCGATGCTGAGCTGGGAGAAGGCGACACTCGCCCTCGACATCATGCGTTCGCACGGATTGCTGACCGCAGACAGCCCGGATGCGCCACTCGATGGCTGGTGGGCGGCCGAATACGGTTGGGCCGGGCACGAGCTGTCGGGCGGCGGCGGCATGGATCTCAACCGCAAGATCATCGCGCAGCAGGGCCTCGGCCTGCCGCGCTGGTCCAACTGAACGGGCGGAGGACACCGGTGGACGTCAAGCTCAGCGACGAGCAGCAGATGATGGTCGATGTGGCCCGCGAATTCCTCCAGGCCGCGTGCCCGCTCGATACCGTGCGTGCATGGGAGAAGCTCCCGATGGGCTATTCCGTGCCGGTCTGGAAACAGATGGCCGAAATGGGCTGGACCGGCGCCATTTTCCCCGAAAGCCACGGTGGGATGGGCTTCGGCACGCTCGACCTCACGCTGCTGATGAAGGAAATGGGACGGGTGGCCCTGCCGAGCCCGTTCATCTCCACGGTATTGCTCGCGGGCTGCACGATATTGCACGGCGGCAGCGAGCGGCAGAAGCAGCAGATCCTTCCCGGAATCGCGGCGGGCAATCTGCTGCTGTCCTTCGCCCTCGGCGAATCCAGCGCACAACCCGATGCCGCAACCGTGCGCACCAGCGCACGACGTGTCGGTGACGACTACGTGCTGAACGGCAGCAAGCATTTCGTCGAATTCGCCGAACAGGCGAACCGCATGGTGGTCGTCGCGCGCACCAGCGAGTCGGATGGTCCAGAGTCCGGATTGACGGTCTTCCTCGTCGATGCGAAGGCGCCGGGCATCGAGTACGTGCCGCTGCGCACCCTGGCCCTGCAGCCGCAGGCCAAGGTCCTGCTGAAGGACGTCAGGGTCGCTGCCAGCGATGTCATCGGGCGTGTCGATCATGGCTGGGAGATCGTCGATCCGGTGATCCAGGCGGCAACCGCGATCGTGTGCGGCTACATGACCGGCATCGCAGAGGGCGCACACGAGCTCGGGCTGCAGTATTCGAAGGAGCGTGTGCAGTTCGGCCAGCCGATCGGAGCCTTCCAGGCGATCCAGAACTACCTGGCCACGGCGTGGGCAAAGAATGTGATGGGCGAGTACCTGAGCTATTACGCCGCCTGGCTGATCGACAACGAGTTGCCGAGTCGGGAGGCAGTGTCCACGGCGAAGGCTTTCGTCGGCTATTCCGCCGTCGAGGCAACGCAGCTTGCCACCCAGCTTCACGGCGGGCTTGGCGCCACGGTCGATGCGCGCACCACCCCCTACCTTCGTTGGGCAAAGCAGTTGCAGCAGACGCTCGGCAATTGCCAGTACCACGAGAAGATCGTCGCCAGCGAAATCCTCGACAAGGATCCGTTGCAACTGGATGAAAAACACGCAATCGCTCTGAGCTAGGAGAGCCGCATGCCACTGCCACCCGTGATTGACACCCGCTACGACGCGGTCGAAGTCGGGCAGGAGATTCCCGCGATCAGCATCGGGCCGCTGAGCCACACGCAATTCATCTTCATCGCGTCGTCGCACCATGACTGGTATCCGGCGCACCACGATGTCGAATATGCCCGCGACCAGGGGTTGCCGGACATCTTCATGAATGCGACCTGGCAGCACGGCATGTTCCAGCGCTTGCTCTGTGCCTGGGCGGGCCCGAACGCCATTCCACGACGCATCCGTTACCGCATGGGGCGTCCCATCGTGCGTTTCGATACGGTGCACGCACGTGGCGTCGTGACCGGCAAGCGGATCGAGGACGGCGAAAGGCTGATCGACCTGGATATCTGGCTCGACAAGCAGGACGCCGACAAGGTCACCGTCGGCACCGCCGTCGTCGTGCTTGCTGCCTGAGGAGAAGCGCATGAGCAATGCAGTTTATGAGACCGATCCAGCGGGCTACGTCTACCGCATCGGCAGCGAAGAAGAAGGCGTGCAGTGGGTCGGGCGCGAATCCGAATCGATCGAGCAGCCCTACCCGATCGACGTCGAGCACATCGAGCATTTCGCCGAAGGCATCCAGGATCCGAACCCGCTGTACTGGAGCGAGGAGTTTGGTCGCCAGACACGCTGGGGTGCTCGCATCGCGCCGTGGGGGGTGATCGTGCTGACCAGCGAGCACAAGGTGTGGCGTCCGCAGTGGATGGAGCAGAAACCCGAAGCCGGCACTTTCTTCATGACGGTGCCTTTGCCGGGTAACCGCTTGCTGGCGACCAATTACGAGATCGAGTGCTTTGCACCGTTGCGTTCCGGTGACCGTGTGTTCAAGCAGGAGCGGCTGGAGTCGATCGTGCCGAAGACCTTCCGTGTCGGTGTTGGACACCAGGTCACGGTCAAGGCGTTCTTCCGCAACCAGAACGGCGATCTGTGCATCACCGACAGCCGTACCGTGTTTCGCTACCGTGCCGGCACCGGCGCGGGTTACGACGCGTCACGCTGATCGGAGCCGAGCGCATGGATCTGCAACGCAAGGCAGCCATCGTCGGCATCGGTGCGACCGAGTTCTCACGGGATTCGGGACGCAGCGAACGCCGACTCGCCGTCGAGGCCGTGCTGGCGGCACTCGCCGACGCGGGCGTCTCTGCCGACGAGATCGACGGACTGGTCGGCTCCGACTACGACGACACCAACCAGCTCGACCTCGTCAACGCGCTGGGGCTGCGCAACATCGCCTCCTACGCCACGATTCCGCACGGGGGCGGCTCACCGTGCGGTGTCACCGCGCACGCCGCGATGATGGTGGCCTCGGGGGCGTGCCAGTATGTACTGGCCTACCGTTCGTTGAACGAACGCTCGGGACACCGCTACGGCAGCCCCGAGGTGCAGGCAGCATTTCCCTGGGTGCACGGGCTGCATGCGCCGTACGGCCTGGTCGTTCCCGGTGAATGGACCGCGATGCACGCGCGTCGACGCATGATCGAGTTTGGCGACACCCGCGAACAGTGGGCCGAGGTACCGGTCAGCTTCCGCGCACATGCCAACCGCAATCCGCGGGCGATGCAATATCGCAAGCCGTTGTCGCGCGAGGACTACCTGGCGGCGCCGATGCTTGCCGAGCCGCTGTGCCGTTTCGACTACTGCCTGGAAACCGACGGTGCCGTGGCGTACGTGGTGACTTCGGCCGAACGGGCCCGGTCGTTGCAAGCGACGCCGGCGTTCATTCAGGCTGCCGTCCAGGCCACGGGATTTCCGATCTGGTACCAGACGAACTACTACCGCGACTCGCTGACCACAGGTGACGAGGCGGTAGCGACGGCAGCCAGGCTGTGGCAGACGAGTGGCCTGACGCCGCGCCATATCGACGTGGCGCAGATCTATGACCACTTCGCGCCGCTGGTGCTCACCTCGCTCGAGGACTACGGTTTCTGCGGCAAGGGCGAGGCGGCTGCCTTCGTGGGGGACGGGCGGATCAGGCTTGGCGGCGAGCTGCCGCTGAATACGGCCGGCGGCCTGTTGTCGGAAGGTTATATCCACGGCTGGAACCTGATCCTCGAAGGCGTGCGCCAGATCCGTGGCACCTCGACCGCGCAGGTCGAGGACGTGGAGTTTTCGCTGGTGACCAGCGGTTGGGGCGCGCCGACCAGCGCGCTCATCCTCTCGAGGTGACTCGTCATGAACCCGTCCGTACCTCGTCCGTTGCCGCAGATCGATCCAGACCATCTGCCGTGGTGGGAAGGATTGCGCCGCCATGAATTGCTGGTACAGGAGTGCCCCGCCTGCAAGCGCTGTATATTCCCGCCGCAACCGGCCTGTCCGCACTGCCGTTCACTCGAGCGCGGCTGGCGCCGTTCGAGCGGGCGCGGCAAGGTGTACAGCTGGGTAACGGTACATCGGGCGTCGCACCCCTGGTTTGCAGATGAGATTCCCTATGCCGCCGTGCTGGTGGAGATGGAAGAGGGCTTTCGCGTCGTCGGCAGCATCGATTGCCCGCCGGAACGCCTGCACGAAGGCATGCCGGTGGAGGCGGGTTTCGAGGACGTGGACGAGCAGATCAGTCTGCTCAGGTTCCGCACGGTCGAGGTGGATTCCTAGGACGGCCCCGCAGCAGGCGGCGTTGTCTGTGCGTCGCCGTCTGCCGAGTGCCGCCGGTGATGTCTGCCGTCGAAGCGTCCTCGTGCGTCAGGTCCGCGCGGCGATTGCAGCAGCGCATCCATCATCGCGCGCCGTTCGGCCGCCGGCAGTTCGAGTGCCGTATCGACGAAACGCTGGTGCAACTGCTGCTGCAACGCCAGGCCGTGTTCGCGCAGCGCAGTGAGTGCCTGCTCCAGTTGCCCGCGTCGCGGCTGTTCGCGTGCCAGCTCCTCGGCCAGCGCCATGCGCAGCGCGTGCATTTCGCGATGCTGACGACGCATCTCCGCCTCCGGCGGCAGCAGGCGCTTGCGCAACTCCAGCCGTCGTGGCCAGGAAACGAATCCCAGCCGTGCGTCGACCTCGCGTTCGAATGCCGGCGGGTGCATTGCACGTGCGCCCACGCGCCCGGCAAGCACACCGCCGAGGAACAGATTCCCGGCGACGGACACCGCGAGCAGCGTCCCGAGCACGGCCGGGCGTGTCAGTTTCTGCATCGTGTTCACAGTGATTCCTCCAGCGCGCTGGGGTTGCCCAGCAGCAGTTCGGTGTACGCGGGGCCATCGTCGACGGTATCGATCTGCGCGAAGCCGAGCACGAAGCCCAGCAGCGCCGAGGCCAGAAAGCCGGTCGACAGCCACGCTGCGTAGCGTGGCCGCGACGATGCGAACACGGGCACCGGCATCGTTTCGGTACCCGGTGCGGCACCGCTCGCGCGTGCAGCGTCCATGATGCGCTCCACGCGAGCGGCGTCATCCGCTTGGGGTTGCCACGCGTCGAGGAACAGGTCCACGCGCTCGGCGTCGGCCAGGATCGCCATGCCGTCGGGAGTTGCGGCGAAACGGTCGTAGAGCACGCGCTCGTGTTGCGGCCAGCGTGTGCGCGTGGCGCCATGCGCCAGCGCGAGTTCAGTGAAGCGCCCGATGCTCATGCGTCCTCCTAGTGCAGTTCACTGCGCAGCCGTTCGCGCAGTGCCGCACGTCCGCGCGAAAGCAGCGATTCGAGCGCCCCTTCGCTGATGCCCATGATCGCCGCGGCTTCGGCCTGCGGCAGGCCTTCGTAGTGACTGAGAACCAGCGCGGTACGCTGGCGTTGCGGCAGCGCAGAGAGTGCGGCCTGCACGCGTGCCGAGCGACGCTCGCTTTCGAGTCGCTCGACCGGCGTGGGCGCCGGGTCCTGCAGCGTGTCGTCGAGTGCGTCGTGAGTCCGGCGTCTGCGGCGCAATTCGTCGATGGCGAGGTTGTGCACCACCCGGTAGAACCAGGTCGTGAAGCGTGCGCGTCCCTGCCAGTCCTGCGCGCCGTTCCACAGGCGCAGGAACGCGTTCTGCACCACCTCTTCGGCCGTTTCCGGGCTGCCGGTGAGGCGGGTTGCAAAACGCGCTGCCCAGCCGCCATGACGTCGTACCAGTTCGGCAAGCGCTCGCGCATCACGCTTGGCCAACGCGCCTACGAGTGCCTCGTCCGTCGTCTGCGCGCTGGCGCTCACGTTGCTCCCCGATGGTTCGCCTGCCGGGGGGTCCAGCATTCCCCGTGAAGGTGGGATTGCCGCCATGTTCGCCGATGTGTCCCTGCCGCTGCCATCGTCCATGGCTGCCCATCACTCGCGCCCGTACCGATGCCTTGAGACGTGTCCGGCGGTCCGATTCCTTCGCGACGGTCGAGTCGGTTATCGTGCCAGGATGAAGATCTTCTGGCATTTGCGCGCATTCTTCCGCGCCCACTGGCGTCGTTATGCGGTCGCGTGTCTGATGCTTGCCGGCGTCGCGGTGCTGAACCTGCTGCCACCGGCGATCCTCGGTAGCGTGGTCGACGGCATCGTGGCCGGCACCCTGGATGCGCACGGTCTGTGGCGCTACGCGGGAGCGCTGGTCGCCATCGCGCTCGGCGTCTACGTGTTGCGCTTCCTGTGGCGGCAAATCCTGTTCGGCGCCTCCTACACGCTTGGACGCCAGTTGCGCCAGCGTATCCACGCTCATCTGTGCACGCTGTCGCCGGCAGCACTGGCTGCATTTGCGGCGGGTGACCTGATGGCGCGTGCCACCAACGATGTGCAGGCGGTGGAGATGAGCGCCGGCGAGGCGGTGCTGTCGATATTCGATGGGCTGGTGACGGGTCTGCTCGTGCTCGGCGTGATGGTGTTCGGGTTGAGCGGTTGGCTCACCGCGATGGCACTCGCGCCGTGGCCACTGATGGGCTGGGCGCTGTGGCGACTGGGAGTGCAACTGCTGGAGCACTTCGATGGCGCGCAGGCGGCCTTCAGCCGCCTGAACACGGTGACGCAGGAGAGTGTCGCCGGGTTGCGCGCGCTGCGCGGGCTCGGTGCCGAGGCCCACGCCGAGCGCCTCTTCGCCGGCGCCTCGGTCGAGGCTGCGGCGGCCAGCCTCGAGGTGGCGCGGATCGACGCACGCTACGATCCGGTCATCTATCTGACCGTCGGCACTTCGTTCCTGATCACGCTCGGTGCCGGTGCCTGGATGATCGAGCTCGATCGTCTGACGATCGGCCAGCTCACCAGCTTCACGCTCTACCTCGGCCAGCTCGTGTGGCCGATGTTCGCGTTCGGCTGGATGGCGAACCTGGTACAGCGCGGCAGCGCGGCATGGGCGCGCATCGACGAGTTTCTGCACACACCGTCCGCAGTGCCCGATACGGGCACGCTGGAGACGGTCAGCGGGCAGCGTCTCGAGGTCGTGGTGCGCGAGTTCGGCTATCCGGGGCGTGTGCAGCCCGCGCTTGCCGACCTGAGCTTCGTGCTCGAGCCGGGACGGACGCTGGGAGTCGTCGGCCCCACCGGTAGCGGCAAATCCACCCTGCTGGCTCTGCTTGCACGTTTCTACGAGGCGCCGCAAGTAAGCGTTCACCTCGGTGGCAGGGCGCTTGCAGAGTACCGACTCGATGCGCTGCGTGCGGCAATTGCGTTCGTGATGCAGGAGCCGGTGCTGTTCTCGGCCACACTGCGCGAGAACCTGCTGCTCGCACGCCCGGACGCCAGCGAGCAGGCCATCGCGAGAGTGCTCGACACTGCAGCGCTCGGCAACGACATCGCGCAATGGCCGCAGGGTCTGGCCACCGAGGTCGGCGAGCGAGGCATCACGCTCTCTGGCGGCCAGCGTCAGCGTTTGTGTCTGGCACGTGCGCTGCTCGGGGAGGCGCGCATCCTGCTGCTCGACGATGCGCTGTCGGCGGTGGACGCCGAGACCGAGCACCGCATCCTGGCGGCGCTCGAACGTGATACACGGCATTTGAGTCGAGTGATCGTAAGCCACCGGCTCTCCACGGTGCAGTCTGCCGACGAGATTCTGGTGCTGCGCGAGGGGCACGTGGCCGAGCGGGGCACGCACGCCGCGCTGCTGGCCGGTGGCGGTTGGTATGCACAGACCTGGCGCTATCAGCAGTTGGCGGCCGCTGCGGGCGGTATTGCATGAGCCGGCCACGGGTATTGCCGCGCCTGCTCGCTCTTGCCACCCGTGACCGGCGCGCATTCACGAATGCCGTGCTGCTGGTGCTGCTTGCCGCTGCAGCGGAAGTCGGCGGCCCGCTGCTGATCCGCACGTTCATCGACGCCCATGTGCAGACCGGTGAGTATCCGTTGCGACCGGTGCTGCAGTTGGCTGCGGCGTATGTGGGGTTGCAGTGCGTGGCCGCGGTGGCTGGCTACGCGCAGGGCGTGCAACTCGCACGGATTGCGCTCGACGCCGTGCTGCGACTGCGTGAGCGGGCATTCACTACCACGCTGCGGCTTCCTGTCACATGGTTCGATCGCACTCCGGTGGGCTCGGTGGTGTCGCGGCTGACGAACGATACCGAGGCGGTGAAGGACTTCTACCTCAACGTGCTCGGCGTGGTGGTGGCCAATGGCGCACGCGTGATCGGGATGGCCGCGGCGATGCTGCTGCTCGACTGGCGACTGGCGATTCCGTGCCTCGCCTTCCTGCCGGCTGCAGCAGGAGTGATGTGGACCTACCAGCGCCTGAGCGGGGCACGCTTTCGCCGTGTGCGCCAGGCCCTGGCGACGATCAACGGTGCGCTGTCGGAGTCGATCGGCGGCGTGCGTGCAATCCAGCTCACGCGTCGGGCGCAGCACTTCGATCAGCGCTTCGCGGCCCAGTGCGGCGAGCACTACCACGCGCGCATGGCCTCGCTCAGGCTCGACGCGATGATGCTGCGGCCACTGGTCGACCTGCTGCTGATGCTGTGCACGGCGGCGTTGGTGCTGTGGTTCGGCAGTGAAGCACTCGGTGGTGTGCTCGAGATCGGTGTGATCTACGTGTTCGTGAACTACCTGGCACGCCTCGCCGAACCGGTGATCGACGTGGCGCACCGGCTCGGCATGTTCCAGAGCGCGATGGTCTCGGCAGCACGCGTGTTCGAACTGGTCGATCGCGACGATGCTCGCCAGCCGCTGGCGAGCGGGCCGCTGCCTGCGGATACGCGACTGCGCGCCGAAGGGGTGGGATTCGCATATCCCGATGGCCCGCCGGTGCTGCAGCGCATCGACTTCGAGCTGGCGCCGGGGCGCTCACTGGCGCTGGTCGGTGCAACCGGCAGCGGCAAGAGCACGCTCGCCGGCCTGTTGCTGCGTTTCCACCAGCCGCAGCACGGCAGCATCACGCTCGGCGGGGTGGCGCTGGATGCGATCGACGACCATACCTTCGGTCGCCTCGTCGCCTACGTCCCGCAGGATCCGTTCCTGCTCGCCGGCAGCATGGCCGAGAACATCGATTTCGGCTTTGACGCGAACGCCTCTCGCGTCGAAGCGGCAGCGCGTCGTGCCGGTCTGGGTGCCTTCGTCGACGGACTCGAGCGCGGCCTGCAGACCGGGGTCGGCGAGCGAGGCACCGCCTTGTCGGCTGGCCAGCGCCAGCAGGTCATTCTTGCGCGTGCCCTGCTGCGCGAGCCGGCCCTGCTGATCCTCGACGAGGCCACCGCAAGCGTGGACAGCGCCACCGAAGAGGCGCTGCAGCAGGCGCTGCATGCCCTGGAAGGAAGCGTTTCAATGGTGGTGATCGCTCACCGCCTGTCGACACTGCGTGAAGTGGACGAGATTCTGGTACTGGCCGGCGGGCGCATCCAGGAACGCGGATCGCACGCGCAACTGATCGCGCGCGGCGGGCTCTACCGGCGCCTGTGGGAACTGCAGCGGATGGAGTCGCACGCCGATCTCACGATCTGAGTGTGCGACCTCGTGCGTTGCTCAGGCCGAGGTGGTCCCCCGCCGCACGTTGGCTGCGTAGTTGCTGCGCTCCAGCCATTGCCGGATGCGCGTCGCGTCGCCCACCGGAGTCAGCTTGCCCTGTGCATCGAGCAAGATCATCACCAGCGGACGGTTCTCGATGCGCGCCTTCATGACCAGGCAGCGGCCGGCTTCGTTCGTGAAGCCCGTCTTGCTGAGTTCGATGTCCCAGGAGCCACCGCGTACCAGCCGGTTGGTGTTCACGAAGCCGAGCGAGTAGCGCGGCTGCGGGAAGCTCACCGTGCGTTCTGCCGTCGTGGTGTACTCGCGGATCAGTGCGTACTGGCTCGCCGCCTGCGCCATCTTCACGAGGTCGCCGGCCGAGGAGACGTTCTGGCTCGACAGCCCGGTGCTGTCCGTGAAATGCGTGTGCTGCATGCGCAGTGCCGCAGCCTTGTGGTTCATCTGGGCGATGAACGCGCCACGTCCGCCCGGGTAATGACGCCCGAGCGCCGAGGCCGCGCGGTTTTCCGAAGACATCAGTGCCAGGCGCAGCATCTCCGCGCGCGACTGCCGGGTGCCGATCTGCAGGCGGGAGTAGGTGCCCTTCAGGCGATCGATGTCGTCCTTCGAGATCGTCAGCATCTCGTCCATCGGCAGCTTCGCGTCGAGCACGACCATCGCTGTCATCAGCTTCGTGATCGATGCGATCGGTGCCCTGCGTTCGGCGTTCTTCGCGTACAGGATCTGCCCCGTGCGCGCGTCGAATACCACCGCCTTGTCGGACTCCAGGTGCAGCCGCTGCGGGTCAGGCCCGTAGGGCTGTGCCAGCGCGCACGTCGCTCCCAGCAGCGCCCAGAGCAGACCTGCGACCCGTGCGAACGATGCCTTGCTGTCGCCTGTCATGCCGCCGACCCCTTGCCAGTTCGTTATCGACATGAAGAGTAATAGACAACTTGATGATCTGCCAGCGGAAACTTCGACTTTCTGCGCGCCTGGTCGAGCGTGGGGGATTCAGTGCGGTCCGCTCAGCACGACGAGGGCGTCGTCGTCCACCCCGTCGATCAGGATACGGCGCACGCGTTCCTGCCACAGCACGCCGAATTCATGTTGCTCGCTGGCGCTCGCCGTGCCGCTGACGACTCGCCCCAGCAGTTCGCGCATGCGCGCCGGCGCTGCAATGTGCTCGGGGTGGAAGTCGGCATCGACCGCCTGACCGTCTCGCGTGCGCTCGAAGCGGATCGAGGCGGGAATCCCGGCGTCGAAGTGCAGCAGGTCGCGGCGCTCGAAGCGGCCGGCGAGTCCCTTGAACCCACCTTCGCCAGCCGCACCGGTGAGCATGCCCACCACGTTTGCGATCACGCCGGTGACGCCTTCCCCGATGCCGTCGCGCAAATGCACGCGTACGCCACCGCGCTCCGCGGGACCCGTGGGAAACAGACGCGCCAGCGCGCGCAGCGTGACCAGATACGCGCCGGCAACCGTCGGACACGAGTGTCCGGCGAGCCGCACGGCATCCACGTAGCCGTATTCGATGAATCCGCCCTCACAACTGCCGAGCAGTTCGGCGAGTGGATCGCACACCCGGATGCGGCGTACCTGGTCGAAAAATGCCGGATGGTTCATGGGCAGTCCTCCTGCAGCAGACGTTGGCGAGCGCGGACAGCATAACCCCGGGTGCCACCGGCGAGGGGTGCGCGACGGGAGCCGATCCTGCGTCATAATGGCGCCTGCTCGCATCGTTCGTCCGCACATGCGGCATACCCTCACCCACGGCAAGGAGATGACCGATGAGCGCCGACCCGTCGCTCGCAGGGCGTATCGCGTTGGTCACCGGTGCCAGCCGTGGCATCGGCCGGGCGATCGCGCAGCGCCTCGCAAGCGCCGGAGCGTTCGTGGTGGTGACGGCACGCAGCGTCGAATCCTCGCCGACGCCGGGAACGCTGCGCGAGACGGTCGCCCTGATCGAAGCCGCGGGCGGGCGCGCGCTCGCGCTGCGCTGTGACCTCGACCACGTCACGGAACGCAACGGACTGATCGAGCAGGTGGTGCAGACGGTCGGCGGTCTGGACATTCTGGTGAACAACGCCGGATTTGCGCAGTACGCGCTCGTCGAGAAGATGAACGATGCCGCGTTCGCACAACTGGCGAATCATTATTTCCAGGTGCCGTTCGCGCTGAGTCGTGCCGCGATCCCTTGTTTGCGCGCACGCGGTGCAGGCTGGATCCTGAATGTGGGTTCGGTGAGCGCGCTGCCGCCGTTGCGTCCTTTCGACGACTACGCGCGCTACGGTGGTGCGGCGGTATACGGGGCGCTGAAGGCGGCGTTGAACCGCTTCACGCAGGGGCTGGCGGCCGAGCTGCTGGCAGACAATATCGCGGTCAATGTGGTCGCCCCGAGCACGGCGATTTCCACTCCCGGCGCGGACCCGCACATCCCGTCCGACTACCCCACCGAGCCGGTCGAGTACCTGAGCGAAACCGCACTGGCGCTATGCCACCTGCCGGCCAGCGAACGTACCGGGCAGATCGCCTACAGCCTGCATTTTCCGCTGCGACATGGTCTTGTGGTGCGCACGCTGGATGGTCGTGGCACGCTGCCACCGCCGCAAATCCCGCCCTGGGCCCACCCTGACTGTCTACAGCCTTAGCGGGGATGAGGATGATGCTCGCAGCGACCGGCAACGAGTGGATCCAGCGTGAAGGCCAGCGCTTCGCACGATTGCTCGACGCCGCCGGGGTGGGACGCGACGCCGTGGTCGCGCTGCTGTTGCCGAACATTCCAGAGTTTCTTGCCTGTTACCGTGGGATTACGTGGTCAGGCCGTACCGCGGTACCGCTGAATCACAACCTGCCGGCGGACGATGCGGCGTATGTGCTGCGCAATTCGGGTGCACAGGCACTGGTCGCACACCCGCAGTACGGCGCTACCGCGCTGGAGCTCGCGCCGCTGGTCGATCCGCGCGGGAGCTTCGCAGCCGGGGCCGGCATCGCCGGCTTTCGTCCCCTCGACGAGATGGCGGCGTACAGCGACGCGCCGCTGGATGCGCCGCGTGCCGGCCACCTGATGCTCTATACCTCGGGCACCACCGGCCAGCCGAAGGGCGTCGTGATCGAGGGCGCCGGCGAGCCGCTCGCCGCACCCCCGGGACTGGTGAGCCGGCGCAGCATGGAAATGCTGCACCTGTTCCTGCACGGCGAGGCGCCGGGCACGCATCTGGTCGCCGGACCCTTGTACCACGCCGGGCCGCTCAGCTACTGCGAGGGCGCGACGCTGCTCGGCGCTCGGGTGGCGATTCTCGAGCGCTGGGACGCCGAGGAATTCCTGCGTGCAGTGGACGAACTGCGTGTGCACAGCACCTTCCTGGTACCCACGCATTTCGTGCGCCTGCTGAAGCTGCCGGATGAGGTACGCCGCCGTTACGACCTCTCGTCGCTGAAACTGGTGTTTCACGGTGCGGCTCCGGTCGCGCCAGAGATCAAGCGGCGCATGATCGAGTGGCTGGGCCCGGTGCTCTACGAGTTCTATGGCGGCAGCGAAGGCATGGGTTCGACTGCGATCGCCTCGACCGACTGGCTCGCACACCCCGGGTCGGTGGGGCGTGCGACGCCGGGCTGCGCCGTTCATATCCTCGACGACGCCGGGCGACCGTGCCCGCCCGGTGTGGAGGGCATGGTGTATTTCCGCAACGAACGCCAGCGCTTTGCGTACCGTGGCGACCCGCAGAAGACCGCCGCGGCGCATCGCGGAGAACTCTCGACGCTGGGCGATATCGGCTACCTCGACGCCGACGGCTACCTGTTTCTGTGCGACCGTCGTGCCGATCTGGTCATCTCGGGGGGCGTCAACGTCTATCCGGCGCAGATCGAAGCCGTGTTGCTCGAACACGCGCAGGTGCTCGACTGTTGCGTGGTCGGCCTACCCGACCCCGAATGGGGCGAACGCCTGCTGGCGCTGGTGATACCACGCGCCGGAGTGCTGACGGACAGTCAGTCGGTGGAGGACGCGCTGCGTGCTCATGTGCGCGAGCGCCTTGCCCGCTACCAGCAGCCGCGCGAGTATGTCTTCGTGGACAGCGTGCCGCGTACCGAAGCCGGCAAGCTGCTGCGCCGCCAGGTGCGCGAGCAATGGCGCCACCGTTTCAGTCGCGACCAATGATCAGGAGTCCGGAATACGATGCATCTTCCAGCCACATTGCTGCTTGCGGTCGATGACGGTGTCGCGACCATCACCTTCGATCGCCAGCAGTCCCGTAACGCACTCGATGTCACGATGCTCGATGCGCTGCTGCCGCTGCTCGAGCGACTCGGGCACGACGACGCTGTGCGTGCGGTCGTGCTCACCGGTGCCGGTGATCGCGCCTTCTCGGCCGGTGGCGACATCAGCGGCATCCCGACCAGCGCCCTCGACGGGCACGAGGCGCTGGCGCGTCACATCGAGCACTGGGCGCAGTCCGCGCGCGTGTTGCACACGATGCCGAAGCCCACGCTTGCGGTGCTCGACGGTGTGGCGGCCGGTGCGGGCATGGCACTCGCGCTCGCTTGCGATCTGCGCATCGGCACGCCGAACGCCCGCTTCCTGACCGCGTTCGCGCGCATCGGCATCTCGGGGGATTTCGGCGGCAGTTACTTCCTGACGCACTTGGTCGGCCCGGCCAGGGCGCGCGAGCTGTACTGGATGAGTGAAGCGGTGGACGCGGAGCGGGCGCTGGCGCTGGGGCTGCTGAACTGGCTGGTGCCGCGCGCAGAACTCGATGTGACCCGCAACCGCGTGCTCGAGCGCCTGCTGGCGCTGCCCGCGGCGACCGCGGCGCACATGAAGACGAACCTGAATCTCGCGATGCACGCCGAGCTCGCGAGCGTGCTGGCGGTGGAGGCGCGTTCGGTTGCGGAACTCGGTACCAGCGATTTCACGCGCCACGCGACGCGTGCCGTGCTCGGCAAACCGTAGGGCAGCTCCTCAACGCTCGTCGGGCACCTCGAAACGCTGCTGGTAGCGACGGAACAGCGCACGCAGTGCGGCTTCTTCGGATGTACCTACCACGCTGTGGTAGTCATGCGTGCCGAACTTGCCCTTGGGTTTGGCGGCAACGTAGGCAGCGATGCGTTGGCGCGCGTCGTGTTCCAGAGCCAGGTGGCACTGCGCATAGACGCGGGTCAGTGCCTGCATCGGATCGAGCATCAGATCGGCGTAGAGCGAACGGTGGCATTGGGCAGCGGGAATCGTGCCGTGATCCAGCCAGTCGATCAGTCGATCGAGGCGTTGCGCCAGCCGCTCGGGGAGCATCAGATCCTCGAATGCCGCCGTATCGAGCGGCTTGTCGCTGCGCATCCAGTAGAAGGTTCCGGCCAGGTTCGTCACCGAGGCCTGCGCTTTCAACGGGTCGCGGTGGGTGAGGATCACGCGCGCATCCGGGAATACCTTGAACAGGACCGGCAGGTAATTGAGGTGCGATGGCGCCTTCAGCAGCCAGTGTCGCCCGGGGCATTTCCATTGCCACAACTGCAGCATGCGGCGGTAGAACCGGTACGGGTATTCCCAGTCGGCCGTGGTGCCGAGCCAGGCCATGTACGAAGGAACCTGGAACAGGAACGGGATATGCTCGCTGACGAAGGTGCAGGCCTGCGCGATGATGCATTCGTTCGGCAGGCGGGCGTCCATCTCGTGCATCGTCGCGTACGTCGGTGTGACGCGGTTCCACTGCGTGATCAGGTGCTGGCAGCGCGCGATCCGCGGATCGTCGTGTCGCCCTTCCGTGGTCGGCGGTGGGTACGGAAACATCATTTCCCAGTGCGCCGGCGAGCGGAACTGCGGATCCTGCGCCATCAGCTCGAACAGGATCGAAGTGCCGGATCGCGACAGGCCCGCGATGAACACCGGTTGGTCGATGACTTCATCGGCTATTGCGGGATGTTCATCGAATGCCGCCTGTACGCCGAGCAGTGCCTGCAACCAGATCAGGATGTCGCTGCGCGTCATCAGCCGGCCGAAGAAGTGCAGTTGCGCCTCCTCGTCGATCGCGCGCAGCAGCACCTCGAACGGCTCGCGCCATTCGTCGCTGCCGAAGTTGCTGCAACCGGTGTTGCGCTGCGCGGTCGCGATCAGTTCCTCTGCATCGAGCGGCACCAGGTTGCGGATGCCCATCTGCTCGCCTTCGGCATTGAACTGCTGCAGCCATTCGGGCCGTACCGGCGGTGTCCAGAAAGCGGATTCGCTTGCCATTGATGACGCTCCTTGCGTGCTGCGCGGGGTGCTCAGTAACCGAAGCGTGCGGTCACGCCACGGCGCCGCTCGGCGAGCTGTTCGCGCCTTCCCGCCGCGTCGATGCGTCTGACTCCTGCCGGCAGGTGGTCGGACAGCGCCTGCAGCGGCACCTGCGTGCACTGCGGAACCGGATGTTCCGCAGACAGCATCCAGCGGAACGTGACGTAGCCGATCGAGAAGCCGGCACAATCGAGCCAGTTGGGCACCCCGGGGTCATGGTGGGCCACTACCACGATCAGTTCGCCGTCTTCCTCGATCGCGGCATAGTGCATGTTCGTGTTCGACAGCCGGTAGCGGTAATCGACCGTTTCCCACCAGCAGTTGCCGAACTCCACGCCCCAGTACACGCACTGCGGCGGGCGTACGCGAATGATCAGGGCTTCGTCTTCGGGTAGTTGCCAGAGGCACACCAGTGGGTCACCGCCCGGTGTTGCGTCGATCCTGTTCTCTTCGAGCTGCCAGTACGAGCGGAACGTATTCGGCTGGGTGCGCCATTTCTCCAGCATCCACGGCCAGTACGCGACCGAGCGCTGCAGCCAGTCGGCTGAGTCCAACAGCCCGCGGGCAAGTGCGTGCGGCGACAGCAGCGGCGCCTCCTCGTCGGGACCGCTGATGCGATCGATGCGCGCGCGCAGCGGACGTTCCTGCAGCCAGTCCGCGAAGTACTGGCGGATCGTGACCCGGAAGCAGCGCTCGGTCGTCTGCAGCCAGTTGCCCGGCCGTGGCTCGGGACCAAGGAACAGTTCGAAGCTGCCGTCGGCAGCGGTTTCGATCTGGTGCCCGAACAAGGTTCCGGCCACGCGTCCACCCCAGGGCGTGTCGCCGTCCTCCACCACGACCACCGAGAAATAGCGCGCCGTGCCGCGGTCGCCGCTGATGCGGTAGGTGTCGCTGCCGTTGATCTGTGCACCCATGTAGACACAGTCGCTGTTGTCACCGCCCTGCTTGCGTGTCGGGTCGAAATAGCGGGCGAACTCGGGCAGTCGTGGATTCGTGAACTCGTAATTGAACTGCAGCGCCAGCGAGATGTTGCGCGCGAGCTGCTGGAAGCCGGCGGCGCGATCGCGATCGTTGCCGGGCAGCACCGCGTTCAGCGGGATGCGGCCGGCTGCCTTCAGTTCGTCGCAGAAGCGTTCCCATGCCTCGGCGAGTTCTTTCATCGGAGCACCGGGCGTATCGGCTGTTGGTGACATCGGAGCTTTCTTCGGTTGGCTATCGGGCCCGGGATTGTCGGCAGTTCCCTTCGCGAGCGTCAACATGGACGTGTTCGTTGAGCGCCGCGCTCGGGGTGCGGGTTCGGGCCCGATGCAGTCACCCATGGCGACATCATGCCAGGAGTCGCGCGGACGAGTTGCCGACCCGACCCTTCCGGTATTGACAATCATTCGCATCAAGTCTTGAATTGCGCCCTCCTGCGTTGGGGCGAGTCACCGATCCCGTCTCGGCGCAATGCCCGCCACATCGATACAACCTTTCGGAGATGACTTCGTGACCTCAGGCCACCCGTTCCGTTCGCAGCAACACCTTGCCGTCGCCGTCGCCACCGCGCTGCTGTCCGCCACCGCGATGGCCCAGCCCGCGCCCACACGCGATCGGGGCGTGCCGATGCCCGAGATGGAGGTGGTCGGCAAGCGTCTGGAAGACGTGTCGAAAATGACCGGCAGCGTGGTGCTGATCGACCACAAGCAGCTCGAGATGATCCAGCCGCTGTCCACCGAGGACGTACTGCGCCGCGTCCCGGGCATCAACGTCAAGAGCGAGGAGGAGACTTCGATCGTCTCCAACGTCGGGATTCGCGGGCTGTCATCCAGCGAGACGAAGTCGCTGATCCTCGAGGACGGGGTGCCAGTGGCCCCGGGGCTGTTCGTCGGCAACACACGCTACTTCAATCCGCGCATCCAGCGCGTCGAGAGCATCGAGGTGCTGAAGGGTTCGGCATCGTTGCGCTACGGGCCGTCCACGATCGGCGGTGTGATCAACTATCGCACCAAGACACCCGACGACGGTGTGCTGGTGTCGGTGCGCACGGGTTCGTTCAGTACGCATGAAGCAAGCGTCGAGGCGGGTGGCCGCACCCGTTCGGAAGACGCCTTTGCCGGCATCGTCGCCACCTATGCGAAGAGCGACGGCTTCATGCACAAGGACTACGAGATGTCCGACCTGATGGCGAAGGCCGGTGTTCGCTTCAACGACGAGCACGCGCTGGGATTGAAGTTTTCGTATTACGAGAACGACGCGAACATTTCCTATCGCGGCCTGCTGCTCGGGGATTACCGGGCCGGACGCAGCTACAACCCGGCCCCTGACGACTACTTTCTCACCGATCGCAGCGCCTTCGACCTCAATCACGAGTGGACGCTCGGCGAGCGCGCGACGCTGAAGACCCTGGTGTACTGGAGCGATATGACCCGTGATTACTGGCGCTACAGCGTCGATGCGGGAGCGTCGAATGCGGCCGGTCGCTGGGTGTATACGAATACGCTGACTGGCAACAACCGCAGTTTCGAGCGCTACGGTGTCGAGACGCGTCTGATGCTCGATCACACCCTGTTCGGCGTCGAGAACCAGGCGGAATTCGGACTGCGCTTCATGAAGGAAGAATCCGATGATCGCCGCGTGCGCGCCACCCGTGCGGCGGATCGCACCGGCGTGACCGACCAGCATATCGTCGATTCCGCCGACAGCCTCGCCGGCTATGTGCAGAACCGCTTCGTGATCAGCGACCGCCTTGCCGTCACGCCGGGCCTGCGCATCGAATCCTACGAGCAGGATCGGCGTGTGCTGAGCAGCAACGGTGCGTCGGCCACCACGAGCAACATCGAGGTGCTGCCCGGCGTGGGGGCCACCTTCGAGCTGAGCGACTCCGCACAGCTCTACGGCGGTGTCTACAAGGCCTTCTCACCGGCGTCGAACGGTGTGGCCCTCGACGGCCTGACTGACCAGAACCTCGACGGTGAGCGTTCGCTGAATTACGAGGCCGGTGTGCGTGGTGCCCGCGGTGCACTGAACTATGAAATGGCCGCGTTCTACATGGATTTCGACAACCAGGTGGTAACCGGCAACAGCAACCCGCTGCTGTCGCAGTCGAACGCCGGCAAGACCCGTCACCGGGGCATGGAGGTGGTGCTCGGCTACGAGCTCGGTGCAGGCTTCAGCATCGACGCCAATGCGACCTGGGTGCCCGACTCGGAATTCCGTAGCGGCGAGAACCGTGGCAACCGCATTCCGTATTCGCCGAAGCGCATGGCAAACCTGGCACTGAACTACGGTCGTGACGCGCTGAGCGCAGCGCTCAGCGTGCACTACAACGGTTCGCAGTTCGGTGATCCGAGCAATCGACGCGACCTGCCCGCCACCGCGGACAGCCGCATCTGGGGCGGCGAGATCCCCTCGTACACGGTGGTCGATCTGAGCGCCCAGTACGAATTCAGCGAGCGGTTCACGCTGTTCGGTGCGGTCAAGAACCTCGGCGACAAGCGCTACATCACCGGCTTGCGCCAGGGTATCTACGTGGGACCGGAACGCTCGTTCGAGGCGGGTGTGCGCTTCAGGTTGTAAGGAAAGCCGGTGCGGTCACAGCAACGCTGGCAACCGCACCGGTCAGGTCAGGGGCTCAGTACGTGAAGATGACTTCGGCGCCGTAGCTCGGCGGTGGAGCCCACGACGTCGCCGCGAACGAGTAGCCTGCCGGCTGATAGCCCACCGCGACGGCACCCGGGCCGCCTTGTCCGATCATCGAATTCTTGTATTCGCGGTTGGCGATGTTGTGGCCCCACACGGCAAGCTGCAGGGTGCGGTCGTCCGGCAGATCCAGATCCAGCGTGATACGCGCATCCATCACGCCGTAGGCATCCTGGCGGTAGTTCTCGCGCCCCGGCACTCCCGATCCTGCCGGAGCCGAGATGTAGTTCTCCGACTGATGGTGGTAGTTCAGGTTGAGCGATACATCGCCGTTGGCCAGATGCCAGAACGTGTAGTCCATCGACACGAACACGGTATCACGCGGAGCGTAAGGCACCACGAACACGTCCTTGATGTTCGCGCCGAGGGTGTAAGGGGACGCCGGATTCACTGCCGGATCGAAGATGGTGCCCGGAATCACGTCCACCGTGTCGAATTTCGGGTCCAGATAGGCATAGTTGATGTTGAACATCAGGTCGCTGGTCGGCAGCCAGGTTACCTCGAGTTCTGCACCGGTCACGTTTGCCTTGCCGGCGTTGTAGCCCATGGTCAGCGAGGCGTCGGTGGCGTCGGCAACGAAGACGAGCTGCATGTCCTCGAACTTGCTGTAGAACACGGCTGCGTTGACGCGCAGGCTGCGGTCGAGCCAGTCGGATTTCAGGCCCAGCTCGTAAGTGGTCACGTCCTCGGCACCGTAGGTCGAGTTGAACAGGCCAGGAGGCGCGCCCTCGGACGAGCCGCCTGCCTTGTAGCCGGTCGAGACCTTGGCATAGCTGTTGATCGTATCGGTCCAGCTGTAGTTGGCCGTGACTGCGGGATTGAAGCGCGAAGAGGATTGCTTGTTGCTCGCGATGTCGTACAGCGAATAACCCGGGATAGCCAGACGAGCCCGGTTGGGCCGGTAACTGTGCTTGACCGCGCTCAGGGCCAGTTCCGGTATCGGCGAGCCGGTGGGAGGAACGACGTCGACGATCAGGTTGCGGCTCGCGCTGCGCTTGTCCTTGGTAAAGCGGGCGCCGAGCGTGAGGTCGAGCTTGTCGTCGAGGATGGGCGGAGTCCACGTGACCTGGGCGTAGGCGGCGTGGGATTTGGATTCTGCATCGGTGTCGCGATCCTTGACCGAATTGATCCAGACGTTGGGTACGCCCGTGAGATCCATCACCCAGATCTGCTGATGGTTGGACTGTTCCTTGAAGTAGAACAGACCGGCCACGTAGTTGATCGAGTCGCCCACATTACCGATGAACTGGAATTCCTGTGCAAACTGATGGTTGTCGATGCCATCCCACGAATGCCCGGGTACCCCGAAGGCCTCGGCGTAATCCTGGTAGGCGTCGAACTCGATCTGCCGGTAGCTGGTGAGCGACTTGATCGTCAGGTGCTCGCTCGCTTCCCAGGTCAGTGTCAGGCCGTGTCCCTCGAAATCCAGCGTGCTGCGTGGCAGGTCGATCGGACGGTAGGTGTGGCCCGTCGGGTCGTTTCCGTAGATGTAGCCCGGGATCATCGCGAATCCATAGGCGTAATAGGGATTGGTGGGCCTGGTTGACGCGTAATAGATGGGCGTCGAGTCCTGCGAGCCGACGTCGAGTGCGTAGTCGACGTCGAGGTGCTCGGCCGGGCTCCAGTGCAGCGCGACTCGACCGGCGATCTCGTCGGTTTCACCGTAATCGTGCGAGTTGCCGAGGTTCTTGACGTAACCGTCCTCCTTTTTCGACAGGATCGAGACCTTGCTCGATACATCGCCGACCTCCGGCAGATCGATCACGGACAGGCTGCGCACGAAATCGCGGCTGCCCATCGACAGGCTCTGCTTGAAGCCGAATTCGCCGCCTGGCTTGCGGGTGACCAGGTTGATGGCACCCCCGGTGGTGTTGCGTCCGTACAGGGTGCCTTGCGGCCCGCGCAGTACCTCGACGCGCTCGGTGTCGGCGATATCGAACAGTGCACCCTGCGGGCGTGCGACATAATGCCCATCGACGTACAGGCCGACCGAGCCGTCGGCGGTGACCTGCATCGGGTCGGAAACGCCCTGCCCGCGCATGTACAGGATCAGCATGTTCGACGAGGGGTACGCCGTCTCGGACAGGCTGGGGACCGTCTTGACGATATCGGTGAAGTTGTAGATCCCCTGCTTCTCGATGGTCGCGCTCGACAGGGTCGTGATCGCGATCGGCACTTCCTGCTGGCTTTCGACGCGCTTCTGCGCCGTGACCACCACTTCCTCGATCTGCCCCTGGGCCAGAGCCGAGGCGGTGATCAGGGTCGACGCACCCAGTGCGATCGCCCGGGACAGGTGGCGGGTGCGCGGAAGGTGCCGAATACGGTTACTGAGCATGGTGATGTCTCCGTTGAATGGGTGCATTGAACAGGTCCCGTCGCCGTTGCCAAACGAGCGACATGGCAACGGTTGCCCTGGATGTCATGTGACAGTCTGGTTTGTTATGGGTTGAAGGTTGGCACGCGCGAGTTCCTGTCCCGGAAGAGTGAACCCGAACAATCTGTGCACTGCGCATGTCATTTGCCGCCGGTGATTGCAATGCCGGCCGCCTCGTTTTCCGGTGGCCGGGTTCGCGTGGTCTGGTGTTCAGTACGAGAAGATCAGGTCCATCCCGTAGGTTGCAGGCTCGGACCATGCCACTGCCGCAAACGTGTAGCCAAATCCGGAGTAAGGCGTCGCCACCGCTCCTCCGCCCAGTCCGATCATGTGCGTGCGATATTCCTTTTCGGTGATGTTGCGTCCCCATACAGCCACCTGCAGGCGGTGGTCCTGTGGCAACTTGAAGTCGGCGGCTAGGCGCGCGTTCAGTATGCCGTGGGACTCCTGGCGGTAGTTTTCGCGCCCCGGAACCTTTTTCCCTGCCGGTGCCGTCAGGTAGTTGTCGGACTGGTAATGATAGTTCAGGTTCAGCGACAGTTCCGCCTGTTCGAAGCGCCAGAACGTATAGTCCACCGAGGCGTGGTAGCTGTTGCGCGGTGCGTAAGGCATCACGAACAGATCCTTGATATCTTCCCCTATCGAATAGGGCGACAGCCTGTTCACCGCCGGATCGAAGATGGTGCCGGCGCGTACCTTGACCTCGTCGAATCGGGGGTCGAGCCACGTGTAATCGAGCTTCAACTGCAGGTCGGTGATCGGCAGCCAGGTCAGTTCGAGTTCGGCCCCCTTCATGATCGCCTTGCCGGCGTTGTAGGCCTGGATGATGGACGTGTCGATGGGGTCTGCGACGAACGCCAGTTGCATGTCGTCGAACTGGCTGTAGAACGCTGCCGCGTTGAGCCTCAGGCTGTTGTCGAGCCAATCCGACTTCAGGCCAAACTCCCAGGTCGTTACGTCTTCAGGCTTGAACGTCTGGTCGAAGCGCCCAGGTCCAGCGCCTTCAGAGGAGCCGCCCGCCTTGTAACCGGTTGTGACCTTGGCATAACTGTTGACGGTATCGCTCCAGTCGTAGCTGACGATGAAGGCTGGATTGAACCGCGAGAAGGACTGGCTGTTGCCAAGTCCTGATTCCGCTATCACGGGCGCGCCATGGAGTGGGTCCGCGCGGTTGTACAGTACGAAGTCGCGACGGGCCTTGCGTCGGTCCTTGGTCAAGCGCCCGCCGAAGGTAAGGTCGAGACGGTTGTCCAGTACGGGGGGGGTCCACGTCAACTGCCCGTAGGCGGCGTGCGAGGTCGTCTCCGAGGTGACGAAGCGATCACTCCAGGTCCAGGTTCCTCGCGCGATTCGACGCAGGTCGCCTCCCCGATACTGGAAGTGATTGGAGTTTTCGTGGAAATAGTAGAGACCGGCGACGTAGTCGATCGAATCGCCCACGTTGCCGATGAACTGGAACTCCTGCGAAAACTCGTGGCTGTTGATCTTGTCGATCGAGTATGAGGTGACGGTGAAGGCTTCCGCCTTCTCGGAAGGCGCGTTGAAACCGAGGTCACGGTAACCAGTCAGCGACTTGATGGTCAGGTTGTCGGCAGCCTGCCAGGTCAGGGTCAGGCCATGGCCCTTGAAGTGAGTCTTGGTGACCGGGAGGTCGAGCGGGCGGTAGGTGTGACCCGCGGGGCGATTGCCAAGCTTGTATCCCGGATAAATGAATGCCATGGCTGGCAGGGTTGCCTGGTAGTAAATCGGTGTCGAATCCTGCGAGCCGACGTCATACGCGTAATCCACGTCGAAGGTATCGCAGTTGCACGGACTCCAGTGCAGTGCCACCCGCCCGGCAATTTCGTCGGTTTCACCACCGAAATCGTGCCTGCTGCCGATATCCTCCATCAGGCCGGTCCGGTAGTTGCGCTTCCTCCAGAAGTCGGGACCGGGGATGTTCGGCTGGCCACCGAGGTTTTTGACAAAACCATCCTGGGTCTTGCGCAGGACCGTTACCTTGCTCGATACGCCGTACACCTGCGGCAGATCGATCGTGGTCAGGCTGCGCACGAGGTCACGGCTGCCGATGGAGAGGTTCTGTTTGAAGCCAAATTCGCCGCTTGGCTTGCGGGTGATCAGGTTGATGGCGCCACCGGTGGTGTTGCGGCCGTAGAGGGTGCCCTGCGGTCCGCGCAGCACCTCGATGCGCTCGGTATCGGCCAGGTCGAACAAGGCCCCCTGCGGTCGCGCAATGTAGTGACCGTCGAGGTACAGGCCGACCGAGCCGTCGGCGGTGATCTGCATCGGGTCGGAAACACCCTGGCCGCGCATATAGAGGATCAGGATGTTTGCCGACGGATACGGCGTCTGCATCAGGCTGGGTACCGAACCGACGATATCGTCGAAGTCGAAGATCCCCTCGGTTTCCAGTTGCGCCGTGCTCAGCGTCGTGATCGCAATGGGTACTTCCTGCACGTTCTCGACCCGCTTCTGCGCCGTTACCACGATCTCCTCGATCTTGCCTTGGGCGAGCACCGGAGCAGCCAGCGCTGTCGCTGCGCCTATCGCGATTGCACGGCGCAGCAGGGTGGGCCGGGATACGGGTGCATTCCTGTTGTTTGGCATGGGGCCTCCTCGTTCGGCTCGTTTGTTTGTCTTCCTTGAAAGTCAAGACGGTTGACCGTCATGCCGAGTATATTGGCAACGCCCCGATTGTCCAGTTGAATGCACGCATGCGGAACCGGTTCGTGTCGGACGCTCGCGTCAGGCAGGCCGGTACGCATTTGCTGCAACGGGTTGCCCTGACGGATTCATCAAGGAGAATCGAACATGTCGGATCTGACGCATCGTCTGCAGGCCATCGAAGACCGTTTCGCGCTGCTTGATCTGGAGGCGGACTACGCGGCCCATTGGGACTTCGGACGTGCCCGCGAATGGGCAGAACTGTTTGCCGCAGACGGCAGCTTCGAGATGCTCGCGGTCGGTCCCAGACCCGAATTCATCGCTCGGGGCCATGTCGAGTTGCAGGGCTTTTGCGAAACCATCCATCAGAACTGGATGGGGATCCATTTCATGCACCCGCCACGACTGCAGATCGCGGGTGATACGGCGGGCGCGTTGATCTTTTTCGAGTTCCGCCATGTGCATCGCGGTGACGGCGGGCATACCAGCCAGGGCGTCATCGGCGGTTACTACGAGGTCGACTACCGGCGTACCGAACAGGGCTGGCGCATCGCGCGTCGTCGCGAGCAGGGGGTATTCGAGAGCACCGACAACGGTTTCGATTTCAGACGTCGCTGATGGTGGTGGAATGGCGCGCCCGGGACCGCGACTGCGAGCCGAAGCTATGGCCGTCCCAATTCACTTTCCCTAATCGGATGGAAACGGATGGAGCAATCCGGAGATTTCCGGTCGGGAAGGCTCACCCGAGGCGGTAGTTATGACCTATCCGTATCTAAAACACGAAAAAGTTAGAATTCTCTTGCGCATGGTTGGTCTTTTGTATAACTTTTTCGTACTTGAAACACGAAAAAGTTAGAAAATGTCTCTTGAACTGGTTGGTGAGACGATCGACAAGGCTCGTAGCCACTATCTGGCGGGGACGGGCAAGCTCGTCCAACTCATGCGGGGCGTCTACGTCGATGCGGATGAAGACGTCGATCAGACGGTCCTGAAGCACGCTGTCCGGATCGCTCGCTACCTCTATCCCAAAGCCTATCTGTCGAGTGCGAGTGCCATCCTGCTCGCTCCCAATCGCGATGGACGCCTGTACCTGTCAGGCCGGCGTGTCCAGCGGACACGGATACGCTCCCTGGAGATCGTCCAGAACAAGGCACCGGCGCACCCCTCGGTGGCCAATGCCATGGTGGCGGACAGCATGGGCGAGATGAGTGTCCCCGTTTCGGCTGTTCGCCAGCGGTTCCTGGAGGCATTTCGCCTGCGCAGCGAGCACGCGGCCGCGATCGACACGGATATGCGGGAGGCACTCGCGGCGCGCCTCATCGAGGAGTACGGTAACCCCAAGGCGGCCAGTGATGCCGTGTGGGCACTGGCCCGCGAGAACGAGTGGTATCGGGAAGGTGAGGGTGCCGAGAAGTTCCTGGTGAATCGACCCGCAGTGGTCACCACAAGGAACGAGGCGGCATTCGATCTCCAGGTGGCATGGCATGGGCGCCCCATTGGCAGGCTGGCCCATGACGGTTTCGAATGGCGCTGGTCTGCCAGGCAGGATGAACCGGCTTTGCCCCAAGTGGTGCGCCAGACGGTACCTGGGAAACTATCGCCATTCATCGTGTCGTTGCTGCCCGAGGGTTGGCTCGAATCCGTGCTGAAGGACGGCAGCGACGAGCGCGCGCTCCTGCGGTCTGGCAAACGCTACATGTCGAACATCACGGTCGCTTCCACCGAGGAGGAACTGGCGAAACTGCCCGCCGATATCCTGGCGAACAAGCTGGAGCGATTCAACGCGGATGGCATCTTCATCGGTACCTATGCCGGTCCTGGAAGAAGTGCCATCGAGAGTGACTTCGAACACCGACTCGCAGCATTGTTTGAGAATGCGCAGACACCGCGCCTCTCCGGCGTGCAGATCAAGGCCCCGATGCACCTGGGTACGGATGGAGCGCTTTCCCCGAGTATCGAATTGCCATTCACGCACATTCTCAAACCTGCGGGAACCGGCGGGTATGAGTCGCTGCCGTTGGTGGAGTGGATCGGCTTGACGCTTGCCCGCGGCGTTGGCCTCGATGTGCCGGATGCCGTGCTCCTGCGCATGCCGGATGGGATGCCACCAGCGCTGGTCGTGGAGCGCTTCGACATCCATGAACAGCCTGATGATCCCCGATGGCTGGCGATGGAAGATATGTGTTCCGTCCTGGATCTGGATCCTCACGACAAATACACGGGCACCATCGAGCGCGTGGCCAAGGCAGTGCGCGCATTATCGACATCTCCGGATACGGACCTGCTCGTGCTGCTGCGCCGTGTGCTGTTCACATGGCTGATCGCCGACGGTGACATGCACCTGAAGAACATGGCGTTCCTGAAAACGGGATACAGCGGCGAAACGGCATTCCGGCGGGTCACCATTGCGCCGGTCTACGATACGCTGACCACGCGTGTATTCCCGGGTCTGCACCACGATCGCATGGCTCTGAAACTGGGAGGTAAGGACGAGCGTTTGCGCCGCGCAGACTTCGTGGGATTGGCAACGCTCTCTGGCCTGCGGGCGGGAGATGCCCAGGGCACTATTGACGATGTGCTCCAGCGCATGTCGCCAGCACTGGATGGGCTTGCAATTCCTACAGCTCTGCAATTGAGCCCTGAGGCGCGTGCGACGGTCGCCCGGGCAATGGAAATCTGTCGTGCGAGGGTCGCCGATTTCGACTAGCAGCGCCGGCAGGTCGGACAGCGCACTGGGTGGTACGCGTTGCAGTAATTGGCGCGCCCGAAGGGATTCGAACCCCTGACCTCTGCCTCCGGAGGGCAGCGCTCTATCCAGCTGAGCTACGGGCGCAACACACGGGTAAAGCCGGATGGGGCCGCGATGATACCCGCGTGCCTCCGGGTGCGTCCATCGCGATTTGCGATGTGGCTGTGGGTGGCGGTTCCCCGTGTTCGCGGCATCTGGCTATAATCGCCGGCGTTTCATGGCGCCGGCACGCTGCCGGTACACCCCGTCACGCTACACAGCAGAGGTTCGCCCGTGTCAATCAAGCGCCCATTCCGCGTTGCCGCCCTCGGCATGTTCATCGCTGCCGGTGCAATGTCCAGCTTCGCTGCCGACGATGGCGAGCGTGACATCATCGAGCGCATCAAGCCGGTCGGTGCCGTCTGTATCGAAGGCCAGCCGTGCCCAGTGGAGGCGACGCCCGCCGTAGCGGCAGCGTCGGAACCCGTCGCCGAACCAGCAGCGGCTGAAACCGCCACTGCGGATGAAGCGGGCGTTGCCGCAGTGGCGCCTGCCGAGCCGGCTGCTGCCGAAGCCACCACGGCAGCCGTGGCTGCGAGCGGGCGCAGTGGCGCCGAGGTGTTCAATGCTTCCTGCGCGGTATGCCATACCTCTGGCCTCGCCGGTGCACCGAAACCGGGTGACGCCGCAGCGTGGGGGCCACGGCTGGCGCAGGGCAAGGAGACGGTGCTGAAGCATGCGCTCAACGGACTCAATGCCATGCCGCCCAAGGGCACCTGTGCCGCGTGTTCGGAGCAGGAGCTCCAGGCAGCGATCGACCACATGACGGCCGGGATCAACTGATCCCTGCGACCACCTCCGACCGACAGCGGATGGGAATAATTCAGGGCGTACATGGCGAAATCCTGCCGTGTCAACTATAAGTAGGCCTCGGCGAACTGCCGGCTCCACGTCTCGTGGCGTGGCTTTCCGGCAGTCAGTAACATCAAGAACATCGACGCTGAGCTCGCATGGACTCCGGTTCGCACGGTGAAAAACCCATCCGCGTGCTGCTGATCGATCGCGATCGTGGCGAATACGCGCTGATCGGCCAGTTGCTGAACGCGATCGGCCACGGCGCCTATGAACTCACCTGGTGCTGGCAGCCCGAGCACGCGATCGATGCGATCTTCTCCGATCTGCACGATGTGGTGCTGCTCGACTACCAGGGTGATCGGGCCAGTGGCCAGGCGATCGTCGCCAAGTCGATGCAGATGGGCGCACCGGTCCCGATCATCGTGATGACGGACGAGCTGGATCGCAATGTCGACCGCGAGGCGATCCGTTCCGGAGCATCCGATTACCTGTTGAAAGGGCGCATCGATTCACAGGTCCTCGAGCGCACGCTGCGCTACGCAATCGAGCGCAAGAGTGCCGAGGCGCGTCTGGCGCGTCTGGCGCATTACGATGCCCTGACCAATATCCCCAACCGCATCCTGTTCCGGGACCGACTGGCACGCGCACTGGAGCGTGCGCGGCGTACCCAGCAGACCGTGGCGTTGTTCTTCATCGATCTCGACGGCTTCAAGCAGGTCAACGACACGCTGGGGCACGAGGCTGGCGATGAACTGATCCGGACGGTGGCAGAGCGCCTCAGCCATTGCATGCGCAAGAGCGACTCGGTGGCGCGTATCGGCGGCGATGAATTCACCGTGATCCTCGAGGATGTTGCGACGACTTCCGACATCGTGAACGTGGCGCGCAAGGCGATCGACGTGATATCGCGTCCGGTCATGCTCGATTCACAGCAGGTGTTCGTCGGTGCGAGCATCGGCATTGCGGTGTACCCCGAGGCAGGCGACACCGTGGATGCGCTGCTCAAGCATGCCGACATGGCCATGTACCAGGCCAAGGGTTTGCGCGGCAGCGCGTATCGCTTCTACACGGAAAAGATGAACGTCGAGGCGATGAACCAGATGTACCTCGAAGCCGATCTGCGGCGCGCCTTGCGCCGCGGCGAGTTCGAGCTGTATTACCAGCCGCGGATCGCGCTCGACGATGAGCGCATCGCCGGGGTCGAGGCGTTGCTGCGCTGGAACCACCCGGTACGCGGGGTGGTTTCACCGGCGGATTTCATCCCGCTCGCCGAAGAGATCGGGCTCATCGTGCCGCTTGGCTACTGGGTGGTGCACCAGGCCTGCGAGGACATGCGCACGCTGGATGCGCACGGCGTCGATCCGTTCCACATCGCGGTGAACCTGTCTTTCAAGCAGTTTGCGGACGAAAAGTTCGCGCAGACGGTAGGCAACATCATCGATGGCGCCGGCATCGATGCGCGCCGCCTCGAGTTCGAACTGACAGAAACCGCGATCATGGCGCACGGCGAGCACACCGAGCACTGCATGCAGGCGATCCGCGCGCTGGGGCCGACATTCTCGCTCGATGATTTCGGCACCGGATATTCGTCGTTTGCACACATCCAGCGGCTGCCGATCGGCGCGCTCAAGATCGACCGCAGTTTCGTCAAGAATCTGCCGGTGACGCAGGACGATGCGACGATCGTGAAGGCGATGATCAGCCTTGCGCACAACCTCGGGCTGGTGGTCATCGCCGAGGGTGCCGAAACCGCCGATCAGGTGCGGTTCCTGCGCGAACATGCCTGCGACCAGGTGCAAGGCTATTATTTTTCGCGCCCGCTGCGGTTCCCGGACCTGATGCACAAGATCCAGCCTGAGGCATACCCGCTCGCTCGCGCCGGTCTCAACCTGGCGTGACGGCAGGTTCGCTGCCCGCTCGCTCGCGCATCCTGTAGCCCAGCGCTTCGGCGAGGTGCGAGGAACCGATTTCGGCGCAATCCTCCAGATCGGCAATGCTGCGTGCCACGCGCAACACCCGGTGGTACGCACGCGCCGACAGACCCCAGCGTTTGGTCGCCATCACCAGCAACTCGTGATCGTCCGGTCCAAGCCGTGCGACGCGTTCGAGCTCACGCCCGCCGAGGCTGCTGTTGGTCGCCCGCTGGCGAAGCAGCTGGCGTTCCCGTGCTGCGATCACGCGCTGGCGAATCGTGTCGCTCGCTTCGCCACGCTCTGTCGCGCCGGCGTCGAACAGCGCATCACCGGGGCGAGACACCTCCACCCGCATGTCGAAACGGTCGAGCAACGGGCCGCTGAGGCGGTCCCGATAGCGTGCGATCTGCTCGGGCGTGCAGCGGCAGTCGCGAAAGCCCGAACCGAGATACCCGCAGGGGCAGGGGTTCATTGCGGCGACGAGCTGGAAACGTGCCGGGAAATTCACCCGCCGTGCCGAGCGGGCGATTGCAATGTTGCCCGACTCCAGCGGCTCGCGCAGCAGTTCCAGCAGGCGGCGCGGCCACTCCGGCAGCTCGTCGAGGAACAGTACGCCGTGGTGCGCCAGGGTGATCTCGCCCGGTCGTGGTGTGCTGCCGCCGCCGACCAGCGCGACCGCAGATGCCGAGCGATGTGGTGCGCGGAACGGGCGTGCACCGCGCGGTGTGCCGATCTCGTCGAAACCCGCCAGCGAGCGGATCGAGGCGACCTCCAGCCATTCGGTGTCGTCCAGCGGCGGCAGGATTCCCGGCAGCCGGCTCGCGAGCATCGTCTTGCCGGTCCCGGGTGGGCCACTCAGCAACAGGTTCAAACTGCCTGCCGCCGCCACCGCCAGCGCGCGCTTGGCGCATTCCTGCCCCAGCACGTCTGCCAGGTCCGACCCTGCTGCAGCTTCGGGCTCGGCGAACGCGCGCTGCGGTTCGATCAGGACCTGGCCGTTCAGATGGGCGCATACCTCGAGGAGATTGCGCGCCGGCAGCACGCAGGCGCCGGGGATGCGCGCTGCCTCGGCCGCGTTGGCCACCGGCAGCACCAGCGTGTGTCCGGCTTCATGACAGGCAAGCGCCGCAGGCAGTGCGCCGTACACGGGCCGGATGTCGCCGTTCAGTGCAAGTTCGCCGATGAACTCGAAACCCTCCAGCGCTTCGCGACCGATCTGGCCCGAGGCACCAAGTATCCCGAGCGCGATCGGCAGGTCGTAGCGCCCGCCACCGTCCTTCGGCAGATCCGCAGGAGCCAGGTTGACCGTGATCCGGCTGAGCGGAAAATCGAACAGGGAATTGAGGATGGCACTGCGCACGCGGTCCTTGCTCTCGCGCACCGCCGCTTCCGGCAGTCCGACGATCGCGATCTGTGGCAGGCCGCTCGACAGATGGACTTCGACGCGAACGGCAGGTGCGGCGATACCGATCTGGGCGCGGGTGGAGAGGGTGGCGAGTTGCATGATCCGTCCCTGGATGCATGGTGAGCGGGTTGCGTGCCGGTGTTACGCGCGGTCACGCTCCAGTTCGGTCAGTCGCTGCTGAGCACGCGTGAGTTCTTCCTCCAGTCGCTCGATCTGCTCGCGTGCTTGTTGCAGCAGTTCGATCTGGGCGTCGAACTGTTCGCGAGTCACCAGATCGAGGCGCGCGAACGCGCCCTGGGTCACCGTTTCGAGACTCTTCTGCATGTCCTCGCGCAGCGCAGCGTCGCCGATGAAGCGACCGAGCTGATCGCCGAGGCTGCGCAGAAGCTTGTCTTCGATCATCACTGTTCACGCCGGACCGGACCGGGGTCGATTCTAAACGATTGCGGCGCCGGTGCGCGCGCCGCGATCGCGCGGGCACCACCGTGCGCACCGCCATGGTGCGCACGAGCGTGTTGCATTCACATCCGCACCCTTGTGCGTACTCGGTGAATCACGGATGGCGCGTGTTTTCAAAAGCAATTTTCAATACTGGCACATGCTGTGCAGTGACCTGCTCGAAGCGGCCGGATACGCGTGTGCACAGTTCGTGCGGCCGCTGAAACCCAAGGCAAGGAGACACGACGATGCAACTGAAAGCGATAGTGACGCTCGCGGCGGCCACCCTGGTGATGAGCGCCCCGGTGGCGCAGGCCGGCAAGTACACGGGCAACGTGACGCTGGCCACCGATTACATCTTCCGCGGCGTGTCGCAGACGCAGGAGCGCTCCGCGATCCAGGGCGGCTTCGACGCCGCCTTCGACAACGGCATCTATGCCGGCGTGTGGGCGTCGAACGTGAACTTCGGCACCGATGCGAGCGCCGAGTTCGATTTCTACGGTGGCTACACGGCTCAGCTCGGTTGCTCGTCGTGCAGCTACAAGATCGGCTTCATCTACTGTGGTTATGACGGTGATCCGCAGCTCGACTACGTGGAGGCAGTCCTCGCGTTCACATGGGGCGGCCTGACGGCGGGGCTCAACTGGTCCCCCGAGTACATCGGTGACGGCACCACCGAGGCGCTCGGCGACGAGGTCAAACTGTACTACCCGTACCTGAACTACACCCACACGCTGCCCTACGACCTGACGCTGTCGCTGCACGCGGCGATGAACCTGATGAGCGAGAAAGGGGTGTTCGAGCCCGGCGAGGACGAATATACCGAGTGGTCGATCGGACTGGGCAAGTCGGTCGGCGGCTTCAATTTTGCGCTGACCTACTGGGACACGACGATCGACGATCTCTACGGGGTCGCCGCCGACGACGCCGACGCGCGCGTGGTGTTCTCGGTCAGCCGGTCGCTCTGAAACCAACCACGGCCCGCCGTGGCGGCGGGCCGTCATCGAGGAGAAGCGAACATGAAAATGATCACGGCCATCGTGAAACCCTTCAAGCTCGACGATGTGCGCGAGGCGCTGTCGGAGATCGGTGTGCAGGGGATCACCGTCAGCGAGGTGAAGGGCTTCGGCCGCCAGAAAGGGCATACCGAGCTCTATCGTGGCGCCGAGTACGCGGTCGACTTTCTGCCCAAGGTGCGAATCGAAATCGTCGTCGCTGACGCGCTCGTGGATCGTGTGATCGAGACGGTCGCGCGGGCGGCGCGCACCGGCAAGATAGGCGACGGCAAGATCTTCGTGCTTCCGGTGGACCAGGCGGTGCGGATCCGCACCGGCGAAACAGGGGAGGATGCGGTATGAAGACCTCGACACGACGTGCGCGCGCGCTTGGCGCGCCGCTGCTGCTGGCACTGCCGGCGCTGGCGCTCGCCCAGGACACACCGACGCTCGACTCGGGTGACACGGCCTGGATGCTCACCGCCACGGCGCTGGTGCTGTTCATGACGATCCCGGGCGTCGCGCTCTTCTACGCCGGCATGGTGCGTTCGAAGAACGTGCTGTCGGTGCTGATGCAGTGCTTCGCGATCACCGCGATGGTCAGCGTGCTGTGGACCGTGTTCGGCTACAGCATGGCCTTCGACACCACCGGCATGGAGAAGGGTGTCACCAACCTGAACTCCTTCGTGGGCGGCTTGTCGCGGGCGTTCCTCGCCGGGCTCGGCGTGGATTCGCTGGTGTACCGCATCCCGGAGTCGGTATTCGTGATGTTCCAGATGACCTTCGCGATCATCACGCCGGCGCTGATCGTGGGCGCCTTCGCCGAGCGCATGAAGTTCTCCGCGATGATGCTGTTCATGGCGCTGTGGGTCACGGTCTGTTACCTGCCGATCGCGCACATGGTCTGGAGCGGTGACGGCGCGCTGATGTGGGACTGGGGCGTGCTCGACTTCGCCGGCGGCACCGTGGTGCACATCAACGCCGGCATCGCGGGCCTCGTCGCCTGCCTCGTGCTCGGCAAGCGCAAGGGCTATCCGTACACCGCGATGCCGCCGCACAACCTCGGGCTCACGCTGGTCGGCGCCTCGATGCTGTGGGTAGGCTGGTTCGGCTTCAACGCCGGTTCGGCGGTGGCCGCCAACGGTACCGCCGGCATGGCGATGGCGGTGACGCAGATCGCCACCGCGGCCGCCGCGCTGGGCTGGATGTGCGCCGAGTGGGCCAGCCACGGCAAGCCCTCGGTGCTCGGCATCGCCTCGGGTGCGGTCGCCGGCCTGGTGGCGATCACGCCGGCCGCCGGCACCGTCGGCCCGGCCGGCGCGCTGGTGATCGGCCTGGCCTCGGGCGTGCTGTGCTTCTACACAGCCACCCGCCTGAAGCGCGCGCTCGGCTACGACGATTCGCTCGACGTCTTCGGGGTGCACGGCGTGGGCGGCATCGTCGGTGCGCTGCTGACCGGAGCGTTCGCGGCGCCGGCGCTTGGCGGCTTCGGCACGGTCGAAAACATCCCGGCCCAGATCTGGATCCAGACCAAGGGCGTGCTGTTCACGGTGATCTACACCGGTGTGCTGAGCTACGTGCTGTTGAAGCTGGTCGATCGGATCCTCGGGCTGCGCGTCAGCGACGAGGAGGAAACGATTGGCCTCGACATCGCGCTGCACAACGAGCGGGGCTACAACCTCTGATCCCCGAACCGTACGTCGCCTGTTGCGCCCTGCGGGGCGCATTTTTTATCTTGGACGCATGCAGGACGGACCGGGCCCGGAGGTGACGCATGCGCAGGGTATTCGCCGCGACGCTGTTGTCGGTCGCCGCATCCGCATCCGCATCCGCATCCGCATCCGCAGCGGCCGGGGCCGAGATCTATCGCTGGACCGACGCGCAAGGCCGTGTCCACTACGGCGACCGCGTGCCGGAGGATGCAGGCCGGCTCGAGCGCATCGATGCGCCGCAGCGCCAGACCGGGCAAGCAGACCCCGAACTGGAGCAGCATCGTGAGCGCAGTCGCCGTCTGCTCGAGGTGTGGGATGCCGAGCGACGCGAGCGTGCGGCGGCGGCCGCCGAGGCAGCGAGTCGAGCTGCCGAGCGCGAGCAGTCCTGTGCCCTGCTGCGCGAGGAGCTCGAAAATGCGCGCCACTCCTCCTATCTGGTACGGCGCAACGCGCAGGGCGAGCGGGAAATCCTCGCTGCCGACGAGCGTATCCGCTACGAAAGCCAGCTCGCCGATACGATTGCAGCGCATTGCCAGTGAGTCGCACCGCAGTTGCCGGTCTGCGGGGACTGTCGCAGAACGCTGCGCAGCGTGCGGCGAGGCTCGAACGCCGGTTCTCGGTTGGCGCAAGCTCGCTGGCGCAAGCTCGCTCTTCGCAGCGTGCTTCGCATCCGGCAAACTGTGCTGCTTCTGCATTTGCCGTTGCCACAAGACCGGGGAGAAACGCGATGAAACTGATCACGGCGATCATCAAGCCCTTCAAGCTCGACGACGTTCGTTCTGCGCTGTCGGATGTCGGGGTACAGGGTGTGACCGTCAGCGAGGTAAAGGGCTTCGGGCGCCAGAAAGGACATACGGAGCTTTACCGTGGTGCGGAATACGTGGTCGATTTCCTGCCGAAGGTGAAGCTGGAGATAGCGATCGACGACGCGCGCACCGACCTCGTGATCGAGGCCATCCGGGCGGCGGCGAATACCGGCAAGATCGGTGACGGGAAGATCTTCGTCACGCCGCTCGAGCAGGTGATCCGCATTCGCACCGGTGAGGCAGGGCCGGATGCAATCTGACACCGCAGTCGTGCATCGGGTTCGGGCATAAGAAGATCACCTCACACGAACAAAAAAGTTTTTGACTCTTGCGTTGCTGGTCTATAAGTAAGCGCATTGGATCGCGGCGGCGTCGCGACGCGGTTGGAACGGGCTTGCGTGTCGAAGATCGGAAGGGCTGGTCATGTCAGTTGAGAACGAAGACGACGATAACCTGGATGCGGAGGCCAGCGAGGCCGAGGTCGAGTCAGAGTCGGAGGTGGATGCGGAAGCCGACGCCGGTCCGGTATCGGCAGGGCGCCCAGAGCCGGTCGAGTTCCATTCTACGGAGACGCACCGCAAGCTGCGCGATCAACTCGACGCGGAAATACAGGCGTTTCTCGCCGCAGGCGGAAGCATCGAGCAAGTCGAACCGAACGTCAGCGCGCGCCCGCCGATCATCACTGCCAGCGTGGGCGACGAAGTATCCTGACGCCGGCAGCGCGCGCCTCAGGCGCGCTCCAGCGTCTCGATCAGTGCCGGCAGGTCTGCAAAGTCGCGCAGTTCCGCGTGTGGCGGAACGGCGCTTTCCCATGGCTTGCCCGCGGGATTGAACCAGACGGCGGTCATCCCGGCGGCACGCGCACCGCCCACATCGTGTTCGCCGTGATCACCGACGTGCAGCGCACGCTCTGCGGTCACGCCGGCTGCATTCAGTGCAGCCTGGAAGTGCGCCGGTGCCGGTTTGCATGTGCCGACGTCGTCGGCCGTGAACGCGAACCGGAAGTGTCGTCCGATCGCAATGCGGAACACGTCGGCGTTGCCGTTGGTCAGCGCGCCCAGCACATGCTCGCGCGCCAGCGTGCCGAGAACCGTGTCGACTGCGCCGAACGGTTCCACGGCGTGTCGCCAGTGCATGAACACATCGAACGCCGCCTGCGCGAGGCGGGCGGCCTCGGCCTGGCCGTAGCCAGTGTCGAGCAATGCACGGCGCATCGCCTCGATACGCAATGCGCTGACGCTGTGGCGCAGTTCCGGTCGCTCGCGATGTGTCTGCACCCGCAGTTGCATCAGTGCGCTGCGATCGAAGCGTAGCGCGACGTCGGGACAGTGCTCGTGCATCCATGCCTCGACCCGTTGCTCGGCGCGCAGCAATACCGGCTGTACGCTCCAGAGCGTATCGTCGAGGTCGAAGGTGATCAGTGCGAAGCGGCGTCCGGACCGCACTCCGGCAGTGCTCATGACGTCGGGCTCCCGCGGTTCTTGCGCCCGGCGCGCGGATGCGCTGCGTCGTAAACCCTCGCGAGGTGCTGGAAATCGAGGTGGGTGTAGACCTGCGTGGTCGCGAGGTTCGCGTGTCCCAGCATCTCCTGCACCGAGCGCAGATCGCCGCTCGATTCGAGCAGATGCGTGGCAAACGAGTGACGCAGCATGTGCGGGTGCAGACGCTGTCCGAGCTGGCGTTCGCGTGCGTGCCTTTCGAGCCGCTTCTGCACCGCACGCACACCGATCCGCGTGCCACGTCGTGTGATGAACAGTGCCGGGCTGTGCGAAGCGTGGTTGCATGTGGCACGTGCGGCGATCCAGGCGCGAAGCGCACCCGAGGCGAGCCGTCCTACCGGCACGGTCCGTGTGCGCCCCCCCTTGCCTGTCACCGTGACCAGCGCACCCGGCAGGTCCAGATCGGCGCAGTCGAGTCCGCACAGTTCGGCAAGACGCAGCCCCGAGCTGTAGAACAGTTCCATGATCGCGTGATCGCGAACCTGCTCCCAGCCCTGCGGCTGCGGGTCGAGCAGAAGTGCGGCCTGGTCGACGTCCAGCGCGGTCGGCAGTCGTCGTGGTGCGCGCGGTGCCGCGATGCCGAGCGCCGGGTTTGCGGCCAGCTCACCGCGTTCGATGCAGTATCCGAAGAAGCCCCGGCAGGCGGAAAGGAAGCGCTGCAGGCTGCGACCACCGAGGCCCCGGCGATGCAGCGCGCTCACTGCGTGACGAATTGCGGCAGTATCCACCACTGCAGTACGGACGATCCCGTCCTTTGCCAGCACTTGCGCGAGCAGTTGCAGGTCGTGGCGATAGGCCGCCAGGGTGTGTGCCGACGCGCGCCGTGTCGCTTCGAGGTCGGCGAGCCAGCGTCCGACGTCGTGCGCGAGTTCGCCGCGCACCGCGATTCAGTCTTCGCGACGCCAGTGCGGCAGCAGCCGCTGCAGCACGTCGCCGACGAATTCCGCGAACAGCGTGCCCATCTCGCCGTGAAAGCGCCGGACGTCGCTGGAGCCGAGCGCGAGCACGGCCAGTGGGCGTGCCTTGGCTATCGTGACCACCAGCGCAGACGCGACCTCAGTGGCCTGGCTGCCGAACAGCAGTTCGCGTGCCGCTGGCCGCAACGGCCCCGCCACCGGACGCGCCTGGTGCAGCATGCCGCCGAGTGCGGCCTCCGCGTCGTCGCGCCGCATGCGCTCGGCGCTGTCGGGCCAGCACGTGCCGGCATCCTCGATCAGCAACAGGCGCACGTGTTCGATGTCGAATTCGCGACGCAAGCCCAGCACGAGCGTCTGGGTCAGCCGTTCCAGCGAATCGGCTTCGAGCAGCATGAGGATCAACTGCCGCGTCTTGTCGAAAAGCTGATCGTTCTGATGTGCGGTTTCCAGCAGACGTGTCAGCCGCTGCCGCGACTCGATGTTGCGCTCACGCAGCAGCTTGACCTGTCGCTCGACCAGCGATACCGCGGTGCCTGCCCGGTGCGGCAGTTCGATCTCGGCGAGCAGTGTCTCGTGGCGCAGCAGGAAATCGGGGTTGCGCGTCAGGTACTCCAGCACCGTCTGCGCATCGGGTCCGGCGTCGTTGTCTGCTGGCTCCACTGCGCGCAGGCGAAGCGTTGCGACTGTTTCTTCTTTCATACTGTTATCTGCCCCTCGAATACCGTCGTTGTCGGACCGGTCACCAGCAGGGCCTCGCCTTCGCCGCGCCATTCGACGCGCAGAAACCCGCCGGGAAGATTCACGCGTACCTGCTCGCCGAGCACCCCGCGCAGCCGTCCCGCCACTACTGCCGCACCGGCGCCGTCGTCGCAGGCCTGGATCTCGCCGGCACCGCGCTGGAAGACGCGCAACCGGATCTCGTCGCGATCCAGCACCTGCATGAAGCCGACACTGGTGCGCTCGGGGAAGTCCGGGTGTGACTCCAGCGCAGGAGCGAGAGTCTCCACCGGTACGTCGTTCACGTCATCCACCGGCAACACCGCGTGCGGCGTACCCACTGCCACCGCACCGATCTGCACCCGTCGACCGCAAGCCTCGAGAGTATAGCTGGCAGCTCGTTGCACAGCCCTGAATGGTATTTCTTGTGGCTCGAGGCGTGGTACGCCCAGCGACACCGTGACCAGACTGCCCTTGCCGGCGGCCACGCTGAGCGGACCTGCGAGGGTCTCGAGCCGCAGCCTGCGCTTCGCGCTCAGCCGGTGATCACGAATGAAGCGGGCGATACAGCGAGCGCCGTTGCTGCCTTCGCGCACTTCGCTGCCGCCGTGATCGAAGACGCGATAGCGGAAATCCATGTCGGGACTTCCTGGCGGCTCGACCACCAGTACCTGCTCGCAGCCTATCCCCCGGCGGCGATCGGCAAGCAGGCGGATCAGGCTGGAATCGAGCTGCAGGGACTGGGTGATCAGGTCGAGCACGACGAAGTCGTTGCCGAGCCCGTGCATCTTCGTGAACCGCAGCAGCATCAGCAGCGATCCGCAGGTAGCAACTGTTCGCCCCGCACCAGGTCGTCGAAGCTCTCGCGTGCGCGTACCAGAAAGGCGTCTGCACCGTCGACCATGACTTCGGCGGCACGTGGCCGGCTGTTGTAGTTCGAACTCATCGCAAACGAATAGGCACCGGCTCCGCTCACCGCGAGCAGCTCGCTGCCGCTCAGCGCGAGCTCGCGCTGCTTGCCGAGAAAATCGCCGGATTCGCAGACCGGCCCGACCACGTCGTAACAGGCGGCTTCGATGTCGTTGCGCTGGTGTACGACCTCGATTCCCATCCAGGCGCCATAGAGCGAAGGGCGGATCAGGTCGTTCATGCCGGCATCGACGATCGCGAAGCGGCGCTCGTCGCTGTGCTTCAGGTATTCGACGCGCGTGAGCAGGATACCGGCACGCGCCACGATGGCCCGCCCCGGTTCGGTGATCAGCGTGAGGCGCCGCTGGCCGAAGCGTTCCAGCAATGCGGTCGCGTATCCCTGCGGGGTCGGCGGCTGCTCGTCGCGGTAGACCACGCCGAGGCCGCCACCGACGTCGACGTGGTTGAGCTCGATGCCGTCGCGCGCGAGTTCGTCGACCAGTACCAGGATGCGATCGAGTGCATCGACGAACGGAGCCAGCGAGGTGAGTTGCGAGCCGATATGGCAGTCGATGCCGACGATGCGGATATTCGCCAGCGTGGCGGCATGTGCGTACAGCCTGCGCGCGGTGTCGATGGTCACACCGAACTTGTTCTCGCGCAATCCGGTCGAGATGTAGGGGTGGCTCTGCGCGTCGACGTCCGGATTCACGCGGATCGAGATCGAGGCCTGCCGGCCCGCTGCGGCGGCGATTTCCTGCAGGCGCGCGAGTTCCGGTGCCGACTCGACGTTGAAGCACAGGATGTCTGCTGCCAGCGCGGCCGCGATGTCTTCGTGTGACTTGGCGACACCGGAAAACACGATGCGCCGTGGGTCGCCGCCCGCCAGCAGCACGCGCCGCAGCTCGCCGCCCGAGACGATGTCGAAGCCGGCGCCACGGCGTGCGAGCACGTTCAGCACCGCCAGATTCGAATTGGCCTTGACCGCGTAGCAGACGAGATGCGCATGCGCCCCCGCAAGCGCCGCTTCGAATGCATCGAAGCGTGCCTCGATCGCTGCTCGCGAGTAGACGTACGTGGGCGTGCCGAAACGTGCGGCAATGGTCTCGAGTGACACGTCCTCGGCGAACAGTGCGCCGTCGCGATGGCGGAACGCCTCCATCATGGCGTTTCGGCCTGAGCGGGCGGTGTCTCGGGTGGAAGGAACAGCGGGCCCTTCTGGCCACAGCCGGCGAGCATGACCGTGGCGAACCACAGGCAGATGAGGAACGGTCGCACGTCGTGCACCTGATGTGAGGGAGCGGCGATTATAGCCGCGCGTCGTCCCTGATGGCATCGGGCGTGCGGCTGCTCGTGTACCCGAGGCCGGCCGTCAGCGACTGCTCGATGCGTGTGCGTGCGTGCAGGTAGTGCGCGGTGGGCGCATCGGCGCGCATCGCGTGCCCGAGATCGACGTCGGTCACGCAGACCGGGGGTGCCGTTCCCGTACCGCGGGGTCGCAGCCGCGCGAGCAGCCGCTCCGGCAGGTCTGCGTCCGGGTCACAGTCGGCAAAGGTGTCGCCTGCGCAGTGCAGCGTGAACCGTGTGTGCTCGCCCTTGCCGGTTGCCACGGCCTGCACCGGGATGCAGGGCGCTGCCTGCCGGGCCGGTGGCGGCATCGCGTGCGTCTGGTACTCGGCGCCGGCCGGTCGCACGATGCGAAACCACGCCGTTACCGTACTCGGCGCCGCGTTGCCACCCTGGCGGCTGCGTACCGCATCGAGGAACAGCGCCATGGCAGCGACCACTGCCGCTTCGTGCTCGAGTGCATATTCGGCGCGCCACAGCGAGCCGTGTTCGTCGCTGATCGTCATCACGAATGTCTCTGCCAGTGTTTCCAGGAACACGCAGCAGCGCCACGGGTATGCCTGCGCGACGATCGCCCGCAATGCCGTGCGCGCCAGCGCGTGGCGATCCACTGCGATCGGACTCCATTGCGGCTGTGGCTCGGCAAGCAGGCGATAAAGGCCGGTGATGCCGTCGGTGCTTTGGGCGCGGCTCGCACCCTTGCGAAAACCCAGCAGATGCAGGTGGTCGCCGATCTCGAGCACGTAGCGCGCAGCATCGCGGCGTTCGTGCTGGAAATGCCGGCTCAGGTCCGCGAACAGTTCGGTAAGACGCGCGCTGATCGCCTGGGCACGACTGGGACAGAAACAGCGAACCAGCAGTTGCGGCGAGCTGCCGTTGGCGCCGGATTGCAGATGTTCGCCGAGACAGCGCAGCAGTCCCTCGACACCGTCATGGCGTGCGCACACCAGTTCGCCCCAACTGGTGCGTGCAACGGTCTCCAGATTCAGCACCAGGTTTTCGCGCAGCGCGCTGTAGCCCAGCGAATCGGTACGGCTGCTGACGCGCTGCACGCCTGCCTTGCGTGCCTGCTGCAAGGGATCCCGACCGACATTGACGAACACCAGCCGGGCCGTGACCAGTGCACCCTGGCCGAAGGCCTGTTCTGCCGCACCAGCGGCGGGGTCGGTGGCCATGAAGCGGCGCAGCTCGCGCAGCATCGCCCGCACCTCGCCTTCGCGCAGACCTGCCGCGTGGGAGTGCAGCGCGACGCGCGTGCGTTCACCGATCACGCCGTTGGCGACGCACCAGCCAAGCAGTTCGCTGAGACAATTGCCTTCACGCAGCACTGCGGCTCCGGTGTCTGCGCCGCGCAGGATGCGCCAGCGCGGCGCTTCATCGGTATCGCTGTGCGTGGCGCGGATCATGACCTCGCGTTCGGTCACGTCGATCGCATGACCGGGATTGACCGTGTCGATCTTGCCGGACCTGCGCTCGTAGGCTGCGTACAGGCGCCGGCCAAGCACGGCGAGTTCGTGCACATCCGCGGTGTTGGTGCTGCCTTCGCGGCGGGTGAAATCCGCGAGAAAGCGGTAGCTCGTGCGCAGTTCGCGCACCAGTTCGTGCCGTTCGGCCTCGACCTCGAGGATGTTCCAGCGGCGGCGTGCGTCGAGCACGCCAAGCTTCCCGCTGTCCCAGCCCCAATCGTCGACCAGGCGCTCCATCAGCCGTCGCTGCCACGAACCCTTGCCGTCGCGCGGTGGCATCGAGAGTTTCTTGCCGACCTTGTAGTACAGGCACCTGCGGACGATTTCGAGCCGGGCTTCCTGGGCCTGCGCGCGCAGATAGTGCTCGATGCGGCGGTAGATCATCAGGTAGGGGTCGAGTTCGTCGATGTCGGTCACCCCGGCGCAGACGGCGCGCTTGCTGTCGGCGCTGAGGCTGTTCACCCTGGGCAGTTCGCTGGCGTAGACCTCGAACAGCAGCAGCTTCAGCAGCGACTTGTACGGTGAGTCGATCGCCTTGTAGAGCTGCCAGATGCCGGCGCTCAGGAACTCGCCGGCCGACAGTCCGGCCACTCCGCCGAAATCGACCACGTCGGTGGCGCGCAGGTGGCGCTTGCGCAGCAGTTCGGTGCACCACGCCTCATGGTCCTGTTCATGCTCCGGCGGTACCAGCCACCACGTCGGCATGCGGCCGGCCAGCAGGATGCCGGTGCGATAGAACTCATCGAGCAGCAGATGGTGCTGCGTAGTGCCACAGTTCTCGCCGGTCAGCGGTTCGCGATCCCCGCTGCGGTACTTCTCACCGTTCATCAGGAACAGGTGGGCCTCGAGCCCGAGCGTGGCGGCCCATTCGTGCAGCAGGGTGGTCTTGCGTGCGAGCAGTGCCAGCGCGTGGGATTCGAGGTCGTGCGGGTAGCAGACCCAGATGTCGAGGTCGCTGCGATCGGAGTGACCGAGCGTACCCGGGCTGCCCATCAGGTAGACCGCGTGGATGCGCGCCTCTGCTGCGGGACGCCGCTGTGGCGCGAAGCTGCGCGCGAGGCGGGTGGCACGTGCGAGCGTGGCTGCCGGCGGTGACCAGCCGCTGATGCCGCAGGGTGTGCCTTGCGATACGTAGCCGGGCAGCGCCGGGTGGTTCAGGTGCAGCAGCAGCGGCAACAGGTCGAGGAACTGGCGATGCCGTGGTGGCAGCATGGTGCGCACCCGTTCGAGCCGAGCCGCAGAAATCGCGCGAAAGCGCGTCCTGAGCACCCGCAGTTGCCTGCGGTCGACGCCGGGATCAGCGGATTCTGGTACGGCCTGCGCTGGCATGCCGTCAAGTATAGCGAGCGATTCAGGCGCTTCCGGGTGCCGCCCGTGCCTCGATGCGCGCCAGCGCGTCCGCAGCCGCCGCCGCGACCCGCCGCGGGGCCGTACCGCCGATATGGTCGCGCGCGGTCACCGAACCCTCGAGGCTGAGCACCTCGAACACATCGGGCCCGATCGTCGGACTGAACCCCTGCAGCGTTTGCAGCGGCATCTCGGCGAGGTCGGTGCCGCTTGCGCTTCCCGCCGCCACCGCCTTGCCGACCACCTCGTGTGCGTCGCGAAACGCCATGCCCTTGCGCACCAGGTAGTCCGCGAGATCGGTCGCGGTGGCGAAGCCGCGGCGGGCGGCCTCGCGCATCGCTGCGGCGTTCACCGTCAGCGCCGGCATCATGTCGGCGAAGGCGTGCAGTGCATCGCGCACCGTGTCGATGCTGTCGAACAGCGGCTCCTTGTCTTCCTGGTTGTCCTTGTTGTACGCCAGCGGTTGCGATTTCATCAGCATCAGCAGGCTCATCAGGTGTCCGGCAACGCGCCCGCTCTTGCCGCGCACCAGTTCGGGGACGTCCGGGTTCTTCTTCTGCGGCATGATCGACGACCCGGTGCAGAAGCGATCCGGCAGATTCACGAAACCGAACTGCGCCGAGGTCCACAGCACCAGTTCCTCGCTGAAGCGCGACAGGTGCGTCATCAGCAGCGCCGCGAAGGCACAGAACTCGATCGCGAAGTCCCGATCGGATACCGCGTCCAGGCTGTTGCGCGCCGGCGCCGAAAAGCCGAGCTCGGCGGCCGTGAACATACGGTCGATCGGGTAGCTGGTTCCCGCCAGTGCGGCGCTGCCGAGCGGTGAGACGTCGAGGCGCTTGCGGCAGTCCATGAGGCGGCCGTGATCGCGTTCGAGCATCTCGTTCCACGCCAGCATATGGTGGCCGAACGTCACCGGTTGCGCGGTCTGCAGGTGGGTGAATCCGGGCATGATCGTCGCAGCCTCGCGCGCGGCGAGCGTGGCCAGCGCGCGCTGCAGGCGCGTCAGCTCGCCGGCGATCGTATCGATCGCATCGCGCAGGTACAGCCGTACATCGGTTGCGACCTGGTCGTTGCGCGAGCGTCCGGTATGGAGTTTCTTGCCCGCAAGACCGATGCGCTCGGTCAGGCGTGCCTCGATGTTCATGTGCACGTCCTCGAGCTCGACGCTCCACGCGAAGCGGTCTTCCTCGATTTCCCGGCGAATATCGCCGAGTCCGGCGACAATTGCGGCGTGCTCGTCGCCGGTGAGCAGTCCTGCGCGTGCGAGCATCGCGGCATGCGCCAGCGAGCCGCGGATATCGTGCAGCGCCAGGCGGCGATCGAACTGCACCGAGGCGGTGAATCGCTGCACGAAGGCGTCGGTCGACTCGCTGAAGCGTCCTCCCCAGAGCGTGGATGTCTGTGGTTTTTCCATGGTGATGTCCGGGTCCGTGATCGCTGCGGTGGCGCGCGATTATAGAGAGTGTCGCAACACATCACGAGGCGCGTGGCGAGGCCTTCGCATCGGCGCTCGGGTGCCGCAGGGATACGGCTCCCGAGCGAGCAGGGATGCATTGACGGCGTCCTGCCGGTACGAAGGCCTCGTCAACCCGCTTTGCTACACTCGAACCAGGCCTTTTCGCGGCATCGGAACCACGCTGCATGAACCTGCCGTCGTCTTCCGCACGAAGCTTTCTGATCCCGGACCTGTGCGCGCCGACGGCGGTACTGGTGCTGCTGTTGATCAGCGTTCTGCTGGCGTTGAACTTCGAACTGTATGCCGAGGGCCTGCTCGGCTTCGACGGGGTGCGGTTCGGACGTGCCGCCGTGTATATCCTGTGGAACATGCTCGCGAGTGCGGCCCTGCTCTGTCTGCTGCGCGAACGCATTGGCCGCTGGCCTCTGGTGGCCGGAGCAGCGTTTGCCTACGCGCTCGTGGTCGTGGTCTGTGCGGCCTCGAATGTGGCCGCGCAGGCACTGCTCGGGGTGCTGCGTTTCGGCGCGACGCAGGCGCCCGATCCGTGGTGGCTCGGGCGTGATCTGCTGGTCGCCACGCTGTTCGGCGGCATGTTCCTGCGCTACTTCCACCTGCAGGGGGAACTGCTGCGCCAGCAGCGCGCCGAACTCGATGCACGGGTGGTCGCGCTGCAGGCGCGCATCCGCCCGCACTTCCTGTTCAACAGCATGAACATCATCGCGAGCCTGATTCCGCTCGATCCGGATGCGGCGGAAACCGCGGTCGAGGATCTGTCGGCGCTGTTTCGCGCCAGCCTGCGCGACGGTAGCGCGACCGTGCCGCTGGCAGAGGAACTCGATCTCTGCGAGCGCTATCTGCATCTCGAACAGCTCCGGCTCGGCGCGCGGCTGGTGGTGGAGCGTGCTATTGCACCCCTGTCGGCGGCATGGCAGGTGCCGCCGCTCAGCATCCAGCCACTGCTCGAGAATGCCGTGTATCACGGCATCCAGCCGCTCGCCGACGGCGGTTGCGTGCGATTCGTGCTGCACGAGCACGCCGGCAGCCTGATCGTCGAGGTGGCGAATCCCCTGCCGGCGGACGGTCCCGCGCACAGCGGCGGCGCCGGAATCGCGCTCGCGAACATCCGCGACCGGCTGCAGGCGATCTATGGTGCGCGCGCTGTCCTCGGCACCGGCAGCGTCGGTGACGCTTACGTCGCAAGGCTCACGATTCCTGCGGAGCAGGTCAAATGAAGATCCTGGTGGTCGATGACGAGCCGCTGGCGCGTGAACGCCTGAAGCGGCTGCTTGCCGCACGCGATGACTGCAGCGAAGTGTTCGAGGCGCGCAACGGCATCGAGGCGATCGCGATCAACGATACGGCACATCCCGACGTGATCCTGCTCGACATCCGTATGCCGGGGATGGACGGGCTCGAAGCGGCACGCCACATCATGGGTGGCACGCACCCGCCGGCGATCATCTTCTGTACCGCGTATGACGAGTACGCAATCGCCGCGTTCGAGCGCCGCGCCACGGGGTATCTGCTGAAGCCCGTGCAGCGCGGGAAGCTTGCCGCAGCGCTGGCGGCGGCGCGTGTGATGACGCGCGTGCAGCTCGATGCACTCACACAGTCCACGCCGGCGCAGCGCCGTTTCCTGAGCAGCCATGCCGCCGGCAGCACCCGTCTGATTCCCGTCGACGAGGTGCGTGCCCTGGTGGCCGATCACAAGTACGTCACCGCGTGGCTGGCGGGGAGCAGTGCCCTGCTCGACGACAGCCTGCGCGAGATCGAGAGCGAGTTTCCCGGCGCGTTCCTGCGAGTGCACCGCAATGCACTGGTCGCGATCCGGCACATCACCGGTATCGTGCGCCGTGCCGAAGGGGACTACATGGTGGCGCTGGCGGGCGTCGAGGTTCAGCCGCAGATCAGCCGCCGCCTGCTCGCCGAGGTGCGTACGCGTCTGGCGATGCTCTGAGCGCCACCGGTGCGAGTGCCGTATCATGGCGCTCCGCCCGCCGCAACCAGACCCGATGATGAACGATCGCATCCTCCGTATCGCAACCCGCAGGAGCCAGCTCGCGCTGTGGCAGGCCGAGCACGTGCGGGCGCGCCTGCTCGCCACGCATCCGGGGCTGCGTGTCGAACTGCTGCCGCTGTCGACGCAGGGTGACCGCATCCTCGACGTGCCGCTTGCAAAAATCGGCGGCAAGGGCCTGTTCGTGAAGGAACTCGAAACCGCCCTGCTCGAGGGGCAGGCCGATCTGGCCGTGCATTCGATGAAGGATGTGCCGATGGATTTTCCTTCCGGGCTCGGCATCGGCGCGATCCTCCCCCGGGAGGATGCGCGTGATGCGCTGGTGTCGAACACGGTCAGCGCGCTCGAAGCGCTGCCGCCGGGAGCGCGGGTCGGCACATCGAGCCTGCGTCGCCGCTGCCAGTTGCGCGCACTGCGCCCGGACCTGCAGGTCCTCGACCTGCGCGGCAACGTGAACACGCGGCTGCGCAAGCTCGACGAGGGCGAGTACGACGCGATCGTGCTCGCCAGCGCCGGACTGCTGCGCCTTGGGCTGGGTGAGCGTATCCGTATGCGCTTGCCTGCGGCCACCTCGCTGCCTGCGGTCGGCCAGGGAGCGATCGGCGTGGAAATCCGCACCGACGACGCGCCGTTGCAGGCACTGCTGGCCCCGCTCGATGACGCCGACTGTGCCGATTGCGTGCGCGCCGAGCGCGCGATGAACGCCGCGCTGCAGGGCGGCTGCCAGGTGCCGATCGCAGGGCATGCGACGATCGAGGTCGACGGTTCATTGTGGCTGCGCGGGCTGGTGGGCAGCGACGATGGCAGGCACATCGTGCGTGCCGAGATGCGAGGTGCGCGCGCCGACGCCGAGCGCCTGGGCACTGAACTCGCCAAGCGTCTGCTCGCTGCCGGTGCCGACGCGATCCTGCACGCATTGTGGACTTCGGCCTGAGACCATGGATGGACCGCTCGCCGGAATCCGTGCGCTGGTGACCCGTCCCGCCGGACAGGCGCCGGCACTGGTGCAGGCGATCCGCGCCGCCGGTGGCGTCGCGGTGGGATTTCCGCTGCTGGAAATCGTGCCGCTGGCAATCGACGATCATGCGGAACGCGCGACATTGGCCGCTGTGCTGAACGCACTCGACGAATTCGCGCTCGCCATTTTTGCCAGCCATAACGCGGTGCAGGCGTTGTTCGACGAGCTGCAGCGGACGGGGAGTCGATGGCCGTCCGCGCTGCGCTGCCTTGCGGTTGGCGCCGCCACCGCGTTGCGTCTGCACGAGGCCGGCATCGCCTGCGTCGGGGGTGAAGCGACGATGGACAGCGAGGAATTGCTGGCACGCCCCGAGCTGACCGCCGTCGCCGGCCAGCGCATCGTGATCTTTCGCGGTGTCGGCGGACGCGAACACCTGGCCGACGAACTGACGGCGCGTGGTGCCAGCGTCACCCGTTGTGCGCTGTACCGCCGGCGTGCCCCGGCCTCGTCGCCGGCGCAACTGCACGCGGTGCTGACACGTGAATGCATCAACACGGTGCTGCTGAGCAGTGGCGAGGGGCTGGCGAACCTGCTTGCCTTGCTCGGGCGGAGTGCGGCTGGCACGATAGGTTCGCAGTTTGCCGTTGTCACACCAGGTGAGCGCGTCGCATCGCTGGCGCGCAGCGCAGGCTTCGCGACGGTGCACGCAGCGACGAACGCCACCGATGCGGCGATGCTTGCGCTGCTGCAAGCCGTGGCAGCTCCCATTCGCGAGAGGACGCCGACAGCATGAGCCAGGACCAGGAATCCCTCCCCGCTGCCGAAACGATTGCACCGCCGGTGGCTCCTGCGCGCCGGCGCGGCCTGTGGTTCGTCGCGATGCTTGCGCTGTTGCTCGCCGCCGCGGCGCTCGCCTTTGACGCATGGCAATGGTACCGGCAGCAGACTGCAGCCACTGTGGCTCCCGACGATACCGACGATACCGGCGAGCGGTTGGCGACGCTCGAGGAGCTGGTGCGGCGCGCACCCGATCAGCGTATCGGCGAAGCACTGCGCGACATGGAGCAGGACAGGGCGAGGCTCTCCGGTCTCGATGCGCGGGTCGATGCGCTGGAGACACAGGGTGAAGCGCTGGCGCGCCGCGTCGCCGGCCTGGGCCCGGCCGACCGCCAGGACTGGGTGCTCGCGCAGGCGGAGTATCTGGAACGTCTCGCGAGCCAGAGCCTGCTGGCGGGACGCGAGGTGCGTTCGGCGCTCGGTCTGTTGACGGCTGCAGACGATGTGTTGCGTGGCCTCGACGATCCTGCGCTGTACGCAGCGCGTGCGGCGCTGGCGCGTGATATCGCCCGCCTGCGCGAGATTGCGGAATTCGACGTCGAGGGAACCTACGCGCGTCTTGCTGCGCTCGCCGGGCGGGTGTCGGCGCTGACGGTGTTGCGTCGCACTGCACCGCCCGCGTTCGACACCGCTACCGAAGAAGCAGCGCCGATGGCAACCGGAGAGCGCTGGTGGTCACGCGCCGCTGCGTTGCTCGGACGTTTCGTGGTCGTGCGCCACCGCAGCGAGTCAGTGCGCCCGCTGTTGCCGCTCGGTGAGGAAGGCCGCTTGCGCATGGAGCTTCGCCTCGGCATCGAGCAGGCGAAACTGGCGCTGCTGGCCGCCGAACCACGGATCTATCGCGACGCGCTCGGCATGGTGCGCACGCTCGCGGCGGATACGCTGACGATGGACGACCGCGCGACCCACGCGTTCCTGTCCGAACTCGATGCGCTGGCCGCAATCGACATCGCGCCGGCACTGCCGGATATCACGGACTCGCTGCGCGCGCTGCGCGCGAGCGTACCGGCGGTGGCGGGCCATGATGCTGCTGCCGCGACGCTGACAGCCCCGCCCGCGACCACGGAACCGCCCGCGACCACGGCACCGCCCGCGACCACCGAGACGCCACCCGCAGAAGCGCTGCCGCCTGCAGTCGGGGAGCCCTGACGATGCGCCGCGTGTTCGTCGTGCTGTTGCTGATCCTCGCCACCGCGGCGAGCCTTGCCTACCTGGTGCGCCTCGACGCCGGTTATGTGCTGGTCGAACTGCACGGCATCACGGTCGAGACCACGGTCTGGGTCGCCGCGCTGGGCGCACTCGTGGCGTTGCTGACGTTCTATTACGTGGCGCGCCTGCTGGTGATCGTCGCGGATGCGCTCACGCGTCTGCTTACCGGGCGCGTGCGTCGACACGAGGGTTTTCTTGCGCGCTGGCGGGCACGGCGGCGGGTGCACACGATGCGTGGCGTGCTGGCATTCTTCGAGGGACGCTGGCGTGATGCGGTGAAACAGCTTGCCCGCGGAGCGCGCAGTGCCGACGCGCCGCTGCTGAATCACCTGCTGGCCGCGCGCGCGAGCCATGAACTCGGTGACGACGAACTGGCAGAGGGCTTTCTGCAGCTTGCCGGCGAAGTCCCTGACGCTGCGCCCGCGGTGGCGCTGGTGCGGGCCGCGGCGGCGCTCGAGCGAGGTGAACACGTTGCGGCGCTGGCGATTCTCGACGGTGCGGCGCTCGATCCACGCACACAGCCGGCGGGCACGGCCCTGCTGCTCGAGGCACTGGAGCGCGCCAATGCCTGGGAGCGCATCCGTTTGCTGTTGCCGGATGCCCGCCGCCAGCGTGCGTGCGCGGAGGCACGGCTCGATGCGATCGAGGAGCGTGCGTTGCGTGCGGTGGCAGCGGGTGACGACGTCACGCCCGAGACGCTGCAGACCGCATGGAAGGCGGTCGAACCGCGGTTGCGCCAGCAGCCCGGGCTGATCGCCGTTCACGCTTCGGCACTGGCGCGGAGCGGCCGCGCCGATGAGGCGGCCCGCGAACTGGAGCGGGCTCTCGAGCAGGGGTGGGACCCGCGGCTGGTGCGCGCATACGGACTGATACCCGCGTCGGACGTCCGGCGCCAACTGGTCTTCGCCGAATCGCTGCTGCGTGCGCACGCGGAGCAGCCCGAACTGCTGCTGGCGCTGGGACGCATCGCGCTGCGTAATCAGCTCTGGGGCAAGGCGCGTGATTATTTCGACGCCAGCCTGCGGCTTGCGGCGCGTGCCGATACCTGTGCCGAGCTGGCACGGCTGTACGAGCAACTCGGTGAGCATGAACAGAGCCGTGCGCTGCTTGCACGTGCGGTGCGCCATGCGGTGGGTGAGCTGCCGTCGTTGCCGATGCCGACACGCTCGTAGCCCGGACGCCGGATACCCCTGGGCAGATCTGCAGCGAGGAAGCGTGGCATGCCGTACGTGAACATCAGGATCACCGATGAAGGCGCCACCGCCGAACAGAAGGCACGGCTGATCGAGGGCGTCACCGCGCTGCTGCGCGACGTGCTCGGCAAGAATCCGGCAACCACCTTCGTGGTGATCGACGAAGTGCCGGTGGACAACTGGGGCGTCGGCGGCGAGCAGGTCAGCGTACGACGCAGATCGGGTAGATGACGGCGTCGCCACCCACCTTGCAGCACTTGATATCCGGTCCGTAGGTCGGCATTCATGCCGACATTCATGCTCACATGCCGACATTCATGCTCACATGCCGACATGCATGCCGATGGATGCGTACCCGCGTGCTGCCTAGTGCAACGAACCGCCGCGGCGCGGACTCGGCGGTGCCGGAGGCGCTTCGTCGCTCTCGGCCGGTTGCCCCTGCATATCCTCTTCCTCGATCGCGAGCTGATCGAGTACGAGTCCGCCCACGTGGTCGAGCAGCGCCTGCAGCACGCGGCCCTGTTCGTCGGCCGCCTGCACGTCGAGTGCCCACATCGTGGCGATCAGCGCTTCCACTGCCATCACCACGCTGGCAGCGCCCGGACCCAGGTCGGGCGAGCCGATCTGGTGGGCTTCCGTCTCCAGTTCATCGACCAGTTGGGCGGCCAGACGCTGCAGGCTGCACGTCTGGCACACGTTCTGGTCACCGCCGTGCGAGCGTTCCAGGCGACGCAGCAGGCGACGAAGTTGCGTCATCGATTGGCGTTTTGCTGTGGAGCCCATGCTCGATCTCTCCGCTGGTGTGCCGTCAGCCGGCCTCGCAAGGCCGCGGATTATACGGCCATCTGTGCCCGGGCGCCGGCTCGTCGTGGCTGCTCGTCGTGTCCGGACAGGCGCCGTGCCAAGCCCGAGCGCAGCCGGGTGCGCTCCAGCCAGCACGCATCGAGCCTGCCTCCGGGCAGCAGCAGCTCGACGCCGGTGCGCGCGCGCGTGATCGCGGTGTAAAGCAGCTCGCGCCCGGCGAGCCCGCTGGCAGCGGCTGCGGGCGGTAGCACCAGTGCGATACGGTCGAATTCGGAGCCCTGGCTCTTGTGCACGGTAAGGGCGTAAGCGGTCTCGTGTTCGGGCAGTCTGGCCGCGGGCAACAGGCGTACGCCGCCCGCGTGGGCGAACACCGCCAGCGGGCGGCTGTCCTCGTCATCGACCACGATGCCGAGGTCGCCGTTATACAGCCGCAGCTCGTGATCGTTGCGCGTGATGATCAGCGGGCGGCCTGGATAATGGACGCGACCGCGATCGGCAAGACCCGCCTCGGCGAGTGCCTGTGCGAGTTCGCGGTTCAGTGCGCTCACCCCCACGGCCCCGTCACGCAACGCGCACAACACGCGGAATCGCTGCTGCAGCACCGGCAGTGCGGCGGCCGCAGCCGGGTTGCCGCGCGCTGCGATCGCCGCAGCTGCCAGCTCGCGGTAGGCATCGCGCAGCACCCGCAGTTCCGCGCCGTCGATGCATCCGTCGTATGCCGTTACGCGCACGCTGTCGCCGGTCGCAAGGGTCGCGTTGGCTTCGGCATGGTTGCCGGCGTTCACCGCCGCTGCCAGGCGTCCGATGCCGCTGGTCGCGTCGAAGCGGTAGCTGTGGCGCAACACCGCGATCGCGTCGGTGATCGCGTCGGCGCCGGGAGCCGTCTCGACCTGCACCCGGCACAGTGCCTGCAGCTCGGCGCCGCGCGCGGGACCCGGCGTTCCGGCGTGTGCACACAGTGCGCCGAACACGTTGCCGGGCTCCACGGCAGCCAACTGATCGCGATCTCCGAGCAACAGCAGCCGCGCTCCGACGGGCAGCGCATCGAGCAACGCATCCAGCAGCCGCAGGTCGATCATCGAGCACTCGTCGACGACGACCAGATCGGCAGCAAGCGGATTGGCACGGTGGTGAGCGAAGCCGCGCGTCGCGCTGGCGCCGAGCAGCCGGTGCAGCGTCAGCGCTTCGGTCGGGAGTGCAGCCCGCAGCGCTGGGTCGAGCAGGCCCTGTTCGCCGAGACGTGCAAACTCGTGGGCGAGTGCTTCACCGACGCGTGCCGCCGCCTTTCCGGTCGGAGCGGCAAGGCGCACTGCAATGCGTTCGCCACGCGCGAGTGCGTCGCGCGCGTACACGGCGAGCAGGCGCGCCACGGTGGTCGTCTTGCCGGTGCCCGGGCCGCCGCTGATCACGCCGAGTCCACGTGTCAGCGCGGTCGCACACGCAAGCTTCTGGGCGTTCGTGCCGCTGTCATTGCCGGGATACAGGGCGTCGAGCCAGCGTGGGGCGTCGGCGTGCAGCGCGACCGGTTGCCCCGCCAGCGCCCGCAGCCGCGCCGCGACCCGGTGCTCCGCCAGCCAGTAGCGGTGCAGGTACACGCGCGAGCCGTCGAGCACCAGTGGGCGTGCCTCTCCCGGCGTCGCGCAGTCCTGGCACAGCCCCGGTTCGGCACGCAGCGCAGCGCGCACCCGTGCGACGTCCAGGCCCGCTGCAAGGGCCCACTCCGGCAGTGAGGTCTCGTCCAGGTCGAGGCACAGATGGCCCTTGCCGAGCTCGGCGCAGGCGAGTGCCGCCGCCAGCGCGATCGCGTCGGGGTCGTGTCGTGCCCGTCGTGCCAGCATGTCGCCGAAGTGATGGTCCACCGGCCGCAGCCCGTCGATCCCTCCTGCCGGCGTCGGTCGATCAGTCGTCATCGCCGTCGTCCCCGCTGCACAGTGCATCCAGCGCCTCGATCAGTTCCCGCGCAGGCCGTGCGTACCAGACGCCGTGACGTGCCCCGGCGGCTGCACGCATTCCGCGCAGGTACAGGTAGTAGACGCCGCCGACGTGGCGTTCGTAATCGAAGGTCTCCCCGAGGCGCTGGCGCAGCAGTCGCGTCAGCGCGAGCGTGTAGAGCGCGTACTGCAGGTCGTAGCGGTGTTCGACGATCGAGTGCGCGAGGCGCGCCGGTGCATAGTCGGCCAACGCATTGCCGAGATGGTTCGATTTGTAGTCCACGACGTAGTAGCGCCCACGGCATTCGAAGACCAGGTCGATGAAGCCGCTCAACATTCCGCGCACGCGTGCGAACGCCAGCGCCGGAGCGGCGCGCGCGAGCGGATCGTGCGCTGCGAGCAGGGCGTCGAGCCGGGCGGTATCGAATGGCGCAAGCGGGAACTCGAATCCCAGTTCGACCGCGTGCCGCCCCGATGAGCCCTGCAGCGAGCGTAGCCGCAGTGCATCGTCGTCGAGTGCACAGTCGAGCACATCGGCGAGCAGTTGCTGCAGTGCCGGCAGCCAGTCGGCCGCATAGCCGGCGTGCTGCAGCGCCCGGGAAATCATCCCGGCATGAACCGTCGCGTCTGCCTGCGCCGCGAAATCGAGTCCCTCGAACAGCGCGTGCAGGAAGCTTCCATGCCGCGCACCGCGCGGGAAGTTGAAGATGCTGTGCTCCTGTGCGGGCGAAGCGGCGTCTGTCTCGGCACGCAATTCCGGTTGGCGCAACAGTCGTCCGGAGCGTGTATCGAGGTGACGCGCCAGCGCCGAATAGCTGCTTGCCTGCCAGTCACGCTCGATCACGGTCAGGAACCGCCGCGCGGCGAGTGGTCTTGACGGTGGTGTTGCGGCCGGGACTTCGCACCATGGCAGCGCCTCGGCATCGAGCAGCACCGTTCCCGGCAGCGTGCCGAGGCGTGCAATCGCACGCTCGGCGCCGAGTGTTTCCGCATCGAGCAGATGGCCGGGCGCACTGTCCTTGAACCGGCTCTCCTTTGCGTTGCCGCGGCGAACGTCGCCTACCCCGAGCACGCAGCCGTGGATGGCGCGCGTGATGCCGACGTAGAAGAGTCGCAGGTCCTCGGCCCGTTGCTCGCGTTGTGCCGCTGCGGTCGATTTTGCCTCTGCGGCAAGGTCGTAGCACAGTTCGTGCGTGTCATCGCGATGGAACAGGGCCTCCTTCGCGGGCTTGAATACGGGTGTGAAGGGCAGGTACACCAGCGGGTACTCCAGGCCCTTGCTCGCGTGCAGCGTCACGATCCGTACGCGCTCGGCGTCGCTCTGCAGCCGCAGCAGCTCCACTTCGCGCTCACCGCGTGCCGGATCGCTCGCGTGCGCGATCAGCGCGGTGAAGCGTGCGAGCAGCGCCTCGTCGCTGTCGAGCGACTCGCGTTCGGCCTGCAGCAGCTCGATCAGGTGCAGGCAGTTGGTCAGCGCGCGTTCGCCGTCGCTGCGCGCGAGCAGCCTGCGCGGTACATCCCAGGCGAACAGCAGCCGGCGCAGCGTTGCCTGCACACCGGCGCTGCGCAGTGCTTCGGCCAGGGCGAGGAAACGCTCCTGCTCGCGCAGCAGTCGGGCGTCGTCGTCGCGCAGCAGCGCCAGTTCTGCAGCGTTGCGCCCGAGCAGCGCACAGCCGAGCGCAGCCCGCAGCCGGCGCTCCGATCCGGGCTCGAGCAGCGCCGCCAGCGCCTGGTGCAGATCGCGTGCCTCTTCGCTGGCGTAGACATTGTCGCGGCTGAGATGGACGCAGGCGATGCCGCGCCTCTCGCAGGCGTCGGTGAAGTGGCGAGCCTCGTGCCGATCGCGCACCAGGCAGACGATATCGCCGGCGCGAAGAGCGTGTCCGCCGAGCAGGACGCGCCCGTCCTGCGCCTTGCGCAGCAGATCGGCCAGATGATTGGCGGCTGCGTTCGCCATGCGTTCGCGATACTCCTCGGTCGCCGGTGGGTCCGCTGACGGCGAATCTGCTCCGGCTTCCGCTGCCTTGAGATGCAGCACCGTGAGCGCCGCAACAGGGGTGCCGTCGAGCAACAGGGGCTTCTCCTCGGCTCGCCCCGCCGCCCGCACCGCATCGAAGGGCATGGCGTCGCCGGCAAGGAAGGGATCGTTGTCCGTGCGCAGCGTGAACAGAGCGTTCACCGCGTCGATCAGCGTCGCGACCGTGCGATAGTTGGTCGGCAGCGAGCGCCGCTCGCTCACCGTCGAGCGCGCACGCAGGTAGGCGTGCACATCGGCGCCGCGAAACGCGTAGATCGCCTGCTTCGGATCACCGACCAGGAACAGCGCGCTGTCCGCGGTGGAGTAGATTGTCGAAAACACTTCCCACTGGCGCAGATCGGTGTCCTGGAACTCGTCGATCAGCGCGACCGGATACTGTTCGCGAATCGTTGCCGCGAGCCGTGCCCCGCCGGCACCGCGCAGTCCCGCGTCGAGCAGGCGCAGCAGGTCGTCGTAGCCAAGCTGGCCGCTGCGGTCCTTGGCGTCGGCAAGACGCCGTGGCAGTTCGACGAGCGCATCGGTCAGCAGCCGCCGGTACAGCGCGGTGCCGTGTTCGTCGAGCGTCTGCGCAATGTCGAATACCGTCAGTGCCGGCAGCGCGTTGCCCTTCTTTTTGGCGAGTTCGCTGGCAAGGAAATCACGCGACAGCGCGTGCACCGTTTCGTGGTCCAGGCTTGCCGCACCTGCCAGCACTGCGTCCATGCGCGGCAGCGCCTCCTGCAGCGCTTCCCTGCCTTTGCTGTTGAGCCGGGTCTCGGCGATGGCGGCATCGAAGCCGGGGCCCTCGCTGCGCCACGCCGTGAGCAGCCGGGTGGCTTCGGCGTCGATCGTGGCGAGGAGCTGCTGCCACGACCCGGCCGGAGCATTCAGCGTTTGCAAGCCTTGCCGGCCAAGCAGATTGCGCACGGTGGTCACGAAACCGGCGTGATCGATGCGCCCGAGCAACTGCGCTGCCGGCAAGGCCGGCAACGGATAGACGCGTTCGCGCCAGAAGTCGTGGATGGTGCGCCTGACGAGCAGCGCATCGTCTTCGGCGATATCGGCTGCAAACGAAATTCCGCTTTCGAAGGCATTGCGCTTCAGCGCCCGGTTCGCGAAACCGTGGATCGTGAAGATGCTCGCCAGGTCGAGTTCCAGTTCGGCGGCGTGCAGGCGGTCGTGGTCGCGTTCGCGTTCTGCGCTGGCGGCCAGAAGCTCGGCGATCAGCGCGTCATCTTCGGGTGCGGTGCCGCCGCTGGCAAAGGCCAGTCGCGCGGCCCGCAGACGGGTGCGGATGCGCGTGCGCAGCTCTTCGGTCGCAGCCCGCGTGAAGGTGACGATCAGGATCTCGCGCAATGCGCGCGCGGGAGCCGGTGGGGTGCCCGGCGGGTTTGCGCCGAGCAGCAGGCGCAGCACCAGTCCGGTGATCGTCCATGTCTTGCCGGTGCCTGCGCTCGCCTCGATCAGGCAGCGGCCAAGCAAGGGCAGGCTGTTCGGGTCGGAGTTCATCGTGCGCCCTCGTCGAGAGCGGCCAGCAGCGGATCGAACACGCGTGTCGCGAGTGCCGCGAATCCGGCATCGAAGATCACGTCCGGCTGCGCGAACACCCGCCGCACGTTGCGGTCGCTGCCTTCGCCGGGATGGTTGTGGCCGTCCTCGAACTGGCTTCCGGCAGTCTTCAGCGCCTGTGCGGGGTTGCCGCTCTTGCGCAGTGCCTGCGCATAGGCGAACGAGGTCCTGGGGAAGAGCGGCAGCGGACGACGCTGCCCTTCACGGTAAATCCGTACCAGACCGGCAAGGTGTTCGCGTGCCTGCGCGGGATCGAGCGGCGGCAGTACGCGCAGCACATCGGCACAGTGCAACTCTGCGCTGCCGGTCGTCAGGTTGCAGGCACAGCCGCACAGGTGGCTGATCCAGAACGGCAACAGCGTGTTGCCGTGCGCCTTGGATGCGCTGATCCGGCGCAGCCGCCCGTCGCGCAGACCAGCCAGGATGCCGTGCAGACGCAGCCCGCCCGACTCGAGCGCGAAGCTCTGGCTGCGCGTATCCAGGGCCGCCCATGCGCTGGCGGTTTCCAGCAGCGGCGCGCAGGAGTCGAGCGTCCTGGCCAGCGCCCGTGTGCCGGCGAAGCCGTGTGGGAGCTGGCCGCTGGCCGTGAAGCGCGCGCTGGCGGCAGCAGCGCTGCCACCGGTGAGCACCGTGGCGAGCAATGTCTCGCGCAACTGCCATTGCTCGAGCGCGTCGAGCGCCAGCGGCTCCTCGTCGGCGTCGACTTCCTCGCCGTATCCCAGACGCACACCGAGACGCTGTTCCAGAAAACCACGGCAGGGGTTGCGCATGAACGCGAGCAGGGTGTCCAGAGCCAGCTCGTCGATTGCAGGCGCCGGCAGCGGTTGTGCGCAGAAGATCCCGGCGGCGGATCGCTCGTGTGCCGCCGGCAGCCATTCGCTGCGAAAGCTCGAAAGCACCCCGCCTTCCTCGAAGTAGACGCGATCGAAGGGCTTCAGCCGGTGTTCACGCGTGAGCACGGCGCTGGCCGAGCGGCCGTCGTTGGCGGGCAGCCACCAGTCGTCGATGTGATTGCGCAGCTCGCTCAGCGGCAAGGCTGGTTCGCGCTTGCTGTCGTTGCGCTCGTCGCGCGCCACGCGGCTTATATAGAAGTGGTCGCGTGCCGACAGCAGGGCTTCGAGAAACAGGTGGCGATCGTCGTCGCGCTGCGAGGGGTCACCGGCACGCGGTGTGCGCGCCATCAGGTCGAAGGCCGGTGGCGGGGAGCTGCGTGGAAATGCCTCGGCCTCCATGCCGAGCAGGCACACCACGCGAAACGGGATGCTGCGCAGCGGCGTGAGCTGGCAGAAATTCACGCCGCCACGCAGGAAATCGTGCGAGCCGTCCTGTGCGGCGAGCCGTGCGGCGAGCAGGTCGTGCAGCACGCTGCGCGCGAGCGGGCCGTCGTGGCCGGCGTCATCGATCGCGCTGGCGGTGTCGGCCAGCGCACGGTGCAACACGGCGAGGTCTTCGGCGGTATCGGGATCGTCGCAGAAGAAGTCAGCCAGCAACGCGTGCAGAAGCTCGGTCCAGGCACGCATCGGGCGTGTCGCGACGAGCGCAGTCGCGTAGTGCTCGATGTGGCGCAGGAACCCGGCAAGCCGACCGACGCCTTCCATGCCGTCGAGACCGCCCGGGTCGAGCGGTGCGATGCCGTCGTAAAGCGTGTCCTCGTCGAAGGCGATGCCGAGCAGCAGGCGTTCGAGTCCGAATCGCCACGAGTTGCGTTCGGGACCTGGCGTCCCGTCTGGCAGCGGGCTGGCGTCGAGCCCCCAGCGAATCGCCGCGGCGTCGGTGCGTTCACGCAGGGACTCGAGCACGTCGGCGCCTATCCTGAAGCGCTTCCCGATCGCCGGAACACCGAGCAGTGCCAGCAAGGCCGATCGTTCGAAGCGGCTTTCCGGCAGTCGCAGCAGGTGCAGGAATGCCTGCAGCAGGGTGTTCGTCGTGCTGCCATCACGATCGGCGATCGTGAACGGCAGATGGCGCGGATCATGGTGTGGCAGCGTGAACACGGCCTGGATCGCACCGGTGTAGACGCCGATATCGGGTGCCATCACGACGATATCGCGTGGCCGCAGCCCCTCGACGGCGGCGAGAAGATGCAGGAGTTGATCCTGCAGCGCCTCGACCTCGCGCAACCGGCTGTGCGCCTCGGCGAACACCAGGCTGCCGTCGTCGCGTTCCAGCGAACGCCGCTGCCCGGGCGTGTCGTGGTGCAGCAGGTCGTTCTGCAGCGCGCCAAGCACGCCGGGAGCAGTTGCCTCGCAGAACAGATCGGCTACGTCGGTGAGATCGCGTGCGAGCAGTTGCGCCAGCCCCGAGCGGCCGGCGCGCCCCCACGCGTCGAGCAGCGGATTGCCGCTCGTGCTGAGTGCGGCGCGTTCCGGTTCTTCCACGCGCCAGCGTGCCAGCGTGCGCTCACTTTCGGTGTCGTACCAGTAGGTGTTGCTGGGGTTGAACTGGAACAGGTGCACATCGGTGCGGTTCGCAAGGGCAAGCAGTGCTTCGACGAACAGGGGCGCCAGCGAGCCGAGGCCAAAACCGACGATGCGCCCGGGAAGCGCGACCGGCAGCGCCCGTGTGCCGCCAAGGTCATCGATCAGTTGCTGCAGTCGTCTGGCGCCGTGCAGTTGACCCGGCTGTTCCTCCTGCAGTCGCTCGACCACCGCACGCCACAGCAGCGCCTGCCAGGCATTGCCGGCAAGTGCCGGCCCGGCCACGGCCGTGCCCGATTCCCAGGCGAGCAGCCACTCGTACCGGTACAGCAGGTAGCGGTCGAAGAGTTCCGCCAGCCGCAGGCTCAGCGCGTAGAGGCGGCGCTGGGGATCGCTGCCGTCCAGATAATGCGCCACGGCTTCGAAGCCGGGGCAGGCTTGCAGCGACGGCAGTTCGCGCATGATGCGCAGCGCCAGCTGTTCCTTGCTCCACGCGTGTGCGCCGGCGTGCTGGCGCACTTCGCCGGACAGCGAGCGCGCGAGACCGTCGAGGAACGCGGCTGGCGATTCCATGCGCAGGTTCGCCGCGATGCCGCTGTGAGCGGCGATTCCTGCGCGCAGCCACTTCGCCATGCCGATGTTCGGCACCATCACCCGTTCGGCGACCAGCGGGGCAAGCGGCGCTGCCCCGAGCAGTGTGCAGGCACACTTGCGCAGCACGTCCATGTCGTTGCCGTGGTATTGGTAGAGCATCCCTTTCCTCGTGCGACCCGGTCGTGATTGTGGGCGAGACAACGCGCGTGCGGAAGCGTTGGCGGCTATTCAGAGGCTGCCGCAAAAAGTCTCCGATCGGCGATGCGAGCAGCGCGGGACGATGCCTTGGCACCGGCGGGACGCCGTAAATGCATCCCTGCGGCACACGCCCCCCGATGCCAAGGCATCGCCCCACGCTTCACGTCGTTTTACGACGCCCTCTTCAGCCCGGCGATTGCTTCCATATCTTGTGTTCGACTTCACGAAACATCCCTACATGCAGTGGTGATGCGCGCGATGCTGCGCCATGCTGCAAGTTGCTTGCGGATCGGGATCCAGTATCTATACTGTATGCGCAAACAGTATGTATGGAGGAACAGTCATGGCGTCGAGCAGCAGCTTCTTCGTGCGCGTCGACTACGAGGAATTCAAGCGTCGCCTGAACCGCAGCCCGGGTTGTGATATCCGTCGCAAGGCCTGGGAGACGGTGATCTACGATGGTGACGGCGACATCTTCGGCATCGTCCACGCTGCGGCAATCGACGACAAGGGGCGTGTGCACCCCACCGAGTATTACCTGCGCCGGCTCGATCCGCCGCACCGGTATCCGCGTCTGGTGGCCTGATTGGCAGCGGGCACGGGGTGTCGCAAAACTCCCTGAACATTCACGTGATCTGCGCGTGACGACACCTTCGCACCGGTGGGACGCCGTGAATGCATCCCTGCAGGCTCGAGTGCCGCATCCCTGCGGCACACGCCCCCGATACGACGGTGTCGCCACACGCCCCATAGCGTTTTGCGACACCCTTTTCAGCCTTGCGCAAGCCGCTGTCGCCAGACGGGGTCGGCGACGGCGATGAAATCACCGTTGTACCAGTGTGGCCGGTACACATAGCCGAGCCGTTGCCACCCGGCGTCGTAGACCGCACCACCGGCAGCCTCGACGATCGCCTGCCCGGCCGCGCTGTCCCAGCCGCAGGTGCGGGTGCGGCGCAGATACACGTCGGCGTCTCCCTCTGCGAGGCGGCAGAACTTGACTGCTCCCGGCTCGGCGACGATCCGGGTGTCGATTCCGTGCGTGGCGAGCCGTGGCGCCAGTTCGGCATGCAGCGTCCCGGTCTGTCCCGGACTCACCAGCACCCGGCAGGGCGCGTCCTGGCTGGCAGTGGCCGCGTGGATCGGTTCGTGGTCGCGCCACGCGCCGAAGCCGGCAGCGCCCTGGTAGAGCGTTGCACTGGTCGGCAGGCAGATCAGACCGAAGCACGGATAGCCGTCGCTGATCAGGGCGATGTTCACGCTGAACGCCTCGCTGCCGCGCAGGAACTCACGCGTACCATCGAGCGGGTCGACGAGCCAGAATCGCGTGGCGCCACCGGGGTCGTGTTCACCTTCCTCACTGATCACGGGCACGCTGGCATCGAGTGGTGCGAGGTGCTGCGTGATCGCGCGCGAGGCGGCATGGTCTGCCGCACTGACCCAGCTGCCGTCGGGCTTGCGCTGGCGTTGCAGCGTCGCATCGCGCAGCTCGAGGATGGCGGCACTGGCAGCGCGCGCTGCCGCGACGGCCGCGGAGTGCCAGCGTGCAGGCAACCCGTTCAGAATTTCCCCGAGGCGGCGAGACGCTCGCGGGCGAGGAACAGCGCCGCCACCGCGTAAGCCTCGTGCAGGGTGCCGCTTTGCTGCAGGTCGATCAGTTCGTCGAAGCTGTGGGTACTCACTATCAAGGGTTCCGGCTCGTCGCCAGGCAGGCGTTTCGGGAACAGGTCGCGCGCAAGCACGATGGCCATGCGATTGCCCATGTACGAGGGGGACAGTGTCAGCTCGCACAGCAGTTCGAGCTGGCGCGCACCGTGACCGGTCTCCTCCATCAGTTCACGGTTCGCCGCGTCGAGGATCGATTCCTCGGCATGTACGGCCCCCTTGGGGAACGACAGATAGTAATCACCCACTCCGGCCCCGTACTCGGTCACCAGCAGCATTTTGTCCGAGTCGTCGACCGCAACGACCATCACGGCACCGTGGAAGCCGGGGTTGAGCCGTTCGTACGTGCGCTCGACGCCGTTGCCGAAGCGCAGCTTCTGCTCCTGCACATGGAACAGCCTGGTGTGGCTGACCCAGCGTGCAGCAAGGATCTCGGGTTGGTGTGAATTGCCCATGCGGCATCCGTCGAGCAAGGGGAAACGACGGTCACACTATACGCGATGCGTCGTGGCGCGCCGCCTGAAGCACTCTAGAATGGCGGCCAACACCCCGAGGTAACTGCCGATGATCGACTGGGATGCGATCGACACCGTGCTGCTCGACATGGACGGTACGCTGCTCGATCTGCACTTCGACAACTTCTTCTGGCTCGAGCACCTGCCGCGACGCTACGCCCGGATCCACGAGCGCGACGAGGATGCGGCGCGCCTCGAGCTGGCGGAACGCTTTCGCGCCGAGCAGGGTTCCCTGAACTGGTACTGCGTGGATCACTGGTCGCGTGAGCTCGGACTCGACGTGAGTGCACTCAAGCGCGAGGTGCGCCACCTGATTGCCGTGCGCCCCTACGTCGAGGAGTTCCTCGCGCGGTTGCACGCGAGCCGGCAGCGCGTGATGCTGGTCACCAACGCACACCACAAGAGCCTCGAGCTGAAGCTGGCGCACGTCGGTCTGGAGCGCTGGTTCGATGCGATCGTGTCGTCGCACGACTTCCGTCGCGCGAAGGAGGAACCCGGCTTCTGGGCTGCGCTGGCAGCGGTGGAGCCGTTCGATCCGGCGCGCACGCTGCTGGTCGACGACAACCACACGGTGCTGCAGTCGGCGCATGAGTACGGCATCCGTCATCTGCTCACGCTGCTGCAGCCGGACAGCCGGCGCGAGTTGCGCAGCGGGCTGCACTTTCCGGCGATCCTGCATTTCGACGAGATCATGCCGGCAGCGGAGCGCGGCGATGGGTGATGAGCGCGTGCGGCTCGACAAATGGCTGTGGGCGGCGCGCTTCTTCCGCACGCGCAGCCTCGCGAAGCAAGCCATCGAGGGCGGCAAGGTGTGGTACGACGGGGCACGCACGCGCGTATCGAAGGAGGTGCACACAGGTGCGCAACTGCGCATCCGCCAGGGCTTCGACGAAAAGACCGTGATCGTGCGGGCCCTGGCTACCGAACGGCGGGGCGCGCCGGAAGCGGCGTTGCTTTACCAGGAGACCACGGCCAGCATCGAGGCGCGCAGCGTGGCGAGCGAGCAGCGCCGCCTCGAACGCACCGGGGTCAGCGCTCCGCCACAGCGGCCCGGCAAGCGCGAGCGCCGGCTGATCCAGCGCTTTCGCGAGCGAAACGAACCATGAACCGTCCCGACGCCGATGTGCTGCTCGGCTTCCACTTCGAGACGGCCGCCGTGCGCGGGCACCTGGTGCGTCTCGAATCCAGCCTCGCCGAGATTCTCGGCCAGCATTTCTATCCGGCGCCCGTGGCGGCGTTGCTCGGTGAAACCCTGGCTGCGAGCGTGCTGCTTGGTGCAACGATCAAGTTTGCCGGCTCGCTCGGCGTGCAGGCGAAGAGTGCCGGACCGATCGCGCTCCTGTTCGCCGAGTGTACCCACGAGCGCTGCCTTCGTGGCTACGCGCAGCTCGCCGACGGTGCGCTTGGCGAGGCGTTTCCCGATCTGCTGGCTGCCGGTACGCTGGTGATCACGATCACCCCCGACGCCGGCCAACGCTACCAGGGAATCGTGCCGCTCGACGCACCACGGCTGGCCGGGTGTCTGGAGCACTATTTCGGGCAGTCGGAGCAGCTGCCGACCTGCATTGTGCTCGCTGCCGACGGTGAGCGGGCGGCAGGTCTGCTGTTGCAGGTGCTGCCCGGCCGGGCCGAAGATGAAAGTCACGCGCTCCGCTGGGAGCATCTGTGCCAGCTCACGCGTACGCTTGGCCAGGACGAATTGCTCGCCGAGCCGTTCACGACCGTTCTGTACCGGCTCTTCCACGAGGAGCGCGTGCGCGTGCACGAGCCCGAGGTGGTGCGCTTCGGCTGCCGCTGTTCGTACGAGCGAGCCGCAAACACGCTGCGCGCGTTGGGCGCGACCGAAGTGCACGCCGTGTTCGCCGAGCAGGGAGCCGTCCTGATCCACTGCGAGTTCTGTCAGCAGGAGTACCGTTTCGACGCCGCCGCGCTCGAGGCCCTGTTCCCGCGTGCGCACGGCGAGGCCATATGTCGGGATGAATCCCGACCTACGGATGGCCTGTTCCCGCGTGCGCGCGGCAAGCCTCTGCATTGATCGGAATTGTTGCGGTTTTCGCGCGCCAGACCTTTTTGCCATAATGTTGGCTGCTGCCGAGGGGCGTCCGATCGATGCGCGCTTGCGCCGGTCGGTGTCCAATCATCCTGATCCATCGGGCTACATAGGATTTCCGGAATGGAAACTGCGACGATTTCTACCAGCACCGTGTATACAGACCTGAGCTCCGCGCTCCTCGTCGAGCACGCGGTGCGCCGCAATGAGGGCCACCTGGCGAATACCGGGGCGTTCGTAGTGACCACCGGCAAGCGTACCGGACGCTCGCCTGCGGACCGCTTCATCGTCGACGAGCCGGGCACCAGCGCATCGATCGACTGGGGTCCGATCAACCGCAAGTTCGACGCCGGGAAGTTCAACGCGCTGTGGGATCGTGTCGTCGAGTTTGCGTCCGCGCGCGACCGCTTCGTGGCACACCTGCACGTGGGCGCCGATCCCCAGTACTACGTTCCGATCCGGGTCACGACCGAAGACGCGTGGCAGAACCTGTTTGCCCGCAACATGTTCATCCGTCCGGACCAGTACAACCCGCGCGCGAAGGCAGAGTGGCAGGTTCTGAACGTGCCGTCCTTCGTCTGCGTACCGGAGCGGGACGGCACCAATTCCGACGGTGCAGTGATCATCGACTTTGCGCAGCGCAAGGTCCTGCTGGCGAACATGCGCTATGCGGGAGAGATGAAGAAGGCGATGTTTTCGGTGCAGAACTTCCTGCTGCCCGAGCGCGATGTGTTGCCGATGCACTGTGCGGCCAATGTGGGCGAGAGCGGTGACGTTGCACTGTTCTTCGGTCTGTCGGGCACCGGCAAGACCACGCTGTCGGCCGACCCGGATCGCTATCTGATCGGCGACGACGAACACGGCTGGGCCGAGGGTTCGGTATTCAACATCGAGGGCGGCTGCTACGCGAAGACGATCAACCTCAGCCACAAGAACGAGCCGTTGATCTGGGAGGCGATCCGCTTCGGCGCGATCGTCGAGAACGTGGTCACCGACCAAGTGCTGCGGATCGCCGATTACACGGATACCTCGCTGACCGAGAACGGGCGCTGCTGCTACCCGCGCGAGCACATCGAGAAGCGCGCGGAGAAGAACGCCGCCGGTGAGCCGCGCGCGGTGATCTTCCTCACCTGCGATGTCACGGGGGTGCTGCCGCCGCTGTCCATCCTGTCCAAGGAAGCCGCTGCATACCACTTCCTGAGCGGCTATACGGCACTTGTCGGTTCCACCGAGATGGGTTCCGGCAGCGGCATCAAGTCCACGTTCTCGACCTGCTTCGGTGCGCCGTTCTTTCCGCGTCCGGCGCACGTCTACGCGGATCTGCTGATGCGCCGTGTCGAGAAGTTCGGCAGCCAGGTCTACCTGGTCAATACCGGCTGGACCGGGGGCAGCGGTGGTGTGGGCGGCAAGGGGCACCGCTTCCCGATCCCGACCACGCGCGCGATCATCGCGGCGATCCAGAGCGGCGTGCTGGTTGGCGCACCGACCGAGCGGCTGCCGGGGCTGAACCTCGATATCCCGAAATCGGTGCCGGGCGTCGACGCGCAGATCCTGAATCCGCGCAACACCTGGGAAGACAAGGACGCCTACGCTGCGCAGATGCGCGGTCTGATCGACCTGTTCCTGCAGAATTTCCGCAAGTTCAGCGGGGTTTCGGCGGCGATCATCACGGCAGGCCCGCACCTGCCGGACTGAGTTCCGTGGTGGGTTGGCGCCGCATCGTGCAGCGCCAACCCCTGGTCCCTGTCGGAGCTGGACTGCGGACCTTCAGAGGATTTCACAAAACGCCACGAGGTGCGTGGCAATGCCTTCGCACTGGGGGGCGTGTGCCGCAGGGATGCGGCACTCGAGCCTGCAGGGATGCATTTACGGCGTCCCACCGGTGCGAAGGCGTTGTCACGCGCCAGTCATGTCAGTGTCAGCGGTCGACGGACTTTCGCGACAGCCTCTTCAACGGGTCTTTGCGATCACGTTGTCCGCGTACCAGCGCATCTGGCCCAGTTTCTCTTCCAGCGAGGTATCCGGGTCCTTGTTGTAGACGTTGCGAAACGCAATGATCACTTCGTCGACGCCGATGTCCTCGAGACGCTTGATGCCGTCGGCCGAGAACGCCTCCGCGCCCATGCCGTGGACTTCGAACGGCGTCTTCTCGCGGCCGTATTCCGCACGCAGCGTCCGCAGCGTCTTCACGTAACCGGCCAGATCGTCGAGCGAGGCGCCTGCAGCGACCCAGCCGTCGCCGATGCGTGCGGCGCGCTTCAGCGCGATGTCCGTATGCCCGCCGATCAGGATCGGTACCGGCTTCGTTGGTACCGGGCAGAGCTTGATCGGTGCCATCTGGAAGATCTGCCCCTCGTAGCCGAAATAGTCTCCGCTCATCAGACCGCGGATGATCTCGATCATCTCGTCCATGCGCTGGCCACGCTTCTCGTACGGGATCTGGCACGCGGCGAAATCCTCGGGCCATGGACTCAGCCCCACGCCGAGCACGATACGGTTGTTGCTGAGGACGGCGAGGCTCGACAACTGTTTCGCGACGATCGCCGGCTGGCGGATCGGCAGCTTCACCACCGAGGTGGTGATGCGCAGCTTGCTCGTGACCGCTGCCACCGCAGCCATCGCGATGAATACCTCGAGGAACGGCACACCGTCGAGGAAGTCACGGCTGCCGTCGGCGTTGTATGGATACTGCGCGTCGCTTTCCTTCGGGTAGCAGATGCTGTCGGGTAGCGTGAAGCTGTCGAAGCCCATTTCCTCGGCCGCACGGGCGAGCGGCAGGTACTGGTCGGGTGCGGGCATGGAAGCGTGGAAAGCAAAGCGCATGGTCTGGTCCTCCTGTTCGGCTTGCAATGCCCGCTGTGAGCGGCGGGTGGATGGCGCATCGCGGATCGGCAAGGCAGGTCTGCGCTGCAGGCCGTCCGGGCGTGCTGACGATAACGCATCGGCTTGCTGCTTTGATAGTCGCCGTGGTTTTGCCACCACGAAGCAAAGGGTATGCTTGCGGGCAGCCCCCGGTGTCGCGATCACCGCCATCTGTACCGGGAGCGGGGGAGGTGGATCATGCTGGACATGCAAGCCGTGCGCGCAGGCCTGCTGGGCAAGCGCACCGAACTCGAGGAGCGCGTGAGGCGCATCAATGCCGACCTGCGCCGGCGCGAGGAGCCGATGTCGGCGGATTTCGGCGAGCAGGTGGTGGAGCAGGAAAACCTCGATGCGCTGTACGCAATCGAGTCCGAAGCGCGCCTGGAGCTCAGGAAGGTCGACTCTGCCCTCGAGCGCATCGAGCGCGGAGACTATGGTGTGTGCAGCCGCTGTGGAGGGCCGATCGGCGCTGCACGGCTGCTGGCGTTGCCGCATGCAGATGCCTGCATCGCCTGCGCAGACTGATCCGGGAGAGATCCAGCCATGTCCGTACAGCCACTTGCACCCGAACTGCTGTGCTGTCGAACCGATCCCGCGACGCTGGGATTCCGCTCGACCGAGGAGTTGCCCGACATCGATTCCGCCGCGATGGGGCAGGATCGGGCGATCGCAGCCATCGAGTTCGGCGTCGGCATGCAACGTGAAGGCTACAACCTTTATGTGGCCGGTCCGACCGGCATCGGCAAACGCACGCTGGTCGACCATCTGCTTGCACAGCATGCAGCCAGGCGCGGAGAGCCTTCCGACTGGTGCTATGTGAACAATTTCGAGGACGCTTCGCGTCCGCGTGCGCTGAGCCTGCCGGCCGGCAAGGGCGTGCAGCTCAAGCGCGACATGGAAAAGCTGATCGAGCGCATGCTGGTCACGGTGCCGAACGTATTCCGCGGTGATGAGTACCGACGCCGCATCACGGAGATCCAGGAGGAGTACCAGGAAAAGGAGGCGAAGCAGTTCAGCGACCTCAACGAGGCGGCACGCGCTCGCGCCATGGTGGTGATCCGCACTCCGGGCGGTTACACGATCGGTCCGCTGCGAGACGGCAAGCTGATGACACCGGCGCAGTTCAACGAACTGTCGCGCGCCGAGCAGGACGCGGCGAAGGCGGTGATCGAGGAACTGAACCACCGCCTGAAGTCGATCATCGAAAGCATCCACGGCTGGCAGGAGGAGAGCGTCGAGCGGGTCAAGGCGATCGACAACGAGTTCATCCACGACATCATCGATCCGATGCTGGCCGCGCTGAAGTCGCGCTACCGGGAGTACCCGGGCGTGCTGGCGTTCCTCGACGCCGCCCTGCAGGACATGGCCGAGAATGTCTGGGATTTCATGCCCGGCGAGCCGCAGGAAGGCAATGTGCCGCTGCGCAAGCAGGTGTTCGCGAACGAACACCTGCGCTACCACATCAACGTGCTGGTCGACCACGATGGCCAGCGCGGCATGCCGGTGCTTTATGAAGACAATCCGACGCTGCAGAACGTGCTCGGACGCATCGAACACATCGCCCAGATGGGCACACTGCTGACCAATTTCAGCCTGATCAAGCCCGGTGCGCTGCATCGGGCCAATGGCGGCTACCTGGTGCTCGATGCGCGCAAGATATTGATGAACTCCTTCGTGTGGGACGGCCTGAAGCGCGCGATCCGCTCGCGCGAGATCCGCATCGAATCGATCGAGCACATCCTCGGCATGGTTTCGACCACCTCGCTCGAGCCGGAGCCGATCCCGCTCGACGTGAAGATCGTGCTGGTCGGCGACCGCTACCTGTATCACCTGCTGCAGCACTACGATCCCGAGTTCAGCCTGTATTTCAAGGTCAACGCGGATTTCAGCGACGGCATCGATCGCAGTCCGGAAGCGATCGTGCCCTATGCGCGCATCATCGCCACACTGGCGCGGCGCGAGAAGGCGCGTCCGCTGTCCGCTGGCGGGGTCGCGCGCGTCATCGATCGCAGCTCGCGCAGCGCCGAGGACGCCTCGAAGCTGTCGCTGCACCTGGGGGGTCTGGTCGACCTGATCCTGCAGGCCGACTTCTGGGCCGGGCGTGACGCCAGTGCGCTGGTGGAGGCACACCATGTCGACCAGGCGATCGCGCAGTACCGGTTCCGCAACAACCGCTACCAGGAGCTGCTCGGCGAACAGATCCACAAAGGCGTGATGCTGCTTGCCACCGAAGGCACCCAGGTCGGGCAGATCAACGGACTGTCGGTGATCCAGCTCGGCGACTACAGCTTCGGTCGGCCGTCGCGCATCACCGCCACTGCGCGTCTGGGGTCGGGCAAGCTGGTGGATATAGAGCGCGAGACCGAGCTCGGCGGCCCCCTGCACTCGAAGGGAGTGATGATCCTCGGCAGTTTCCTGGCACGCCGTTACGCACACAGCCAGCCACTGGCGCTGTCGGCGAGCATCGTGTTCGAACAATCCTACGGCCGGGTGGACGGCGACTCGGCGTCGATGGCGGAACTGGTCGCCCTGCTGTCGGCAATCGCCGGCATTCCGATCCGCCAGGATCTGGCGATGACCGGTTCGGTGAATCAGCTTGGCGAGATGCAGGCCATCGGTGGCGTGAACGACAAGATCGAGGGTTTCTTCGATGTCTGCGTGGCGCGTGGGTTGAGTGGTACGCAGGGGGTGGTGATCCCGCGCGCGAACGTGCAGCACCTGATGCTGAAACCCGAGGTCGCAGCGGCGGCATGTGCGGGGCGCTTCCATGTCTACGCCGTCGACGGCGTGGACGAGGCGCTGGAACTGCTCACCGGGGTGCCTGCCGGGGCACCGCTGGACGGTGACCGCTTCGAGGCCGATTCGGTGAACGAACGCGTGCGTCAGCGGCTGCACGAACTGGCCGAGATCGGCCGTCGGCACGCGGGCGAACAGTCACCGGCAAGCGAGGCGAAGCCATGAACGGCAGCGGGAATCCGGGCGGCAACCCGCTGCGGCGCATGATGCTGGCGCTGGATGCGCTGAGTTGCGAAACCGCACTGATCGAGGCTGCCGCCCTGATCGCAGCCAAGCTCGAGGCCGAACTCGACGCCCTGTTCGTCGAGGATGACGATGTCTACCGGGTGGCAGACCTGCCGATCACGCGGGAAATCTCGTTGTCCTCGGCACGCGAGCGCGAGATCAGCGCGTCGCGGGTCGAGCAGACGTTGCGCGGCCTGTCACGCGAGGCAGAGCGACGCTTTGGTGCCGCGACGCAGCGCAGCCGCGTCAAGGGTCACTTCCACGTCACGCGTGCACGCCGCGATGAGGCGATCGGTGCGGCGGCGCTGCAGGTCGATCTGTTGTTGCTGCAGCCGCGCAAACCCACCCTCGTGCGTGTGCTCGTGCGCGACAACCGGCCACCGCGCGTATTCGTGCTGTGCGGACAGACCCCGGCCAGTCGCCGTGCGCTCGAGCTCGGTGCACGGCTCGCGCGCGACGATCACCATGTGCTCGAGGTGATCGTCGCGGGAGAAGTCGACGCCGAGCTGCGTCGCGAGCTGGAAAGGTCGGGGTTGATCGTGGTCGTCCGTGAACACCCGCCACAGAGTGCCGCGCTCGCGATGCTGGCCGACGTCGACAACCGGTCGGGAGCCACCGTGCTCGTGGCCGGTGATCTGCTTGCTGCAGACAGCCGTAATCCTGCCCTGGAATGCCTGTCGCAGTTGCGCTGCCAGGTGTTGCTGGTGAACTGAGGCAGATTTCCTTACGAACTCAACGGTGAATTCCCGCCGAAGCCTCTGCTACGATGGCCGGGAAATCCACCAGACACAGCGGAGTGATTACCCATGACGATCAAGGTTGGCGATCGCATCCCCTCGGCTACCCTGAAAAGGATGGGCGAGAAGGGGCCTGAAAACATTGGCACCGAAGAGCTCTTCCGTGGCCGCAAGGTCGTGCTGTTCGCGGTGCCTGGTGCCTTCACTCCGACCTGCACGGAGGCGCATCTTCCCGGCTACGTGGTGAACGCGGACCGGATCAAGGCCAAGGGAGTCGACACGATCGCCTGCATGGCGGTCAACGACGTGTTCGTGATGAATGCGTGGGGCAAGTCGCAGAATGCCGAGGAACTGCTGATGCTGGCTGACGGCAACGCGGATTTCACCAGGGCGCTCGGACTCGAACTCGACGCCAGCGGTTTCGGCATGGGCACGCGTTCGCAACGCTTTGCACTGGTCGCCGAAGACGGCGTGGTGCGCCACCTCGCGGTGGAGCCGAACCCGGGGCTGGACGTGTCGGCTGCCGACAAGATTCTCGAAGTGCTCTGATACAGGAGTCGCGATGATGGATGCACCGGTACGTGCGGGTGAAGTCCCGATCGCGTGTGATGTGGAGCAGGGCAAGAGCTACTGGTGGTGCAGTTGCGGACGTTCGGCGCGGCAACCGTTCTGTGACGGTTCGCACAAGGGTACGAGTTTCACGCCGTTGCGCTATGACGCCGCCGAGACGCGTACCGTGTATTTCTGTGCCTGCAAGCTCAGCGTGAACCGGCCAGTCTGCGATGGAAGTCACAAGCGCAGCTGAAATCCGGCCCGAAGGCCTGCGGGTTCGGGTGATGGAGGTGGGATCGTGAACGCCTTTGTGCCTCCCGCTGCCCAGGCAGCGCTGGTCGACCGCTTCGGTCGTCGCGTCGATTATGTGCGGATCTCGGTTACCGATCGCTGCGATTTCCGCTGCGTGTACTGCATGGCGGAAGACATGCAGTTTCTGCCGCGCAGTGAAATCCTCAGCCTGGAAGAATTGGCGATGGTCGCCGAGACCTTCGTCGGGCTCGGCGTGAAGAAGATCCGCCTGACCGGTGGCGAGCCGCTGGTCAGGCACAACGTGCTGTGGCTCTGCGAGCGGATTGCGGCACTGCCCGGTCTGCGTGAGCTGGTGCTCACGACCAACGGGTCGCAACTGGTGAAGCTGGCGAAGCCGTTGCGCGCCGCCGGAGTGAAGCGGCTGAACATCAGCCTCGACAGCCTGGATCCGGCGCGCTTCCGGGCGTTGACGCGCACCGGCGAGCTGGCGGTCGTACTGGCAGGAATCGACACCGCGCTGGCGACCGGTTTCGATCGGATAAAGCTGAACAGCGTGATCCTGCGTGGCAGCAACGACCACGAGGTGCTCCCTCTGCTCGAGTTCGCGCGCGAACGCGGCACCGACATCACGTACATCGAGGAAATGCCGCTGGGGCACATGGAAAGCCGCGATCGTGCGCTGAGTTTCTGCTCCAGTGACGAGGTGCGCGCGATCATCCGCACACGCCATGAGCTCGAGGCGGTTGCCGACGACAGCGGTGGCCCGGCGCGCTACTACCGCATGCCGGACAGCCCGATCCGGGTGGGATTCATTTCACCGCACAGTCACAATTTCTGCCACCTCTGCAACCGGGTGCGGCTCACGGTCGAGGGCCGTCTGCTGCTTTGCCTCGGCAACGAACACTCTGCGGACCTGCGCGCCGTGATGCGTGCGCGTCCCGGTGATCGTGAAGCCCTGGCGGCGGAGATCGTGCGCGCGATCGAGCTGAAGCCGGAGAAGCACCATTTCGATCTGAATGCCGAACCGCAGATCGTGCGGTTCATGAACATGACCGGCGGCTGAGCCGGAGCCCCTCGGCTGCCTCTACCCGAGTTCGACCACGACCGGTGCGTGGTCCGAGGGACGCTCCAGCCGGCGCGGCGCCTTGTCGATCGTGCACGAGCGACAGCTCGGCGCAAGCGTCGACGACAGCAGGATGTGGTCGATGCGCAGACCGAGGTTGCGCCGGAACGCGAGTCCGCGGTAGTCCCACCACGAATAGCTCTTCTCCGGTTGCTCGAAGCAGCGAAACGCATCCACGAGTCCCAGTGCGAGCAGCTCGCCGAATGCCGCACGCTCGGCGCTGCTGCACAGGATCCTTTCGTGCCACGCCTGCGGATCGTGCACGTCGCGGTCCCCGGGCGCGATGTTGAAGTCGCCGAGCAGTGCCAGTCGTGGCCAGTGCCGCAGTTCGTTGCGCAGCCACGCGGTGAGTGCCGCCAGCCAGTCGAGCTTGTAGGCGTACTTGTCGCTGCCGACTTCCTGTCCGTTGGGCATGTACGCCGAGATCACACGCGTGTCGCCGAGTGTGGCGGCGATCACCCGCTTCTGTTCGTCTGCCAGCCCGGGAATGTCACGCATGACATCCAGTGCATCGCCGCGATACACGATCGCCACGCCGTTGTAGGTTTTCTGTCCGTTGTGGATGGCGTGATAACCCGCCTGTTCCAGATCGGCGAACGGAAATCCTTCGTCGGTGGTCTTGGTTTCCTGCAGGCACAACGCATCCGGATTCTGCGCCTGCAGCCAGTCGAGCACCTGCGGCAGGCGTACCTTCAGCGAGTTCACGTTCCAGGTGGCGAGCTTCATGCCGGCATCATAACCGCGTGTCGCAGCCTATGGAGGCTGTCGTAAAAACGCGGCAAAGCGCGCAACGATACCTTCACGCCGGTGGGACGCCGTAAATGCATCCCTGCAGGCTCGAGCGCCGCATCCCTGCGGTGCACGCCCCCCGACGTGAAGGTATCGTTGCGCGCTGCCTGCATCGACGATCGAGAGCTCGTTTTGCGACACCCTCTATACTGCGCCCGCCCTGTGCCGGAGTTCCCATCGATGAGCCGAACCGAGTTGCCACCCCGCCTGCCCACGCCGCTGATGACGTCCCCGGCTGCAATTCGGGCCGGCTTCGAGGAGCTGCGCTACATCTGCTCCGCGCAGGCCGCGACCACCGTCTATCTGGCGTATCAACTGCAGAAGCCGGTGCTCGTCGAAGGGCCGCCCGGTGTCGGCAAGACCGAACTCGCGAAGACGCTGGCGCAGTACCTCTCGCTGCCGCTGATCCGCTTGCAGTGCTACGAGGGGCTCGACGAGAGCAAGGCGCTCTACGAGTGGAAGTACGGCAAGCAACTGCTTTACACGCAGGTGCTGAAGGAGCAGCTCGGCGAGCTGCTGAAGGGCGTGCACGGGTTGGCCGAGTCGGTGCAGCGGCTGCACGAGTTCGGCGATGTCTTCTACAGCGAGGAATTTCTCGAACCACGTCCGCTGCTGAAGGCGATGCGGGCAGACGACGGAGCGCTGCTGCTGATCGACGAGATCGACAAGGCCGACCAGGAGTTCGAGTCCCTGCTGCTGGAGATGCTTTCCGACTACCAGTTGTCGGTACCGGAGATCGGCACCGTGCGCGCACGTCACACGCCGCTGGTGATCCTGACCAGCAACAGCACGCGCGAGATCAGCGACGCACTGAAGCGCCGCTGCCTGCACCTGTATATCCCGTTTCCGGACGCGGCGCTCGAGAACCGCATCGTGCGCGCGCAGGTGCCGGAAGTGGCCGATTCGCTGCGCTCCCAGCTCGTCGGCTTCGTGCAGGCAGTGCGTGAACTCGATCTGAAGAAGCCCCCGGCAGTCAGCGAAAGCATCGACTGGGCGCGTGCACTGCTGTTGCTGCACGCGCATGCGCTCGATGCGGCGCTGGTGCGCGAGACGCTGAATGTGCTGTTGAAGTTCGAGGACGATATCCAGGCGGTTGCAGAGAACCTGCAGACGCTGCTTGGTCGCGCGCAGGCAGCCACGCGCTGATGGAGCGCGTGCTGACGGACTTCGTGCGCGTGCTGCGCAACGCGGGAGTCCGCGTGTCACCGGCCGAGACGCTGGACGCGGCGTATGCACTCGCGTTGTGCGGATACGACGATCGCGCCTTGTTGCAGCAGGCGCTCGCAGCCACGCTCGCCAAGACGATCGACGACAAGCAGTCGTTCGAGGAATGTTTCGCGCGCTTCTTTGCCGGACCTGATCGCACGTCCGTCACGACGCAGCTCGCTCCCTTCGATACTGCCTTGGCCATGCCGGTGACGGGTTCTGTTGGCGCGGCAATCGCAGCGGCAGGCGGAGCCGCCGATCCCGTGCAGCTGCAGCTCGCGATCGATGCGGCTGCCCGCGACGCAGGGATCGAGGCGATGAGCAGCTTCACGCAGCGCGGACTCTACGTGCGCAAGACGCTGGACGCTCTCGGCTGGCAGGAGTTGCAGCAGCGCATCCTCGCGCTCGAACAGATGCCGGCCGGCGTCGAGCCGGGTGCGGTTGCAGCACTCGCGCTGAAACAGTGGAGCGAGTTGCTGCGTGAACGCGTGCGTGAACACGTGGAGCGACACCATCTGCTGTTTGCAGGCACCCAGGCGCGCGAACTGCGTGAATCGGTGCTGCGAACGGCGCGTCTGTCGCAACTCGAGGAGCGTGATCTGGTGCAGATCACGCGCATCGTGCGCCGGATCGCACGTCGGCTCGCGGCGCGTCATGCCGTGCGCCGGCGCGAATACCGGCGTGGGCAGCTCGACCTGCCACGCACGCTGCGAGGGGGCCTCGCGCACGACGGCCTGCTGTTTGCACCGCGCTGGAAAAGCCGCCGTCGCAGCCGTCCTGCACTGATCACGCTGTGCGACGTCAGTGGCTCGGTTAGCGCGTATGCGCGTTTCCTGCTGCTCTTCCTGTACGGGCTGGGCGACGTGCTGCCGCGCGTGCGCAGCTTCGTGTTTTCATCGCAGCTTGTCGAAGTGAGCGAACTGTTCGCGCACAACCGTGCAGAGCATGCGCTGGCGCAGGTGCAGCACCGCTACGCAGGCGGTTCGACCGATTACGGCACGGCGCTGCGCGGACTGCTCGATGCGAGTGGTCGTGACCCGGACGCCGGCGCGACCGTGGTGATCCTGGGCGACGCGCGCAACAACCGTGGCGACCCGGCGCTGCCCGCGTTGCGCGAGATCGGTCGCCGCGCGCGGCGGCTGATCTGGCTCACGCCGGAGCCGGCTCCGCTGTGGGGAACCGGTGACTCGGAGATGTTGCGTTACCGCAGCGCGTGCAGCGAGGTGCGTGTGGTGCAGTCGATCCGCCAGCTCGAACGCTTCGCCGACGACCTGCTGCGCGCTGGCTGAGGCGTCGGCGTTGTCACCCTGGATCGTGCATCAGGGATTCTGATCAGGCCGCGGCCCTTGCTCGCCAGACCCGGCGCCACGCAAGCCACCACGCCCGGCGCCATGGAATCTGCCGCGATCACCCGATTCCGGACCACGGAATCGGCCGTGCTCTTGCGGATTCGAGCCGCGGAAACTACCGCGCCCCTCGCCTTCCATGCCCCGCGACTCGCTGCGTTCACCGCGCTCCGCGCCACGGAATCCGCTGCGTCGTTCGCCGGCTCCCCAGCCATGCAAGCCGCCGCGGGGTGCGGCGCGCGGCTGCATGCGTGCGTCGTCGCTCGTGCGTTCGCCGATGCCCGCTGCTTGCGGTGCCGGCCGTTCGTATGCGCCCGCGCGCGAGGCGTCGCCCGGTGCCGGATGAGACGTCTGCCATTGGCGCCGCCCGAAACGACCTTGATGCTGCTCTGTACGCTCCGGTGGTGGTGCGACTTGCTCCGGTTGCTCCTGGCGCGGCTGGATGCGCTCGTGGCGTGGGCGGATCGTTTCTGCGCGTGGCTGTGTCCACTGCTGGGTTTCCTGCAGCAGACGTTCGCGCGCTTCGCGGTGCCCGTCAGCTCCGTCGGTGTGCCGTTGCGGGAGCGCAGCATCTGCAGCGGGATTCGTTTCGTGGCTCCGGTGGATACGCTCGCGCACCCGATCATCCCGGGATTCGCTGCCGCTGTGGAGCATGCCGCCCGAGTGCTGCCGCCCTTGCAGCAGACCGTGTGGCCTCACTGCGTCCTCGCGGGTGTCATGACTGCGCCACGTGTTGCGATCGCGCCGGTGGTCGGGGTCGCGATGGTCGCTGCGCAGGCGCTGGGTCCGTTCCGAACGAAACTGCGGGTCATGTTCCGGAACCCGGTCGTGTTCGTGCTCGTCGGCACGACCCCGGTCGTGATTGCCGTAACGAAACCCGTCGTGATCGCCCCGTCGCTCGCCGTAGTCGTGCCGGTACACCGGGCGGGCGTCAGTCGGTACGTAGCGATGTTCCACGGCGCGGTTGGGGTACCGGTGGCCGCGGCGATGCTGGTAGTCGTGCACCCACACATGGTGAACCGGTGGCGGGCGACGGTAGTAGAACGGTCTGTGTGGCACCACGCGCACGCGGTGCGTCGGCCAGTCCCAGTCGCCGAAGAAGAAGTTGACGCCGAGGCTGATTCCGGAGCCCCAGTAGAAACCGCTGAAGTTGCTGTAACCAGACGCCAGTCCGTAGCCCGGCCACGGACCCCACGTGACCGGTCGATACTGCGGCCACCACCACGAGCCGTAGATCGTCAACGGATCGTAGTACGGCACGTAGACCAGATCCTGGCGCACGGGCCGCACGACGATCACCTCGCGTTCGCGCACTACGCGTACCTTGTCGTTCGAACGCAGATTGCCGGCAGCGTAAGCGCGATTGCGCAGCGCCTGCACGGTATCCATCACCTGTTGTTGCTGTGCGAGGAAGGCATCGCCGAGGCGTTCGGTCCAGTCGAGGTCGGCTTCCATCTGCTCCAGTACGTTCGGGAACGCGAGCAGTGACTGCACGCTCGGATCCCAGTCGCGCCCCTCGGCCGCACGTACCGCGTCCTGTCCGTGCAGGTCCGGATTGTCACGCAGGAACCGCGCCGCCTGCACGACCTCGAGCGGGTAGGTGGCTGCCATCAGGATCTGCGACAGCAACTGATCCGGATACAGTGCGATCGGCGCCAGCATCTGATCGAGTTCCGCCTGCGCGAATGGCACCACCTCCTGCGATTTCGCGACGGATGCGCCGGACGAGACGGCCAGCACCAGCGCCATCAGCCAGCCGAACAGGGTCTTCATCGTGATGCTCCCGAAGGTGATTCCGCCGATTAGAACGCGCAGGGTGTTGTCTGGTTGACCTGTGTGATTATTGCCACGGCACCGCTCTCGACGACATTACCCCCGTGGCAGTTCCATTCATCGCCGGGCGCTCCGGTGACTTCCGCCTTCAGTGCTCCAGCGCGATGTCGTAGTGATCCGTGTAGAAGCGGAACGCATCGCGGATTCCCTGCTCGCTCAGTCCGTAGTCGGCAGGATGGTAGCTGTGGGTACCGAAGCGTCCGCGCGGCTTGCGCTGCAGGTATTCCCGGATCGAATCGGCGAAAGCCGGATGGAAGCTCAGCCCGAAGCGATCGTAGACGGCCTCGATGGTGGTGACCGGATTCTTCATCAGTGACTGGAAATGGACGTCGACGATCCGGTCTGCCGCAATGGTGCCGTTCGCGCGTTCCTCGATCACCTTGCGCAGCGTCGCCGAATAACCACCGACGACGAGCTGTGCGACCAGTGCCGGGTCCACGCCGTCGGCGCGGCTTGCGCGCATCAGCGTCGACAGGCTCACCGTCGAGGGAACCGACTTCAGTGGGTCGCGGTGGGTGTGGATGATCAGCAGATCCGGGTATTGCGCGAGCAACTGGTCCAGCGCACCAAGGTGTGCCGGTGATTTCAGCAGCCAGCGGCGCGGGTGCTGATCCTGGCCCTGCAGCAACTGCAGGATCGAACGGTGCCATGGATAGGCACTGCGTGGTCGCGCCTCGGCGCGCCAGCGCAGCCAGTCCCACGCGCCATAGAGCATCGCCCACCAGTCGGTGCTGAAGTCGCTGTCGAGGAAGCGGATGCATTCCACGGGCAGATCCCAGCGGTACTCGTGTGCGGCGCTGAGCGCCGGCTGGATGTCGACCCAGAACTCGTTCACCGTTTCGGCGATCTGCCCGCGCGTGACCGTGCCGCCCAGCGTTGCAGCGGGCGGTTCGACCGGGCTCGCGGCTTCCCAGGCGAGCGGTGCGCGATTGCGGGTATCGAGCGCCAGCAGCTCGAACAGGATCGAGGTGCCGGTACGCCCCTGCCCGGCGATCAGCAGCGGTGCCGTGATGTTCCGCTGCGCGATCGTCGGGTCGTTGCGGTGCGCCGCCGTCACGAACAGCCGGTTGCGCAGTGCGCGCAGCAGATCGGCACGCGTCAGCAATCTCCCCAGCGTGTGCAGCGCGACGTCCTTCTCCAGCGAGGCGACCAGACGGCGAAAGGGTTCCTCCCAGCCGGCATCACCAAAGTCGTCGAGTCCGCTGCCCGCGCAGGCCTCGGCGATCAGTTCGTCGGCGTCGAGCTGCAGCAGCCGCCCGGCGCCACCAACCGCCGCGCCAAGGTAGTTCAGCCGCCGCACCCAGTCCTGTTGCGTGATCTGCATGATGATTTTCCGTCTGAACCATGGCTGTACTGCACGCTAGTGGGGTGCGCGCCGGCAGTCAACGCCGGCGTTGACGTGTCGATACCAAGCTGCGACGCTCGGCACGAACCACGCTGCGGAGATCGTACGATGAGCGAATCTCGCCAGGCCTTTCGCGAGCTGCTCGCGCTGCTCGCCGAAATCGATGCCGGCTACGTCGGTGAACCGGATGCGACGAAGAGCGCGCTCGACGTTGCCGACGGGCACCGCCTGCTGCTGCATGGCCTGCAGCGGGCGATCGGTTCGCAACTGGAAGCCGACCCGTACCGGCCGGTGTTTCGCCGGGCGATCACGCCGGTGATGAAGTTCGGGGGTGACAGCCCGGACGCGATCTACCACGAGTGCAATATCGCGAGCGACGGTGCGTACCGCATTCGCGGCAACGTGGCGGGAGCGGTGTACGTGTCGTTTGCGATCCAGAGTGCCGATGCCGGTGGCGAAGGCGTGGGCGGCACGCTGAACAGCGAGGAGTTCGACGTGGGGCCGGACGGCTCCTTCGAACTCCTGCTGATGCCCGACGCCACGCCGGGCGAGCGCAACTGCCTGCGCATACCCGCCGGTGCGCTCGGAATACTCGCGCGTCACTACTACGAGAGCGTGAACTGCGTGATGGGTGAAGCGCAGCGACACGTTCCGCTGCAGATCGACTACCTCGGGGAGCCACGGGCTGGCGCAGAGCCCGATGCCGCGGTGACCAGCGCTGGCATCAGGCGTGTGTCACGGCTGCTGCGCAGCCGCACGCTGGATGAAATGCGTGGCCGTGGCCCGGTGCCGGCATGGGTGTCGCGCGTCCCGAACCAGTTCACCGCAGCGCAGAAACCCGATGCGGGGATGGCGTATGCAGCGCTCGATATCGCCTATGCGATGGCGCCATTCCACGTTCCTGCCGGCAAGGCGCTGGTGATGAGCGGGCGCTTTCCGGTATGCCGTTACGCCGGTGTGGTGCTGTGGACGCGGTTCCGTCAGAGCTTCGACTACCTGCGCCGGCGCGTCTCGCTGAACCGTGCGCAGACTGCGCTCGAGAGTGACGGCAGCTACCGTATCGTGATCGCCGCCGAAGACCCGGGCGTGCCGAACTGGCTGGATACCGGTGGTCGCAGCAGCGGCCTGGTCTACTGGCGATTCCTGTTGCCGCACGAAGCGATCCAGACCCCGCACACCGAACTCGCCGATCTGGCGGCGCTGCGCGGCTGAGGCGGGTGCCGCAAAAGGCGCGTGTCGGTGGGCGAGGTTGGCGCGTGGTGACGCCTTCGCACCGGTGGGACGCCGTGAATGCGTCCTTGCAGGCTCGAGCGCCGCATCCCTGCGGCGCACGCCCCCCGATGCGAAGGCGTCACCACGCGCCTCGTCATGTCGTGCGACACCGTCGCACCGGTGGGACGCCGTGAATGCGTCCTTGCAGGCTCGAGCGCCGGATCCCTGCGGCGCACGCCCCCGATGCGAAGGCGTCACCACGCGCCGCGTCATGTCGTGCGACACCTGCTGACGCCGCCATCCAGCCGCAGGGTGTCGTACCATGCGCGCCGTGTCTGCGAATCGTGAGGATCCCGCCATGCCCCCGCGTCTGCGCACCGCGATCACATTGCCCGGAGCGAGCAGCAGCGTCGCCGACGTGCTGGCGCTGGCGCGCCGAGCCGAGAGCGTTGGCTACGACGATCTGTGGCTGGCCGATGCCGGCGGCATGGATGGCCTGACGCTGGCGGCGCTGCTGGCGCAGAACACCTCGCGTGTGCGCATCGGCATCGCGGTGGTGCCTGCCTACACGCGCACGCCGGCAGTGCTCGCGAGCACGGTGGCGACGATCGCCCAGCTCGCGCCGCAACGCTTCGTGCTGGGACTCGGTACCTCGAGTCACGCGATCATCGAAGGCTGGCACGGGCTCAGGCTGGACAAGCCGCTCGCGCGCATGCGCGAGACGGTACAACTGCTGCGCGGGATACTCGCCGGCGAGAAGACGCATTTCAGTGGCGAGACGCTCAGCAGTCACGGTTATCGCCAGCAGCCGATCGAGGGTGGCGTGCCGATCTACCTGGCAGCGCTTCGCCCACGCATGCTCGAACTCGCCGCCGGGATCGGTGATGGCGTGATCCTGAACCTGTTTCCACGCCAGGCGCTGCCGCGCATCGTCGAGCACATCGCACGCGGGGCATCGGCGGCCGGCAAGGATCCCGCCGAGGTCGAAATCGTCTGTCGTCACCAGGTCGCGGTCAGCGCGGACCCGCAAGCGACGCGGCGCCTGTTCCGGCTGATGTTTGCTTCGTATTACGCCACACCGGTCTACAACCAGTACCTCGCATGGGCGGGATACGAGCAGGCAGCACGCGAGATCCGCGAAGGCTGGGCCGCCGGTGACCGTGAGCGCACCGCGCGCGCGCTCAGCGACGAGCTGATCGACGCGATCGCGATCATCGGCACACCCGAGCAATGCCAGCAGCGTGTGCTCGATCTCGCCGCAGGCGGCATCCACACGCACGTGCTTTCGTGCCTGGGCTTCGATGCGGATCTGATCGAGGCGACGTACCGGGCCTTCGACGCGCAGCATTTCGCTTTCGCGCGCGCCTGATCACCGTGCGTGCTCAGGACGCTGTGTGCCGGTCGCCCTGCGAACCGGCAGCAAGCTCGTGTTCGAGTCGTTGCGCGCGCGCACCCGGCGGCTTCGCGCGTGCGGTGAACCAGTGGTACGCGAGCGGAACCACCAGCAGGCTCAGTGCGGTGGAGACCACGACCCCCGAGATCACCACCACCCCGATCACGTGACGCGTCTCGCTGCCGGCACCGCTGGAGACGACCAGCGGCACCGCTCCCATCACGGTGGTGATCGACGTCATCACGATCGGGCGCAGTCGCAGCGCGGCGGCGTCGAGCAGCGCCTGCTCGCGCGCGAGCCCCTCGGCACGCAACTGGTTCGCGAACTCGACCACCAGAATCCCGTTCTTCGCCGCCAGCCCGACCAGCATGATGATCGCGATCTGGCTGTAGAGGTTCAACGTCTGTCCGCTCAGCCACAGGCCGAGCAGCGCGCCAACCACCGCGAGCGGTACCGTCAGCATCACGATCAGCGGGTCGAGGAAGCTCTCGAACTGCGCCGCCAGCACCAGGTACACCACCAGCAGCGACAGCAGGAAGATCGCGTAGATCGACCGCCCTGCGCTGCGCAGGTCACGCGACTCACCCTTGAGATCGGTAACCGCGCCCGCGGGCAGCAGTTCGCGCGCACTGCGCTCGAGCCACTCGATCGCTTCGCCGAGCGTGTAACCGTTGGCGAGATTCGCCTCGATCGTGATCGCGCGGGTGCGGTTGAAACGGTTCAGCGTGCCGGCGTCGGCGAACTCCTCGAACCGGATCAGGTTCGCCAGCGGGATCAGCGCGCCGCTGGTGGTGGAGCGCACGTGGATGCGCATCAGATCGTTCGCGGTGCGCCGGCTCTCCTCGAGCGCCTCGAGGATCACGTCGTATTCCTCGCCGTTCATCAGCAGCTTGGTCACGCGGCGTGAACCGAGCAGGGTTTCCAGCGTGTGCCCGATTTCCCCGACGCTGACACCCAGGTCGGCCGCACGGTCGCGATCGACGACGACGCGCAGTTGCGGCTTGGTTTCCTTGTAGTCGTGATCGACACCGCTCAGCCCGGGATTGCCCGCGATGCGCTCGAGCATCAGGTCGCGCCAGCGTGCGAGTTCCTCGAAGGTGCCACCGCCGATGACGAACTGCACCGGCTTCTGGAAGCGCCCGCCCAGGCCTTGCGGCATCGTCGGAAACGCCTGCACGCCGGGAACGTCCGCGATGCGCCGGCGGATCTCTTCGACGGTTTCCCACGCCGGGCGCCGTCCGGTGTCCCAGTGCGGCAGGTTGAAGATGCCGAGCGCCTGGCTGTAGATCTCGCTGCGCCCGAAGCCGCCCGGAGCGCGCAAGAGCATGCGTTCGATCTCGCCACGCTCCACCAGCGGCATCAGGCGCTGCTCGATCATGTCGACCTGGCGTTGCGTGTAGTCGTACGAGGAGCCCTCGGGCGCATTCATGAACATGAAGAAGGAGCCGCGGTCCTCGCGTGGCGCGAACTCGATCGGCAGCGCGCGCAACAGCAGTGCGCCTGCAACGCCGACCAGCAGGATCACGAGGAACGCAAGCCAGGGATGGTGCAGCACGCGCGCCAGCAATGTGCGATAGGCATCGCGGGTGCGCGCAAAGGCGCCGTCGTCGGGCTGCAGCGAGCCGTGCGAGCGCAGTATCAGCGAGCACATCGCCGGCGAGAGTGTCAGCGCGGCCAGGCACGAAAACAGCACGGCTGCGGCCATCGCGACCGCGAATTCGCCGAACAGGCGGCCCACGTCGTCCTGCAGGAAGGTGATCGGCACGAACACCGCCACCAGCACCAGCGTGGTCGCAACGACCGCGAAGCCGACCTGGCGCGTGCCACGCCAGGTGGCCACAAGTGCGGTTTCGCCCGCGCGCATGCGCCGGTGTACGTTCTCGAGCACGACGATCGCATCGTCCACCACCAGCCCGATCGCCAGTACCAGCGCGAGCAGCGTCAGCAGGTTGATCGAGTAGCCGAACGCCCACAGCACGATGAAGGTCGCCACCAGCGATACCGGCAGGGTGGCCGCCGGTATCAGCATCGCGCGCGTGTCGCCCAGAAACAGCCAGATCACCGCCACCACCAGCAGCGCGGCGATCAGCAGCGTCTTGTAGACCTCGTGGATCGCGCTTTCGATGAATACCGAGGAGTCGTAACTGCGCAGGATGCGCATCCCCTCGGGCAGCGACGACTGCAGGCGTTCGCGCTCGGCCTTGACCGCGCGCGCCACCGCGAGCGTGTTTGCGGTGCTTTGCTTGATCACGCCGAGACCGACCATCGGCACGCCGTTGGCGCGGAACTGCTTGCGGTTCTCGGCGGCGCCGAGCTCCACCAGTGCGACCTCGCCGAGGCGCACCAGATGGCCGTCGGCGCCCTTGCCGACCATGAGCTGGCGGAAGTCCTCGGCGGTGCGGTAGCCGCGCTCCATGCGCACGACGAAATCGCGTTCGAGCGAGCGCAGTGTGCCGGCCGGCAATTCCAGGTTTTCGCGTGCGAGCGCTGCCTCGACGTCCCTCACGTCCAGAGAACGCGCCGCCAGCGCGTCGTGATCGAGCCAGACGCGCATCGCGTAATCGAGTCCGCCGCTCACATAGATCTGGGCGACGCCGTCGATCACCGCGAAGCGATCGGCGAGCACGCGGTTCGCGTAGTCGGTCAGCTCGAGACGGCTCATGCGGTCCGACACCAGCGACATCCACAGCATCACGGTTCCGGACGAATCCTGCTTGCGGATATCCGGTGCGTCGGCCTCGTTCGGCAGGTCGTCGAGCACGCCCGAGACGCGATCGCGCACGTCGTTCGCTGCGTCGTCGATAGTGCGCTCGAGCGAGAATTCGAGCTGGATCGTCGATACCCCGTCCTCGCTCCTCGAGCTGACCGTGTCCAGCCCGGCGATGCCGGCGATGCGATCCTCGATCGGTTGCGTGATGCGCGTCTCGACCACCGCGGCGGATGCGCCGCGATACGAGGTCTGGATCGTGACGACGGGAAGGTCGATGTCCGGATACTCGCGCAGCGGCAGCAGATCGAACGCGACGGCGCCGAAGGCGAGCAGCAGCAGGCTCAGCACCGTGGCGAGCACGGGCCGGCGCACCGACACGTCCGACAGCATCATGGCGGCGGATCCGTGCCGACGACGCCGAGCAGATCGGCCTGCTCGCCCGGCCGTGCGGTGTTCAGTCCCTCGACGACGATCAGATCACCTTCGGCGAGTCCCGCCAGTATCTCGGCGCTGCCCGCGGTGCGTGCTCCCACCGAAACCTCGCGGCGCAGCAGCCGGTTGCCGTCGTCACGCGCGACCAGCAGCACGAAGTGCGAACGCTGGTGGTGGATGATCGCCTCCTCCGGGACCACGAGCGCATCGCGCGGCCTGCTCTGGATGCGCACCTGCATCAGCATGCCGGGCTTCAGCATGCCGTCCGGGTTGTCGATCCGTGCGCGCGCGGTCAGCGATCGCTCGACCGGATTCAGGCGCGCCTCGGTTGCGGCCACGGTGCCGCTGAACTCGCGCCCTTCGAAGGTGGGGTTCGTGGCGAGCAGTGTGGCTCCGTTGTGCAGCGCGCCGAGCTGTGCGGCAGGCACCGTGAAGTCGAGCTGCAGCGTGCTGATGTCGTCGAGCGTGGTGATCAGCGTGTCCGGGCCGACCAGCGCGCCCGGGCTCACGCGCCGCAATCCGAGCACGCCGTCGAACGGCGCACGCAACGTGCGGTCTGCAAGTGCGGCTTCGGCGCCCGCAAGTCGTGCCCGTGCCACGTCGCGCAGCGTGGCGCGCGCATCGAGTTCGGTACGTGCGACCAGTCTGCGCGCAACCAGATCCTCGATGCGGCGCAGTTCGCGCTCCTGCTCCTGCAGGTTGGCGCGCGCTTCCCCGAGCTGCGCGCGTTCCTCGTCCTGTTCGAGCTCGACCAGCAAGGCGCCGCGGCGTACCGCCTGGCCGTCCTCGAAGTGCAGAGAGCGTACCGTTTCGCTGACTACCGGGCGCAACTCGACCGAGTCCCACGCCGCCGTCGTTCCCAGCGCTTCGACGCGATCCGCAATCTGTGTGCGCTTCACGACGGCAGCACGCACGGCAGGTCGATCCGCCTTGAATACCGGTTCCGGTGCCAGCCGTTCGCGGCCCAGATACCAGCCTCCGCCTACAGCCGCTGCGACACAGAGCAGCATGACGAGCGAGCGCATTGGCTTCACGGCGGGCTATTCCGGAGCGTGGCCGATTGCTGCACGCAGTGTCTCCAGCGCCGGCGCGTACCAGTACGAACCGGAGATCGGTGTGCTGAACTCGGTGAGACGGTCCAGCAGCCCGTCCTCGGAGCGACCGAACATGCGGTCGAGCTGCATCGCGAATACCATGATTTCGCGCGAGAACGCGAGGAAATACAGCCCGTGCTGGCGCAACCCGCCCCACGGCACGCTGCGCCGGTAGATCTTCAGCTCCTCGCCGTCGATATCGATCTCGACGCGCTTCACGTGCGCGGTCGGCGGTGCGTTTTCGAGCTCGATGCTGTCGGCCCGGGTGCGTCCGACCACGGCTTCCTGCTCGGCCTGTGCGAGCCTGCCGAAACGTTCGAGATCGTGTACCCACTGCTGGGTCAGCACGAAGCTGCCGGCAGCCCCGGTCTTGCCGGTGGGAATCAGCGCCGCTGCACGTGCTTCTTCGCCCTGCGGGTTTGCGCTGCCGTCGATGAAGCCGGTGAGATCGCGTGAGTCGAGGTGCCTGAAACCGTGCAGCTCGAGTTCGAGCGTGGCGATGCCCGTGAGTGCGTGCCCGATCGCGAGCGCGCACTGCAGGTTCAGGTCGTGACGCTCGCCGTGCAGCCAGAACAGCAGATCGCCCTGCGTGCCGGGTGCGGTACGGTCCTGTTTGCCGAGAACCGCGTGGAATGCGATGAAGTGATCGGGCACCGCATCCGGCGCGAGGCGCTCCCACGCGTCGCGCCCGAAGGCGAGCAGGACGCTGGTCTCTGCGGGGCGCGCATCGAGGGCGGCGGCCAGTGAACGCTTCAGCGCGCCCTGGTACCAGCCCGGGCGCAGGTGAAACTCGAGGAAGTAGTGGTGCGGCGTATTCTCGCGGAAAATCGCCGGCTGTGGCGTCGGCATCTGCGGGTCTCCGGTGCGCTGGCATTGCATGAGCGAGGGCAAAACTATCACGGTCTGCAGGCACGTGACAGGCCCGCCTCCGTGCTGTACTTGCTGGAATCGCCTCACTAAACTCAGGCCGCCCGCGCGTCATGCGCGTGGCGTGGCGGGCCAGGAAAGATCGTGGATACGCAATTCGAACGAATTCTCGCTGCACTCGGCGACGCGCGCGACGGCGCGTTGTTGCGCTCGATCCGTCGCGGTATCGAGAAGGAAAGCCTGCGCATAACGCCGCAGGGCCGGCTCGCGCAGACGGCGCACCCGCGTGCGCTGGGTTCGGCGCTGACGCATCCATCGATCACGACCGATTACTCGGAAGCGCTGCTCGAGTTCATCACCGGTGCTCACACCGGACTCGCGGACACGCTCGATGAGCTCGATCGCATCCATCGCTACGTGCACACCGGAATCGGTGACGAGCTGCTGTGGGCAGCGAGCATGCCGTGCGTGCTCGAGCGCGACGAGGATATCCCGGTGGCGCGCTACGGCAGCTCGAACGTGGCGCTGATGAAAACCGTCTACCGCATGGGGCTCGGCTGGCGCTACGGCCGCCTGATGCAGACCATCGCAGGCGTGCACTACAACTTCTCGCTGGGCGATGCGTTCTGGGGATGGCTGCACGCGCACACCGCGAGCGAGCTGCCGCTGCGTGATTTCAGGACGGCGCGCTACTTCGGGCTGATCCGCAATTTCCACCGTAACGCGTGGTTGCTCGTCTACCTGTTCGGTGCCTCACCGGCGCTGTGCGCCACGTTCATCGGTGGTCGTTCGCACCGGTTGCAGCCGCTCGGCAACGGCACTCTGCACGCGCCGTTCGGCACGTCGCTGCGCATGGGCGATCTGGGTTACCAGAGCAGCGCGCAGCGCAGCATCGACATCTCGTACAACAGCCTGGACCAGTACGTCGGGGCCCTGCAGCGTGCGATCTGCGAACCGCATCCGGACTACGAGCGCATCGGGGTGCGTGACGGCGATTCGTGGCGGCAACTGAACACCAGCCTGCTGCAGATCGAGAACGAGTTCTACGCGCCGATCCGTCCCAAGCGCATCGCGCGCAGCGGTGAATCGCCCCGGCACGCGCTCGCCGAGCGCGGGGTGGAGTACATCGAGGTTCGCTGTCTCGATCTCGATCCGTTCGAACCGATCGGCATCGCGGCGGAGACGGCACGCTTCCTCGACGCGTTCCTGCTTTGCTGCCTGTTGCAGTCGAGTCCGCCGTCGGATGCCGCAGAGCGGGGTGTCGCGCGCGAGAACCTGCTGGCGGTGGTGGAGCGCGGTCGCGATCCGGCGCTGCGTCTGCGTGCATCCGACGGTCGCGAAACCGGATTGCGCCCGTTCGGCGAAATGTTGTTTGCCGATATCGATGCGGCGGCCGAGCTGCTCGATCGTGCGTATGGCGGCGACGGCTACCGCACCAGCATCACCGCGCAGCGGGAGAAGCTGCGCGATCCCGACGCGACACCGTCGGCGCGCGTGCTGGCGACTCTGCGCCACAGCGGGGAATCGTTTTTCCGCTTCGCGATGGAGCGCTCGCGTGTGCATCATGCACATTTCCTCGCGCGGCCGCTCGACGCGGCATCGGATGCGGAGTTCGCACGCCTCGCGCGCGAGTCGCTCGAGCAACAGGCAGCGCTCGAAACTGCTGACACGTTGCCGTTCGAGCGTTACCTCGCGAACTACTACGCGCGATAGTGCGTACGTGAACCACCTGGCGCATTTCCATCTCGCCGCCGGGTGCGAATTCCTGGTGCTGGGTGCATTGCTCGGCGATTACCTGAAGGGGCCGCTGGATGGAACGCTGCCGCCGGCGCTCGAGCGCGGCGTGCGGCTGCACCGGCGCATCGATGCGCTGACCGACAGCGATGCGGCGTTGCGGCGGCTGCGAAGCCACTTCACGGGTGGCGAACGCCGGCTGGCAGGCATCGTGATCGACGTGTTTCTCGATCACCTGCTTACGCGGCACTGGGAGCGCTTCTCGGCCACGCCGCTACCGGTCTTCGCCGGGGAAGTCTGCACCACGCTCGTGCGCCACCACCAGCGCCTGCCGGTGGCAGCGCAACAGCAGGCGACGCGCATCACGCGGCACGAACTGCTGCAGCGGTACGGTGACGCGGCGGTCGTCGACGGAACGCTGGAGCATATCGGGGAGCGCCTCGGTTGTCCGGGGCAGATGCGCACAACGATCGTGCGGGCGTGGGAGCATATCGACGCCGTGGAGGCAGCGTTCCTGGATTTCTACCCGCGTCTGCAGGCCGTGGCCGCGACGCAGGAGTTTCGGGGCAGCTTCAGCGCTGGGCGATGAACGAAGTGAACAACAGGTCCTGGACCCCGTCGCTCCCCGCCGCGTGCCGTACGGCGCCCAGCGCTTCCAGGCGCAGGGCTTCGCGTTGTTCGGGCGAGTCGAGCGCGTCCGGATCCTGGCGGCTGAACAGCATGATCAGTTCGTGACGCAGTGCGGGCATGTGGTGCTGCACCAGCGACGCCGCTTGCTTGTTGGCACGCAACGACACCTCGATCTTGAGAAACCCGATTCTTCCCGTGCCGCCGACGTTGACCACGAAGGGGGGCGACATCGCGATGTACTCGAAATCGCGAGCCTCCTCTGCGGGTGCTTCCGTGTCCGCAGAACTCGCCAGCGTGGCAACCGGCAGCAGCCACAGCACGAGGAGAAGCAGTCGGCGTGCAAGCAGCATCTGGAAATCCTGGTTGACCGGGGGCGCTAGGATACACGAGGCACGGGCGTGATTGACCGCTGCCGATGCTTCCCCTAGCGTGTGCGCCGGTACAGCGACACTGGAGTTACGATGCTGCCCGCCTGGATTCGCTCCCGCCACGTCTTCCTCGGTGTTTTCATCGTCACTGCGGCAATGATGGGTTTCGGCTTCTGGCTGCAGTACGCGCGCGGCCTCGAACCGTGCCCGCTGTGCATGAGTCAGCGCATCTTCATCGTGCTGCTCGGGCTGACCGGGCTGGCGGCGGCAGTACACGGGCCGCGCCGACTCGGCGTGCGCATCTACAGCGCGTTCGCGGCGCTGCTCTGCGTGGCGGGTGGCTCCATTTCGGCGCGTCACGTCTGGCTGCAGAGCCTGCCACCGGAGCAGGCGCCTGCGTGTGGACCCGATCTTGCGTACATGTTCGACGCCTTCCCGCTGAAGGACGCCTTGCGTCTGCTGTTGCGCGGTGACGGCAACTGTGCCACGGTCGACTGGAGTTTCCTCGGTCTGTCGATACCGGCCTGGACGCTGGCGGCGTTCGCGGGCTTTGCGTTGCTCGTCGCGTGGACTGGCTGGCGCCCGCGAGTGTGAAAATTACAGTTACACCGAAAAGTTGAAGCTGTTCCTCAATAAATCCTTGCTATCCTGCTGAACAAGAAGAATTTTCAAGAATGGCTGCTGGTGCACCGGCAGGGGATGGCAAGGGGGTTCGGGATGAAGAAGAACATCAACCGCAACGGGGATCGCTGGCGTGCCGTCGACGTGTTGTTGCAGCGCTGGCTCGGTGAGCGCCAGCAACTGCTGGGCCTGCTGTGCGAGCTCAGTGGCAGGGCCAGAGGAGGCTTGCGGCGTGCCGAGACACGCCAGATGCTGGATCGCTTCTGCGAGGTGCTGGTCGATTATGTATCGGCAGGGCACTTCGAGATCTACGGCGCCCTGCTCGAGGAAGGCGAGCGTCTGGGTGCGCGCCGCTGCCGCGAGGCAGCCCGCCTCTACGCCAGCATCGTGCCGACGACCGTCGCAGCCCTCGATTTCAACGAGCACTACTTTGGCGGTGGCGCCGGACGCCCCTTGATGGAAGAGCTGTCACGGCTCGGGCAGTTGCTGGCCGAACGTTTCGACCAGGAAGATGCGTTGATCCGGCGGCTGCACATGCCCCGACGCAGGGTCGCCTGAGGCCGTTGGTCGTATTCCCGCAGCGCGCATGGGCGCTGCGCAGGCTGTCGCAAAAGCATCCGGTCGTCGATACGGGCAGCGCGCGACGAAACCTTCACACCGGTGGGACGCCGTCAATGCATCCCTGCCGGCTCGAGCGCCGCGTCCCTGCGGCGCACGCCCCCCCGATGCGAAGGCTGCGCCGCACGCTTCGCAGCGTTTTGCGACGCAGATTGTGCAGATCAAGGCTGCGACGGTTGAAGCAGGCTCACTTCGTGGCGTCGGTTGCTGCCGGTGGTTCGGTCGCTGCCGGCGGTTCGATGCCGAGCAACTCGACATCGAACTTCAACACCGCGTTGGGTCCGATCAGCCCGCCGGCGCCGCCGGGGCCGTAGGCAAGATCGGACGGGATCACCAGTTCCCATTTCGAACCGACCGGCATCAGTTGCAGCGCCTCGACCCAACCCGGAATCACGCCGCTGACCGGGAACGTCACCGGTTCGCCGCGGCGCACCGAGCTGTCGAACTCGGTGCCGTCGAGCAGCGTTCCGGTGTAGTGCACCTTCACGGTGTCGTCGACGCCTGGCTTCGGGCCGGTGCCGGCGGTCAGTATGCGGTACTGCAGTCCGCTTGCCGTCGTGACCACGCCTTCCTTCACGCCGTTCTCCTTCAGGAACGCTTCGCCTTCGCTGGTGTTCTTCGCCGCGAGTTGGGCGTGTTCGGCCTGCATGCGCTCGGTATGCGTCTTCTGCAACTGCTGCATGCCTGCAGCGATCTCGTCCTCGCTCATCGACAGCGAACCGGTGAATCCTTCGCGCACTCCGCGTGCGAGCGCGTCGGCATCCACCTGCAGGCGGTCGTTGCGGAACTGCTGACCCATCGAGGCACCGAGGCTGTAGCCCATGCGCTGCTCGTCGGACGTGAACTGCGCCTTGTCCGGTGTCGCGCCGGCATCGGCGGGTGCTTTCGACTCCTTGCATCCGCCGAGCGCGAGCAGTGCGGCGCAAAGAGCCAGTGGTAAGGCAGCAGAACGGTTCATGCAGATTCCTCGGCGGGATGACGCGCGCGTGCGCGGAAGCGCGGCATCATACATGAGGCGAAGCAGTGCGCATACGCGCTCCCGCGCGCCCGATGCGACGACTTCGCTGCACGCTTCGCCGCGTTTTGCGACCGCCGCTCGACGCCTCGCAGTCGGGTGCCCGCCTCGCCCTGTTGCGGTCGTCGTGAACATGAATGCTATGATTCACGCCGTAATCGCAGTGCGCTGCAAGCAACCGGAGAGCGTGATGGCCAGCAACATCGTCCATGTAACGGATGCCTCATTCGAGCAGGAAGTCCTGAAGTCGCCGTTGCCGGTGCTGGTGGACTACTGGGCGGAGTGGTGCGGTCCGTGCAAGATGATCGCGCCGGTACTGGACGAAATCGCGCGCGATTACGCTGGCCGGGTCACGGTGTGCAAGATGGACGTGGACGCGAACCGGGAGATACCGCTGCGCTATGCGGTTCGCGGTATTCCGACTTTGATGGTGTTCGTCAATGGCGACGTCGCGGCGACCAAGGTCGGTGCAGTATCGCGCTCGCAACTGGCTGCGTTCCTCGACGGGGCAATCGCCTGAGGCCTGAGGATGGTGGCCGGGCAAATGCGTCCGCTGCATCATGGCAGTATCTGTGTCGATGCCTTTTTCCTGTTGAAAACGACCCGCCCGGCTCTGGACTGATGTCGAGAGTGCGTGCTACATTTGCCTCCATTCCAGTGCATTTGTTCGCCCGCTCGTTCCCGGTTCGTCGTTTCCATCTTCGTATCCGCGTCTGGGTCTGACTCTCCGGCGTGATTTCCGGGTTCCCGCGTTCTGCTTTCCGGCGACGCACGGTTCCCATCCTTCCGTACAACCCCACACAACTCTGCCACACATGAATCTGACGGAACTCAAAGCAAAGCCGATCAATGAACTCGTCGAAATGGCCGAGGCCATGGGTATCGAGAACGTCGCACGCTCGCGCAAGCAGGACGTGATCTTCTCCCTGCTCAAACGCCACGCGAAGAGCGGTGAAGACATTTCCGGCGACGGTGTGCTCGAGATCCTCTCCGACGGTTTCGGCTTTCTGCGTTCCGCGGATTCGAGCTATCTCGCCGGCCCCGACGACATCTACGTGTCGCCGAGCCAGATCCGGCGCTTCAACCTGCGTACCGGCGACACGATCTCCGGCAAGATCCGTCCGCCGAAGGACGGCGAGCGCTACTTCGCACTGCTGAAGGTGAGCGACGTCAACTTCTCCGGCTCCGACACCTCGCGCACCAAGGTGCTGTTCGAGAACCTCACGCCGCTGTTCCCGCAGGAGCGGCTGAAGCTCGAGCAGGGCAACGGCAGCAGCCAGGATCTGTCGGGGCGGATCATGGATCTGGTGGCACCGATCGGCAAAGGCCAGCGCGGGCTGATCGTCTCGCCGCCGAAGGCCGGCAAGACGCTGATCCTGCAGAACATCGCGCAGTCGATCGTGCGCAACAACCCCGAGTGCTACGTGATCGTGCTGCTGATCGACGAGCGGCCCGAGGAAGTGACCGACATGGAGCGCTCGGTGCGTGCCGAGGTGGTCGCGAGCACCTTCGACGAACCGCCGGCGCGCCACGTGCAGGTCGCCGAAATGGTGATCGAGAAGGCCAAGCGCCTGGTCGAGCACAAGAAGGACGTGGTGATCCTGCTCGATTCGATCACCCGCCTGGCGCGTGCGTTCAACACCATCGTGCCGTCGTCGGGCAAGGTGCTCACCGGTGGCGTGGATGCCCACGCGCTGGAGCGCCCGAAGCGCTTCTTCGGCACCGCGCGCAACATCGAGGAAGGCGGCAGCCTGACGATCATCGCCACCGCGCTGATCGATACCGGCTCGAAGATGGACGAGGTCATCTACGAGGAGTTCAAGGGCACCGGCAACATGGAGCTGCACCTCGACCGGCGCATCGCCGAAAAGCGCGTGTTTCCCGCGATCAACATCCGCCGTTCCGGCACGCGTCGCGAGGAGCTGCTGACCAGCGACGAGGAGCTGAACCGCATGTGGATCCTGCGCAAGCTCCTGCATTCGATGGAAGACATCGACGCCACCGAGTTCCTGATCGACAAGCTGAAGGACACCAAGACCAACGACGAATTCTTCGCCTCGATGAAGCGCAAGTAGACCGGCGGAGGCGTCGCGCACCATGTCCTGGCGTGACCTGCGCGAGTTCATCCGGGCGCTCGAGGCAGTGGGTGAGCTGAAGCGTGTCGCGGTCCCGGTGGACCCGCGGCTCGAGATCACCGAAATCTGCGATCGCACGCTGCGAGCCGGCGGGCCGGCGCTGCTGTTCGAGAATCCGAAGGGTTCGAGGATCCCGCTGCTCGGCAACCTGTTCGGCACCCAGTTGCGGGTGGTGCGCGGCATGGGCCGCGACGATACGCGCAGCCTGCGCGAGATCGGCGAGCTGCTGGCGTTCCTGCGCCAGCCCGACCCGCCGCGCGGCATGCGCGATGCGTGGAACCAGTTGCCGGTGTTCCGCCAGGTGCTTGCGATGGCGCCGAAGGTGGTCTCGCGTGGCGAGTGCCAGCAGAACATCATCGAGCGCGACGACGTCGATCTCTCGATGCTGCCGATACAGACTTGCTGGCCCGAGGACGTCGCCCCGCTGGTGACCTGGCCGCTGGTGATCACGCGCGGGCCGCTGAAGGAACGCCAGAACCTCGGCATCTACCGCATGCAACTGATCGGCAGGAACCGCCTGATCATGCGCTGGCTGTCGCACCGTGGTGGCGCGCTCGATTTCCAGGAATGGAAGCAGCGTCATCCGGGTGAACCGTTTCCGGTCGCCGTCGCGCTCGGTGCCGACCCCGCGACGATCCTCGGTGCGGTCACGCCGGTGCCCGATACGCTGTCGGAATACGCGTTTGCCGGGCTGCTGCGCGGCGCGAAGACGCTGCTGGTCGACGCCTCGGTCGGCAGGCTGCAGGTGCCCGCGAACGCCGAGATCGTGCTCGAAGGCCATATCTACCCCGACGACATGGCAGCGGAAGGACCGTTCGGCGACCACACCGGCTACTACAACGAAGTCGAGCGCTTCCCGGTGTTCACGGTCGAACGCCTGCTGCACCGTGACGATCCGATCTACCACAGCACCTACACCGGACGTCCGCCGGACGAACCGGCGGTGCTTGGCGCGGCGCTGAACGAGGTATTCGTACCGTTGCTGCAGCGGCAGTTCCCCGAGATCACGGATTTCTACCTGCCGCCCGAAGGGTGCTCGTACCGCCTGGCGGTCATCACGATGAAGAAGCAGTACCCGGGGCACGCCAAGCGCGTGATGATGGCGGCCTGGTCGTTCCTGCGCCAGTTCATGTATACGAAGTTCCTGATCGTCACCGACGACGATGTGAACGCGCGCGACTGGAAGGACGTGATCTGGGCCATGACCACGCGCATGGACCCGGTACGCGATACGCTGCTGATCGACCATACGCCGATCGATTACCTCGACTTTGCCTCGCCGGTCGCGGGCCTCGGCGGCAAGGTCGGCTTCGACGCCACCCGCAAGCTGCCGGGTGAAACCAGTCGCGAGTGGGGTCGTCCGATCGCCATGGATGCGGCCGTGAAGCAACGTGTCGACGCCCTGTGGGATTCGCTCGGCATATCCTGAGGCAACGGCGCGTGTGGGACCCGGTAACCTCGATCGACTCTCTCCCGGATAGGGCAGGCGTACCCATGAAGTGCCAGTGGATCCGGTGGCTGTTCGCCGCGCTCGTCGTGACGTGCGGGGCGAACAGCGGCTTCGCTGCCGCCGGGCGCGAGGACATCGCAGCGGCACCACCGGTCACCGGCATCCGGATCGGTGGCACCCCGGTGCTGGTGTTCGACCACACGCGGGACAAGCAGGCTGCGAACAACATCCCCGACGGACAGATCGCTGCCTGGAAGAGTCGTGACGGCACGATCAATCTGACGATTCCGCACTTCCAGAATTACCGGATGCGGGGACCCACGCTGGATCGGCTCGAGATCGACCCGTCGCCGACGTACGATTCGCTGGCGCGTTCTTCGGAAACGCCGGAGCAGGACTACGACTACCACCACTGGATCCTTTCGCCGTACACGCAGGATGGCGCCACCGTGTACGCACTCGCGCACAGCGAGTGGTACGCGTGTCTGGTCAACGCCGACTGCGCGACCACCGTGCCGGCCACGGCGAACAATTCCGGCAGCTACCAGCTCAACAGCTGGGCCAACGTCGTTTCGCTGTTCGCCTCGACGGATGGCGGCGCCACGTGGGCACTGCACGGACAGCGCAAGGATCACGTCGTCGCGATGGAAGCCTTCACGTGGACCGGTTCCAGCGAACTCTCCGAGGCGGTCTATCGTGTCGCATCGAATGCATCGGGCATGCAATCACCGAGCCGGATCATCCGGGAAGGGGGGTACTACTACGCGATAGGCTGGCTGGTCCACCGTGACTTTGCGCGTATCGACGCTGCAACTGGGGTGGCACCGGTGGACAAGTACGGCTGGGTGCTCATGAGGACCCGGGACATCTCGTCGCCCGGATCATGGGAAGGATGGGAATCGGGAACGCGATTCAGCCCCCTGTCGCTGCACCGCTACGCGGCATTCATGCCGAAGCAGAACGGGCGTGCCCTGAACGCAGCCAATCCCCAGATCGTCTACGACACAGCGGCGCAGCAATACATCGCAGTCTTCGCTGTCTATGGAGACGCACAGAAGGGAGCCTACTACACCACCACGCCATCGCTGGCCGCCCCGTCCTGGTCCGAGGCCAGGCTGATCGAAGGCAGTACGGCGCTCGCGCTGGATCCCCGTTCTGCAAAGCCGGCCGCCGCGTGCAACCGCGGCTTCATTCCGGTGAACTATCCCTCGCTGCTCGATCCGGACTCGCCGGGGTTCAATTTCGAGTACACGGGGGGCAATCTCTGGCTGTTCTACGTCGTCAACCCGGCCAGGGCGTGCGGAGGCGACAACATGGCCAGGGATCTGTACCGGGTGCGCTTGCTGGTTTCCAGGCAGGATCGGTAACGCTAGACCCGGGTCCGCGATCAGTGCCGCGGTGCGCCCGCCTCCAGTTGCGCCAGCAACTGCGCCAGTGCGGGATCGTTCGGCGTGCGCTCCAGTGCATCGCGCGCGACGGCCAGCGCTTCGGCCGGGTTGCCGCTGTCGAGCAAAGCCACCGCATGGACGTAGGCGTAGCGTGGGTTGTCGGGCGCGAGGCTCGCTGCTTCCGCCAGCAGCACCAGCGCCGCCGCGCGTTTGCCCTGCCTGACCGCGAGCAGGCCGAGCGCGTGCTTCAGGTCGGCCGAATCGGGCGCAAGGCGCAGGCCCTCGTGCAGCAGCGGCTCCACCTCGCCGTCGCGAGCGCTGGCGCGGTACAGGTCGGCGAGGTTGATGCGCGCCGGCACGAAGCCGGGGTCCATCCGCAGCGCCTGCTGCAGGCTGCTTTCCGCTGCGGCGACGTCGCCGCGCGCCAGATCGATCAGCGCCAGGTTGAGGTGCGATTCGGGCCGATCGAGGTGGATCGTCTCGCTGGCGACGAGTTCCTGCACGACCGCGTCGCGCCGTGCCCGCTCACTGCTGTCGAGCCGTTCGTCGGGAATGCCGACGGCAATCCGCGCGGCCTCGATGCGCACTGCCCGCATCGGGTCGTTCAGCCGCGCCAGCAGCAACCGTTGCTGCTCTTCTGCGGGCAACAGGCGCGAGGCCTGCACCGCGGCCAGCCGCACCAGCGGCTCGCGGTCGATCGCCGCTGCCTGCAGCTTTTGACGTGTCGCCGGACCGGGGTAGTCGGCCAGCGCGGCGATCGCGGTGGCACGCACGATCGGTGAGGCGTCGGGGTGATCCAGCAGCGCCAGCAGTGGCGTGCCGCCGTCGCGGCGATGTTCGCGTGCCGCCGTCAGCGCCGCCGCGACGGGCGCGTGCTCCCGGCCCGGTTCGCCCACCCACGCGTGTACCTGTGCCGCTGCCCAGCTCGCCGGTCGGTCCTGATGGCAGCCGTTGCACGCGTTCGGTGTTCCCAGCGTTTCGCTCAGGTCCGGGCGCGGCAGGCGGAAACTGTGGTCGCGGCGGAAGTCGACGCCCATATACGTCTTGCCGGCCATATGGCAATCCACGCACAGGCTGCCCTTGCTGCCGGCCTCATGATGGTGGTGAGCGGGCGTGTCGAAGCTCGCCGGCGCGTGGCACTGCGTGCAGAGCGCGTTGCCGCTGCGCCGGAGCTTGCCGCTGTGTGGCTGGTGGCAGTCCTGACAGATCACGCCGGCGCGGTACATGCGGCTCTGCAGAAAGGAGCCGTACTCGAATACCTCGCCGTCGATCTGGCCGTCGGCGCTGTAGAGTCCGGGTTCGAGCAGGCTCGGCACCGTCTGGTCGAGCAGCGGCACCGCGGCGCTCAACGGGTTGGCGATCTCGCGGCGGCGGCTGTGGCAGGCGAAGCAGGGTTCCATCGCCGCGCGACGATCGGCGCCAGTCCAGCGCGCGATGCGCTGATCCGGTGTTGTGAACGCCCACTCACCGGCCGCGGCGCGGGATACCGTCAGTCCCTTGTCTGCGGCGCCATCCTGGTGGCCCTGCTTTGCCCACTCCACATGGTTCGAACCCGGGCCGTGGCACGCCTCGCAGGCCACGGCGATATCGGTCCAGCGCGTGTCGAAACGCCCCTCGTGCGCGTCGTAGCGCTTTTGCAGGTTCGTCGAATGGCAGCTTGCGCACATGAAGTTCCAGTTCTGGTCGCGCCCGGTCCAGTGCAGGCTTTCGCCCGGCTGCGGCGCCTGTCCGGCATAGAGGTGGAACCAGCGTTCGCCCCCTTCGTCGCGACTGCGGCTGTCCCACGCGAACGGCAGCGCCTGCAGCCGGCCCTGGCCGACGTCGACCAGGTACTGCTGCAGCGGGTACCAGCCGAAGGTGTAGCGAACCTCGAAATCTCCCGGCGTGCCGTCGGCGCCTTCGGTATGGACGAAGCGCTTGCCGTCGCGGCTGAAGAAGCGGGCCTCGTGCTGCCGGTCACGCAGCGTGGCACCGGAGAAGTCACCGCGCACGGTGTCGTCCCCGACCTCGAGCATGGCGTGCGCGTGGTCGGATTGCTGCCACTCCTGTGCTGCGGCGGTATGGCAGCCGCTACAGGCCCCGGCGCCGACGTAGTGAGCGCTCACAGGCACAGGCGGCGCGGTCGGCGGCGAGACTTGCTCTGCTTGTTCGGCTTGCTCTGCTTTCCCGGCTTGCTGGTTGCCGTCGTCCGGATGCCAGCGCGGGCCGTTGCTGATCAGCAGGAACGTGAGCAGCAGGGCCATCGCGCCGATGGCCGGCAGGAAGCGGAAGCGAAACGCCGCCGATGCCGGCGCGGCGGCGGGTGGGGCTGTGGTGACCGGGCGCTTCCTGGACGGCATCGCAAATCCGCAGACTCAGGGGTTGAGCATGGGCGGCAGGGTAACAGCCTTTGGCGGTCGTTGGCGTGCGAGTCGCCGTCGCGCCCGGATCAGTTGGCGAGCCAGCGTGCTGCCGTGCCAGCGCGGGGCGGTGTCTGCGCCGTACAGCGCGGCGTCGAGCTCGGCCAGCGCAGTGGCCAGCGCGGGCGACGGTGCCCTCGCGAGCAGCCAGTCGTTCAGGCCCGGTGCCGGCGCGGCGCAGTCGTCGAGCCAGCGTTGCAGCGCGCTGCGGGCCCCGGGGCCATCATCGCGGCGGCAGGCGTGAATCGCGCGCCGGAACAACCACCACTCCGCGGCCCGTGCCGCCTGCACCCGCGCCGCAACCCGTGCCAGCAGCCGGCGCACGCGATCTCGCCAGCGCCAGAGCAGCCAGCACGGCAGGGCCACCGCGAGCACTGGTGCGGCGCGGCGCAGCAGTACCCGCAGCGGATGGTCGGCCGGAGCCAGTCCTGCCGCCACCGCAGGCAGCGCAAACACAGGAGCCGTGTGCTGCAGCCCCACGTCCAGTCTCAGCGCCGGCAGCTCGGCCTGGCGCAGCGCTCGGGTCCCCAGATCCCACCACGCGATGCGCACGGCGGGCAATTCATGGCTGCCGGGCTGCTCGAATACCCAGGTCGCGGACCGTTCGTAACGCAACAGCGGGCGCGAGGCGGCGTCGCTGCGCGTCTCGCGGCTGCGTGGCGGATCCAGGTACAGGCGCAGCCCAGGCCTTTGGACCCAGATCGCGGACGGCAGCCCGGCGTTCGCGGCGTCGGTCTCGAGCACGATGGTACGTCGCAGCGCATCGCCCACGCCGAGCGCGCCTTGCGGGCGTTCGATCCGCTCGAGCAGACTCAGCCGGTGTGCCGCGATGAACGGATCGAGCCCGGCGGCAGCGGCAGGCACCGTGACCCGCACCGGCGCGCGCAGCCGCCCACGCACCGTCAGGTCGATCGCCTTTCGGTCTTCGGGGCCGGCGTAGCGGATCGGTATCGCGAGTTCCGGCAGCCGCAACTCGCCCGGATTCAGCGGCTGGATCCGGTAGCGGCGACGCAGCCCCGCCCACGTGCCGTCAGCGATTGCCTCGGACAGGTTTTCCGCCGAGCCGCGGACCAGCTCTGCGGTTGCGCCGGGCAGTTCGATGCTTTCGGGAAAGCGCGGCGCAGCCAGGAACCAGGTCGGAACCAGCACGTCGACCTGCAGCTCGAGCTCCGTGCCGAGCTCGACCGTCCCGGAGGGGGTGATCTGCACACGAACAATCGGGGTTTCACCGGCAGGCGGCGTGTTTGGCGGGGATGTGCTTCCCGGAGCGGACGAAGCGAAGAAAAAGGCCCAGATCACGACCAGCCACCGCATCAGGCGCCTTGACCAACGAGCGTCGAAGCAGAATTCGCACAGCGTATCAGGGTGTGATGCCTCGCCTGTTCCGGGGGGCGTTTGCCGCAGGGATGCGGCAATCGAGCCTACAGGGATGTATTCACGGCGTCCCACCGGAGCATGCGAGGCAGCACGCCATACGCAGCGCCTGGGAGCATTTCCGGTACGGTGCCCGGGTGATGGTCGTTCGAGGGTGGCGCTCACGGCGGCTCTGCCTTGGCGTCACGTTCGACCTGCCGTATTTCCTGCGCAAAGCGCCGCTTCAGGAAGCCGGCCGGACTGAGCTGGATGCGATCGAGCCACAGGCGCGTGATCTCCGCCTCCCCGAGCACACGACGCCGCACCGGCTTGCGCCCTTTGCGCTTCTCCCCGGCCGGGTCCGGGGCGTCCGCGTCGCCCTCGTCGTCGAGCGCTTCGTCGGCGTCTTCATCATCGGGTATCAGCGCCGCGACCAGCGCCCGGTTGCCGAGCGCCTCGGCCCATGCCGGACGCGCGGCCAGCGCCTGGTCGTACGCGGCAACGGCCTCCGCATAACGCTGCAGATGCGCCAGCGCATTGCCGAGGTTGTAGCGGCCTTCGGGTGTGGGCGCCGTCGCGAAGGCATCCGCGGCAGCAGCGAAGTCGCCAGCCCGGTACAGCGCGATGCCGCGCCACAGCGGATCGGCGAACGCATCCGCCGCGGCGCCGAAGTGCCGGTGCTCGAAATGCCAGCGCCCCTGCTGGTCGCGGCTCAGCCAGAGGTCGGTGAAACCGTGCGGCGTACGCGGGCCGGGCTCCGCAGCCCACGTGGGAGCGCCCCGCCAGCCCGCAGCGAGCAGCAGGCACAGCACGAGCGCGTGGTTCCAGCGCAGCGTCCAGCCCGGACGGAACGAGAGCAGCAGCAGCGCTGCAGCCGGCAGCACCAGCCAGAACCCCTCGTCGCGCCAGCGCACCCCGGGGTCTGCCGCCAGCGCTTCGCGCATATGGCGCTGGATGCGTGCCTCCAGCGCGTCGAGGTCACGGTCGTCGGCGGTGGCCGAAGCCAGCCACAGCCCACCGGCAGCGGCCGCCTCGAGCCCGGCACGCCCCAGCCCGACCAGCAGCGGCGTGCCGTCCGCGGCGCCGAGGTAGCTGCCGTCGGCCTGACGCAGCGGCGCCGGTTCATCGCCGCCGAAGGCGAGCAGCAGGGGTTCGCTGCGCGTGTGCCGGGCGAAGGACACGAAATCGCGCGCCTCGGCGACGTCGAAACCGTCGGTAAGGAACAGGATGCTGCCCGGGGTGGGTTCGCGCTCGAGCATGCGCGCGGCGAGTGCGAGCGCGTCGGCGATCGCCTTCGGCGCCCCTGCTCCGGCAGCGGGCAGCAGCCCGGTGCTCAGATCCGGCACGTAGGCGAGCAGCAGCGCCGGATCGTCTCCGAGTGGGAGCACCCGGTGGGCGCTGCTGCCGAACACCAGCAGCGCGGTGCGCGCCCCGTGCCGGCGCTCGAGCAGCGAGCGCAGCTTCAGCTTCGCGCGCTCCAGGCGCGTCGGTGACACGTCGACGGCGTCCATCGACGGCGACAGGTCGAGCGCCACCACCAGCGGTGCGCGGTCTTCCAGCAGCGGCATCGGCTCGCGCTGCCAGCTCGGTCCGGCCAGCCCGCTGCAGCCGAGCGCGATCGCGAGCAGCAGGCTGTGGATCGGCCGCAGCCCGCGGCGTCTGCCGCCGCCGACGGTGAGTGCTGCGAGCAGGTGCGGGTCGATGCGCGCGCGCCACGCCGCCAGCCGACGCGTGCCCTCGTGCCAGGTGGCGAGCCAGAGCAGCGGCAGCAGCGGCGCCAGCCCCCACAGCGCCCAGGGTCGCAGGAAGTGGAAGTCGGCCGGCAGCCAGGCGCCGTTCATGGTGCCTCCCGTACAGGCGGCGCCGACCGGCGCTCCACCCGATTGCGCAACACGGCGACGAGCGCGCCGAACAGCTGCCAGCCGAGCAGCAGGCCGAGCGCGGCGGCCAGCGGCCACGGGTAGAGCGGTCGTTGCGGACGCCACGACAGCGTCGCGAAGTTCTGCTGCTCCAGTGCGTCCAGCGCGCGGTACACCGCCTCCAGGCTGCGGCGGTCTTCGGCGCGGTACGCCCGCCCGCCGCTGAGGCGGGCGATCTCCGCCAGCGTGTCCAGATCGACCCGGTCCTCGCCGACCGCCTGTGGATCGCCGATCGCGATGGTGTGCACACCGATGCCCGCGCGCGCGGCGAAGCCGGCCGCCTTCAGCGGCGGCACCCGGCTGCCGGTGTCGACGCCGTCGGACAGCAGGATCGCGACCCTGGCGGGCGCCGTGCTGCCCTCGAACATGCGGATCGCGAGCCCGAGTGCATCACCGATCATGGTGCGGCCACCGGCCATGCCGGGTTCGGCCTGTGCGAGCAGCTCGCGCACGGTATCGTGTTCCAGCGTGAACGGTGCCTGCACATAGGGTTCCTGGCCGAAGAACAGCAGCCCGATGCGATCACCGCTGCGCCGCGCGATGAACTCGTCGAGCACCTCGCGCACCGCCGCCATGCGGCTGGCTGGCTGGCCCTGTCGGTCCACGTAATCGCGCGCGCGCATCGACGGCGAGATGTCCACCGCCAGCAGCAGGTCGCGCGCCGGCTGGATGCGCGTCAGCGGTGGCTCGACCCGCACCGGGCGCGCCAGCGCCAGCAACAGCAGACACCATGCCAGCGTCAGCACGACCGTCTGCGCGATGCCCGCAGGCACCACCACGGCGCCGGGCCCGGCCGAGCGTCCGCTTCCCTGTACGGCGAGGTCGAAGAACGCGATGCGCAGCGCCGGGCGACGCTGCCGATACGCCGGCAGCCGGTGGAACAGCAGAGGCAGCGGCAGCGCGAGCAGCACCCACGGCGACAGCCATTCGATCTGTGCCAGCAGCGCGCGTGGGTCGAGCGTGTGGAAGTCGAACCCGTTCATCGGCGCTGCGCCCGAGGTGCGCCGCTGCGGTGAGCGAGGATCCACTGGCGCGAAGCCGCGATCAGCGCGGCGCGTTGCTCCGCATCGCAGCGGCAGCTTGCACGGTAAGCGGCGTCGAACAGCAGCGCGCAGAGCGGATCGGCAAAACCCGGTGCACCGCTGGTGCAGAGGAACGCACGCCACGCCTCACCGTGGAGCGTGGCCACGGCGTCGCGCGGGAACGCGACCAGCGCGGTGCGCTTCAGCAGCGCGGAGAGTTCGGCGATCGCGGGCGGCGCATCGAGTGCCGCCGCCAGGTGCTCGAGCTGCACCAGTGCTTCGCGCCGGTAGCGGTCGTGGCGGTAGCGCTGCCACCGACGCCAGCCAAGCCACGCCAGTGCGCCGAGCAGCGCGACCGCCAGCAGGACCCAGCCCGGCCCCTGCGGCGGCAGCCACGGCATGGGTGGCGGCAGCGCCAGATCCTGCAGCCCGGCCAGCGGGTCGACGGCAGGGCCGGCGATCGCCGGTCCGGTCTCAGCGGGCATGGACCTGCATTCCGGGATCGACGGCGAGCGCGCGTTGCAGTTGTGTGGCAACGTCTGCGTCGGTGACGAGCGCGAGCATCGGCACGCCCAGCTCGTCACGCCAGCGCTCGATGCGGTGGCGGTGGGTCGCGGCGATCGCGGCCAGGCGTTCGCGTTCGGCGGTGTCCCCGGCGCGCAGCGCGAGCTGCAGTGCCCCGTTGCTGACCACGTACTGGCCGTGTTCGGGCCATGATTGCGCGCCACGATCCCACACCGGCAGCGCGAGCAGTTCGTGGTGGCGCGCGAGCCGTGCGATCAGCGCATCGCTCGGCGTGCCGGCGCCGTCGAAGTCCGACAGCAGTACGATCAGATGGCCGGGTGACAGGCCCTGCAGCAGTCGGCCGAGTACCTGGTCGAGCATCGCGGGCAGCGGTGGCCGTGCCGATTCGGCGTGCAAGGCCTGGTTGCAGCGCGCGATCTCGCCGAGCACGCGCAGCCATCCGGTGCGCCCGCGGTGCGGGGTGAAGAAGCGTGCGTCGTGGTCGTCGAAGACCAGCGCCCCGACGCGATCGCCGCCGCGGCGCAGTGACCAGCCGAGCAGCGCTGTCGCTTCGGCCGCGACCACCGATTTCATCGCGCAGCGGGTAGCGAAGAACATGTTCTGGCGCTGGTCGACCACCAGCACCACCGGGCGGTCGCGCTCTTCGGCGTGGACCCTGATGTGCGGCTGCCCGGTGCGCGCGCTGACGCGCCAGTCGATGGCGCGCACGTCGTCGCCCGGCAGGTAGTGGCGCATCTCGAGGAAATCGAGGCCGCGTCCGCGCATGCGCGAACCGTGACGTCCGCTCAGCAGGCTGTGCAGCGGGCGGTGTGGCGCTGCGGCGCTCATCAGGTGGCGATGCTCGAGTGCCACCAGCTCGGCCAGTTCCACGTGGACACCGCGCAGCCCGGTGCCGTCCTTGCCGTGCGCAACGGTGGCGGGTGTCGTGGAGCGCCTGCGGAGCATCGGGTTCAGGCGACGGCGACCCGCTGCAGCAGCGTGCCGATGACCCGATCGGCGTCGACGCCGCCCGCGTGGGCTTCGTAGCTGAGGATCACGCGGTGGCGCAGGCAATCGAGCGCCACCGCGCGCACATCGTCCGGGCTCACGTGATCGCGGCCCATCAGCCAGGCGCGCGCACGTGCCACCCGGTCCAGCGCGATCGCGCCGCGCGGGCTGGATCCGACCTGCAGCCAGCCGGCGAGGTCGTCGCCGTAGGCGCCGGGGTGGCGCGAGGCGTGGATCAGGTCGACCAGGTAGCGATCGATCGCCGGTGCCACATGGATGGCGTGCACCATGCGCCGCGCCGCGAACACGACCTCCGCCGGCAGCGGTGCCGGCCCGCGCGCCGTGGCGTGCGTGCCGTCCGGGTTTTCCTCGCTGCGCACCAGGCGCAGCATCGCCGTCTCGGCGTCGGTATCGGGGTAGCCGACGCGCAGCTTCATCAGGAAACGGTCCATCTGCGCTTCCGGCAGCGGGTAGGTACCTTCCTGCTCGATCGGATTCTGTGTGGCCAGCACCATGAACAGCGGCGGCAGCGCGTGGGTGGTGCCGGCCACAGTGACCTGGCGCTCCTCCATCGCCTCGAGCAGTGCCGCCTGTACCTTGGCCGGTGCGCGGTTGATCTCGTCTGCCAGCACCAGGTCGGCGAAGACCGGGCCGGGAACGAAGCGGAACTCGTCGCGTTCGCCTTCGTGGTGGTAGATCTCGCTGCCGGTGATGTCGGCCGGCAGCAGGTCCGGCGTGAACTGGATGCGCGAAAGCCGTGCCGACAGGTGGTTCGCGAGGCTGCGCACGGCGCGCGTCTTCGCCAGCCCCGGCAACCCCTCGACCAGCAGGTGCCCGTTCGCCAGCAGGCCCAGGATCAGCCGCTCGACCAGCGCCGGCTGGCCGAGCACCTCGCGGTTCAGACGCTGCTGCAGTTCGAGGATGGCGCTGCGCGGGTCCATCGTTCAGTCGGTTTCGATCATCAGGCTGCTCCCGCGCTGGCGCGGCGGGAATTCTCTCAGGCTCAGCATGTGCTGGCCGATCACGTCGCGGAACAGGCCGCCGACCCAGGCCTTTTCCATCGCCATGCGGTTGCTGCGCTCACCGTCCTGCTTCTCGAAGGGGTCCATGCGCAGGTTGAACAGCAGCGCCGACGGCCGGTTCCAGTCGAAGAAGCCTTCGCGGGTCTTGAAGTGACCCTTCCACGGGCCGACGCGCACGCCGGTCAGCTCGCGCTCGTTGTAATAGATGAAGGAGTTGCGCGCCGAAGGCGCCTTGCCGCGCCAGTGGTCGAGGTTGTTCACGCCGTCCAGGTGAACCTTGCGGCCCGCCTTCATTTCCTCGACGACGTTCGGATCCCCGGCGGCCGCAACCAGCGTGGGCAGGATGTCGAGGTGACTCTGGATGCCGTTCGACACCGAGCCCGGCCTGATCTGGCCGGGCCAGCGGACCAGCATCGGTACGCGCACCCCGCCTTCCCAGGTGG